>CAZCVY010000038.1:11392-14579 GCA_964501985.1 uncultured Acidobacteriota bacterium | reverse complement strand
TACGCCGTGGCGAGGATTTGCGCGACGGCGGATGACAGGCGCTCCCACTTGGCAGTCTCGACTTCCAGTTGTTTGCGCCCGGTATCCGTCAGTCGGTAATACTTGGCCTTACGATTGTTATCCGAGGCGCCCCACTCTGCATCAATCCAGCCCTGCATCTCCAGCCGGTGCAGCGCCGGATAGAGTGACCCTTGCTGCACCTGGAGCGAGTCCTGCGAGATTTGCTGAATGCGCTGCGAAATCCCCCAACCGTGCATGGGCTCGAGAGCCAGCGTTTTCAGAATCAATAAGTCCAGCGTGCCTTGAAGTAGATCGATTGACTTTCCCATATCGCTCCTCAATTCAACATCCAGAATTCGGCATTTTCCCTTGCACCTGACACCTGGCACCTGACACCTATTCGTACCTCAGCGCCACCATCGGATCGACCTTTGTGGCGCGCCGGGCGGGCATGTAACTGGCGATCAGCACCACGGCCAGCAGAACCAATGTGACCGCGAGAAACGTCGCGGGATCGTACGGGCTGACCCCGAAAATCATGCTGCCCATGAAGCGAGCGACTCCCAAAGCCAGCGCCAATCCGACGCAGCCGCCGATCAGCAGCAGTCGCAGCGCGCCGTTCGCCACCAGGCGGAAAATCGCTCGATGGGAAGCGCCCAGAGCCAATCGCAGTGCAAACTCGGCCGTGCGCTGAGTCACCCAGTAAGAGATGACGCCGTATAGCCCGATACTCCCCATCAGTAGAGCAAATATTGCGAAGATGGCCATCAAGACCACAACCACGCGCCCACCGGCGAGAGCCATCGACAAGCGCTCATCCATCGTGCTGACGCTGGTCAGCGGCAGATCCTGATCGACGGCCTGCACGGCATGGCGGACCGAGGCCAAGAGCGGCTCGGTCTGGCTTCGGCTCCGCACCAGAAGGTACTCGTCGGTCCAGGGCGCTTGCAGATAGGGAATGTAAATCTCAGGGGTACTAGGTTCGTTCACCCGCGAGTTCTTTATATCATCCACGATGCCGACGATTTCCAGCGCCAAGGGTCCCGCGCGATCGGTCCGGCCCGGGACGAGCTCGGTAACGAGCAGTCGCTTGCCAAGGGGGTCGCCGGCTGGAAAAAATTTCTCGGCGAGACGATGATTGATCATCGCGACCGGCGTCGCCCCCTGGCGGTCGTCCTCCGTGAAGCTGCGGCCCCTTCGCACGGCCAAACCAAGGGTACGGAAATATCCGGAGCTGATGACCTCATAGTTCGCGTCTCCGGAGGCGCCGGACGAACTGGGATCACGCCCCTCCACGCGAAAGGGTTGGCCACCTTCGGAGTTCATCGGCGGCAGGCCGGTGGAAATCGCGGCATCGTCAACGCCCGGGATCGCGCGCACGCCAGCGAGCAACTGGGAATAAAACATGCGCACGCGGCCCGTGTCGGCATACTGCGGAGCCGGTAATGCCAAGTGCGCGGTCAGCAGCCCTTTGCTCGGAAAGCCGGGATTGACCTGGCTCAGACGAATGAAGCTCCTTACGCTCAGGCCGGTGACCACCATGAGCAGCAAGGACAACGCCAGCTCCGCCATCACTAAGCTATTTCGTATGCGGCTTTGCCTACGGTCGCCTGCCGTGGTGCGGCCGGCGGCTTTGACGTGCTCCATCAAATTCGCCGCGGTAGTCTGCCAGGCGGGCACGAGCCCGGAAAGCACTGTCGCGGCCAGGCAGAGCGCCGCAGCGAATTCCAATACCACGTGGTTGATTTCGATTGGAGCCAGGCCTGGCGCCTGCAAGACCGGGAAAGTTGCAAGGTATTGCACGGCGCCAAAAGCAAGCAGCAGGCCCAGTGCGCCGCCGAGCATGGCGAGGAAAAAGGTTTCCACCAACAGTTGGCGCATCACCCGCCAGCGGCTTGCACCCAATGCGATGCGCACGGAGATTTCCTTGCCGCGCGTCGAGGCCCGAGCGAGAAGCAAATTGGCGACATTCGCGCAAGCCATCAGCAGGACCAAGCTCACTGTGGTGAAAAGAATGATGAACATCATGCGGACGCCCGGGCCAGCCAGAGCCTCGTTGAAGTCCTGGGCGAGAGCGCTCCATCGCTTGTTCGTTTCGGGAGATTCCTGCGCGACTCGAGCCGCGAGCGTTCGCATTTCCTCGCGCGCCTGCATTACCGTAACCCCGGGTTTTGTCCGGCCCACAACCAGCAAGTCGCGAGTCTGCCGGTTCAGCCCCGCGCTCGGAAGGGCTAAGGGCAACCAAACATCCGTCCTCCCAAAGAACTCAAAACCCGCCGGGGCCACACCTACGACGGAGTACGTCTCACCATTAACGCGGACGGTCTTGCCCACGATACTCGGGTCACCTCCATAGTGCGCGCGCCAGATTTCGTCGCCCAAGACGGCGACTTTGTCACTACCTGGGCGAAACTCCGCAGCCAAGAAAAACCGCCCCAGCTCGGGCTGCAACTCGAACGCGTCGAAAAAGTTCGAGCTGATGCCGGACCCGGATACAAGCACGGGAGGGTTTCCCGAAAGGGCGGCGTTCTCGCTGCGTGCGGCGGCGAGTTGCTCGAAGCTCGTATTCTGATTGCGCCAATCGAGGTAGGTGGGAGCAGAAACGGGGCTGCGGCTTCCCTCGGGGCGTGTCTCCCACACGATCAGAAGCCGGTCGGGGTCGCGGTAACGCATGGGCCGCCACGCCACGCTGAAGATGGTGGTGTTAGCGCCGATGCCGACCGCGAGCGTGATAATGGCCACGACGGTGAAGCCGGGATCTTTTCCCAGCATGCGCAGGCCGTAGCGCAGATCCTGAAGCAAGGTGTCAATGAAGCGCCAGCTCCACGCGTCGCGGCATTCTTCTTGGACCTGCTCGACGCCGCCGAATTTGCGCAGCGCGGCGTAGCGAGCTTCCCCCGCGCTCATCCCCGCCGCGAGGTTCTGCTCAGTCTGCTTTGCGACGTGGAACGCCAGTTCGTCTGAGAGCTGCTTGCTAAGTTCGTCTTTCCGGAATAGCGCGCGGACACGACGGAAGAATTTCATGGTTGCCTACCTTTGTTCTTACAGCAGCCAGGGATCAATTCAAAATTCAAGATTCAAAATTCAAGAACACGAAATCCCCGTGAAACATGGATGTGGTAATTAACCTCGGCAATCGGCAATCGGCAATCGGCAATCGGCAATCGGCAATCGGCAATCGGCAATC
>CAZCVY010000038.1:6511-11292 GCA_964501985.1 uncultured Acidobacteriota bacterium | reverse complement strand
GCAATCGGCAATCGGCAATCGGCAATCGGCAATCGGCAATCGGCAATCGGCAATCGGCAATCAGCGATCGACTATCGGCTTTTGAATCTTGAACCTTGAATTTTGAATTTCTTTCTGCCGTGTAACCTGTCGCCTGTACCCTCTACCCTCTCACTCGTACCTCAGCGCCACCATAGGATCGACCTTGGCGGCTCGGCGGGCCGGCAGCCAGCACGCCAACGTGGCAACCACGGCGAGCATGCAGGAGACACTCAAAAGCGTCCACACGTCGTTAGGCTTTGTAGCAAAGAGCAAGGCCACGAGGAATCGCGTCAGCACCCAAGCGCCGCCCAGTCCCAAAATGAGCCCCGCAAGAACCAGCCTCAGGCCCTGACTCATCACCATTCCTGTGATATCGCCTCGATGCGCGCCGAGAGCGACGCGAATGCCGAGTTCGTGCGTGCGCTGTGTGACCAGGAACGACAGGAGGCCGTAAAGCCCCACGACCGCGAGCAACAGCGCTATTCCCGCGAACGCAGCCAGCAAAAGCATGGGAAGCCGCCGCCCCGCCTCCTGCTCGGCAACATAGTAGTCCATGCTTCGGACATCGAAGAGGGGAACATCCGCATCGAGTTCCGCCAACGCCCGCCGAAGCTCCGGCACGACGCTGAGAGGGTTCGGCAAGGCGGTCCGCACCACAAGGTTCATGTAGTCCGGCCCCATTTGGCGGAGCGCCTCGTAGGCCTCGGGCGCCGCAGGCTCGTCCAGCTCATCTCGCCTCACATCTCCTATCACCCCCACAATCGTCGCGTACGGAGTCTTGCCGTCGGGGAAGTCCTGTTTGACGCGCTTGCCCACAGGATCTTCGTGAGGGAAATACTCTCGGGCGAAGGCTTCGTTCACCAGGAGGACCATCGGGCTGTCCGGACCATCACGCTCGTCAAAGTCGCGCCCGCGTATGAGGGGAATCCCCATGGTCTTAAGATAACCCGGCTCGATGCCATTAAAATGCGCGTTGGGCAGATCCTTCGTCTGTGGAACCGGGCGCCCCTCAATCACGAATACTGACGACCAACAGCCATGCAGGTCGAGCGGCAAACAGAATGACCCGCTCGCGCCCAAAACCCCGGGGATGGAATCAATCCTCGCGAGCGCGCGGTCCATGAATGCAGTTTGTTGGGGGGTATGCGGATACGCAGTATGCGGAAGGCTCAAGCGGGCCGCCAGAACACGCTCCGGGCGGAACCCGGGATTCACTCTTTCGAGTCGCACCAGACTCTCGACCAGCAGACCTGCCCCCGCCAGCAACACCAGCGCAAGGGCAATTTGCCCTGTCACCAGAAAACTCCGCAGAGACAGCTTCTGAAAGCCGGCGGGTGATGACCGCATCCCGCTTCGCAGCGACGGATCAACTTGCCGCGGCGACGTTCGGTAAGCGGGAACGAGGCCAAATAGGAACGTCGTCAAGAAAGTCAGCACAAGGCTGAATCCGAGGATGCGAACATTGACTCCGACCGTAACGTACTCGCGCAGGTCAGTCGGTAAGAGGCGTAATACTAATGGGAGCATAACCACGGCGATCACACACCCCACCGCCGCGCCACAGACGGCCAGGATGCCGCTTTCGGTCAGGAGTTGCAGAATCAGGCGGCTGCGGCGGGCGCCGAGAGCCACGCGCAGGGTCATCTCGCGGTCCCGGGTGGCGGCTCGGGCGAGAAGCAAATTCGCGACATTCGCGCACGCGATCAAAAGCAGGAAGCCAACGGCAACCCATAGGGTGAGCAGCGTGCTCTGTGCCGGCGCAGTCACCATTTCCGCGAACGGGCTCAGACTAGCGACGATGCCGTCATTCGAGGCCGGATAGGCTTTCTCGATCCGGCCGGCAATCGCGGCCATTTCGCTCTTCGCCGCGGCCAGAGAAACTCCGGGCCGCAACCTGCCAATGGCCAGGATTCCTGGATGATTCCCGCGCCCGCCCTGATCTTTGGCAGCGAGCCCAATCGGCCAGTAAATGTCGGCGGAATAGAGGAACCGGAAGTCCGCAGGCAAAACGCCGATGACCGTCCCCGCGTTTCCATCCAACTCAATCGTACGGCCGATAACATGAGGATCGCTGCCGAAGCGTTGCGCCCAGAGCTTGTAGGAGAGAATCGCGACGGGCGCGGCTCCGGGGTGGTCGTCAGAGTCGCGGAAGTCCCGCCCCAAGAGCGGATGGACTCCCAAAACTGAAAAGAATGAGGACGAAACCTTGAGTCCTTGCAGGCGCTCGGCCGCTCCCACGCCGGTGAGAGTTGCGGTCCCGCCCTGAAGTGCCGCCATGGCGGTGAAGCTGCGGCTCTGGTCCCGCCAATCGACGAAATCCAACCAAGAGAGCGAGTACCCGTTTCCCTTGCGATTAGCTTCGTGCAGCGCTACCAGCCGGTCGGCCTGCGAATAGGGAAGAGGCCGCAGAACGACGGCGTCGATCAAACTGAAAATCCCAGTGTTCGCCCCAATCCCCAGTGCCAAAGTCAAAACCGCAACCACCGTGAAGCCCGGGCTGCGGCGCAACTGCCGCAGCCCGTAACGGACATCCTGAAAAAAGTCCTCGAGGTAATTCACCTGTCGCATGTCGCGGCACTCCTCTTTGATTTGCTCGACCCCGCCGAATTTGCGCAGCGCGGCGTAGCGGGCTTCTTCCACGCTCATTCCCGCCGCGAGGTTCTGCTCGGTCTGCTTCGCGAGGTGAAACGCCAGCTCGTCGGAGAGTTGCTGGTCTAGTTCTTCGCTCCGGAAATGCGCGCGCAGACGGCGGAAGAGTTTCATGATGGTGTGCCTTCGCTCCGATGGCAGTCGGCCACGGGTGGATCAATTCAAGATTCAAGATTCAAGATTCCGAAAAACTTCAATTCAACACCAAATATTCAAAATCCCAAAATCGCGCTGAAACAAAATTATGGCAAGCAGTACCTGACACCTAACACCTGACACCTGACACCTGACGCCTGACACCTGACACCTATTCATTTCTCAGCGCCACCATGGGATCGACCTTTGTTGCCCGTCGGGCGGGGAGGTACCCGGCGATCAGCGCGACCACCGACAGCACCGCGACCGACGCGATTAGGGTTACGGCATCGCGCGGCCCGAGGCCGAACAACAACTGTTGCAGCACCCGCGTGGCCGCGAGCGAAATGCCAATGCCCGTGGCGACTCCCACGGCAAGAACCGTAAAGACGCTACGCATGACCAGCCGCAAAATTGCTCCGGGTCCCGCGCCCAGCGCCATGCGGATGCCAAACTCGGTCTGCCGCTGCGCCACCAGATAGCTGAGCGTGCCGTAGAGACCCACCATCGCCAGCAGCAACGCCAAAGCCCCAAAGAATCCGGAAAGCAGCGCCAACATGCGCTCCTGGACCATCGAATCGTCCACCTGTTCCGCGAGGGTATGGAATTCCAGCGGAATCGCTTTATTCACGTCCGCGACGGCGGCTTGGACAACCGAGACTAGCGCCGAGGGCCGGACGCCGGTGCGCAACTCGAACGTCTCCGCCTGACTCGCGTCGAGTATCTGCGTGGCTGGGAAAAACGCGATGGGCGAAGCCTCCTCGCGGGCCGATCGGTATTTGGAGTCCCGGATGACACCAACGACCTCGATGGGCGGGCCAGGATTCCCGTCAATACCTCGAATTCGGAATGTCTTGCCGATTGGGTCCAGACTCGGGAAAAAGCGGCGAGCGAGGGTTTGGTTCACGACCACGACCGCCGGCGCGGTCTTGGTATCACCGGCGTTGAAATTGCGGCCAGCCAGCAGAGTCATACGGAGAGTCTCGAAATATCCCGGCGAGACGAAACTGAACCACGCCAGAGAGCGGCGCCCCGTGAGGGCCTTTGACCACTCCGTTTCAATCCAGCCATTCCACCCAGATCCACTGATGGGCGTCATCACCGAGCGGCCGACAGAGACTACTCCGGACAGAGCGCGGAGCTTGGTCTCGATAGCTTCGCAAGTGGAGAACTGCTGGTCGGGCGGCACCTTGGCGGTCCCAAGGCTGGTACTGACGATCAGCACGTTGTTGCGGTCAAACCCGATGTCGAGAGTGGCGAGCTTGGCAAAGCTGCGCAGGAATAGGCCTGCCGCCACCAGCAGGACCAGCGAGAGCGCCACTTGCGAAGCCACAATCCAATGCCGAAAACGCGATGGGTGGTCGCTTTCCATGGCCTGGCTTCCCTTCATCGCTAACGCCAAAGACACCCGAGTGGCCCGTAGAGCCGGCAGCAAGCCAAATAACACACTGGTGAAAACGGCGATCACCATGGTGAATCCCAGAACGCGACTATCGAGCGAGAGGTCCAGGAACACCGCGTTGCCGGCCGTCGAGATGTAGCGGACCAACAGGGCGGTGCCCCAGCGCGCAAAGAGAATTCCTAGGACCGCCCCAGCCGAGGAAAGCAGGACGCACTCGGTGAGTAACTGGCGAATCAGCCGGAAGCGGCCGGCGCCCAGCGCCTGCCGCATGGCGAGATCCTTCTGTCGCGCGGCCCCACGCGCCAGCATCAGGCTCGCAATGTTGGCGCAGGCGATCAGCAGTACGAGCCAGACCACGGCCATGATCAATTGCAGAGGCCGGTCAAACTTCTCCCTCAGGGCGGATGTCCCGTTGGCGGCCGGAGTGGTCACCAAAACTTGCCGCAGAAAACCTTTTTGCCCGTCCGCATCCCAATCCTGCGGTAGAGCCGCGGCAAAAATCTGGGGGGAGAGGTCTCCCAGCCGCGTCGTCAACTGGCTTAGACTCACCCCAGGCTTGACGCGTCCTACCACG
>CAZCVY010000038.1:0-6411 GCA_964501985.1 uncultured Acidobacteriota bacterium | reverse complement strand
CATCCGCGCTGGTCATCGGAGGCTGCGATCAGCCGCCCCGCGGCGGGATGCAGCCCCAGGGTATTGAAAAAGTCCCCGCTCACCCAGAGCCCGTTCACGTAGTGTACGGCTCCGCCCTGCGCCAGGTCGAAGCGATCGCCGCTCCAAGCGAGTGCACCGGAAAAAACGTCCTGCCGGTCGCGAACTTGTTCCCAGAGCGGATTGGTAAACTCCGTATCGCCTACCCCGCCGGAGTGCGGATCGACCATGCCTACCAGCCGCAATTCCTCCGGCCTTTGCACCGGCAGCATCCGCAACGTGACGGCATCGATGAGGCTGAAGATGGCCGTGTTGGCGCCGATTCCAATGGCCAACGTGAGAATCGACACCGTCGTAAACCCGGGGTTCTTGGCCAGCATCCGCAGGGCGAGCCGGATGTCCTGAAGCAGCGTGTCGACGAAGCGCACACCCCACGAGTCACGGCATTCTTCCTTGACCTGTTCGACGCCGCCGAATTTGCGCAGCGCGGCGTAGCGAGCTTCTTCCACACTCATCCCTGCGGCAAGGTTTTGCTCAGTCTGTTTCGCGACGTGGAACGCCAGCTCGTCAGACAGTTGCTGGTTGAGTTCGTCTTTTCGGAAGAGCGCGCGCAGACGGCGGAATAATTTCATGGTGAAGGACCTTTGCTCCCGTGGCGGCGAGTCACGGGCGGATCAATTCAAGATTCAAAATTCAAGATTCAAGATTCCGAAAAACTTCAATTCAACACCGAGCATTCGAAATCCCGAAAAGCATCAAACCGAGGTTTAATTTAGAATTCCAAGAAACATCAACCCAACATTCGGTGCAAAACTCCGATATGCCGCTGAAACGAAATTGTGGTACCCAACACTTGGCTCCCGGCTCTCCGGTCTCACTCTCCACTCTTGACGCTCGGCTCGCCGCTTTCGACGTTCGGCTCTGCACTCTTCAGTCTCCACTCTTGATGCCCGGCTCTGCCTTCTCCACTCTCGACTTTAGACTTTTGAATCTTGAATTTTGAATCCCAACTCCTCGCCCTCTCCCCTGTGACCTTTCACTCGTGCCTCAGCGCCACCATGGGATCGACCTTCATGGCCCGCCGGGCAGGCAGATAGCTTGCTACCACGGTCACGACGATCAGCACCACGGAGGCGGCGGTGAACGTGAGCGGGTCGGTAGGTTTCACTCCGTACAGCAAGCTGGCCATGAATCGGGTCAAAGCGTACGCTCCTCCGAGCCCTGCTCCCACACCGATCAGCGCGAGCATGATTCCCTGCCGGACGACGAGCTTGAGGATGTCCCCTTGCGCCGCCCCCAGAGCCAGCCGGACTCCGAATTCATGGGTCCTCTGGTTGCAGGTGTAGGCGATCACGCCGTAGGTTCCCACCGCGGCAAGCACCAAGGCGAGCAGCGCGAACAGCCCGAGCAACAACATCCGGAATCGTCGGGGTGCGACCGATGTGGCGATGATCTCGTCCATGGTCGCCGCCTCCGACAGCGGCTGATTCTTGTCAATGCTCGCGACGGCTTTGCGAACTGCGGCAGTCAGGTTCTGAGGCTCGGACTCGGTTCGAACCGCGAACGTCATGCGAAATGGCGGCTGCTGAAGATAGGGCACGTAAATCTCCGGCGCTGGGTCCTCTTCCAACGTGTCATTTCTCGCGTCCGCCACCACTCCCACCACTTCCCTCCACGGCGCCGGGTCGGCGCCGAAGCTAACGCGCTGGCCCAACGGACTGCTCCCAGCAAACACCATTTGCGCCAGCGACTCCGAAACAATCGCCACGTTGGGAGTCCCCTGCGCGTCGCCACCGCCGAACGTGCGCCCCGCCAGCACGCGCATTCGCATCACGTGGAAATAGTCGGGGCTGATCGCCGTGATCATGACGACCTTGGGAAGCCGGCCCACTTCCCTGCCCTGAACGCCCAGGCGCAGCGTGCCATTGCTGGGCGGCCCCAACGGGTATTGCTCCACCAACGCCGCCTCCTTCACGCCGGGAAGGTGCTGGACCCGCTCGAGCGCGTCGCGAAAGAACGCCCCGAACTGCTGGGAGTCCTGATTGGCCACGTCCGGCCGCGCCACGGTGGCCATCAGCAAACCGTGAGGATCGAAACCCAAATCGACTTCGGTGAGCCGCAGAAAGCTTCGCGCCATCAGTCCCGCGCCGGCCAGCATCACCAGCGACAAGGCAATTTCCGCCGCCGACATCAGGCTGCGAAGACGATGGGTGGCGGGCAGCGTTCCCGCACCCGACGATCCTTCTTTGAGCGCTTCGCTCGCTCCCGTCCGCGAGGCCATGAGCGCCGGGATGACGCCGAAAGCCAGCACCGAGGCTAGGGCAATGGCGGCCGAAAACGCCAGGACGCGGAGGTCAAGGTGAATTTCCAAGGGAAGGCGCGAGGGGCTGAGCTGCTGCAAGAAACTGGTTCCCCAAAACCCCGCGAGACACCCGAGGGCTCCTCCGGCCGCCGCCAGCAGCAGGCACTCGGTGAGCAGTTGCCGGACCAGGCGCCCGCGCCGCGCTCCCAGCGCCGAACGCACCGCCATCTCCCTCGCGCGCACCACGCCGCGCGAAAGCAGCAGGTTGGCGACATTCACGCACGCGATCAACAGCACAAATCCCGCGGCTCCGAGGAGAATCAGCAGCAGCGGCCGCACGTCACGAACCAGCAGCTCGTGCAGCGGAATCACTTCCACACGAGTGTTTTGGCGGAACTTCGCGGCCTGCGGCGGGTACTCCCCGCTCATTTGTTCGGTGACCACTTGTAGGTCCGCTTGCGCCCGGGCGGCGTCGATGCCGCGCTTCAGGCGCCCCACCACCGTCAATATGAACCAGCGGGGCGACTGCGGCGAAAAGACCTCGGAGTCAAGCGCCATCGGCGTCCAAACGTCGGCGGTGGGGGAACGCAGATTGGCTGGAGTGATTCCCACCACCGTGTAAGCCGCGTCGTCTAGTTTAATCGTCTTGCCCAAAATGTGAGGGTCGGCGCCAAACTGGTTGCGCCAGAGGGTCTCATTCAGCAGAGCGACGTGGTCCTGGCCCTGCTTGCCTTCTGCGGGCAGAAACATCCGGCCGGCAATGGGCTGGACGCCCAACATGGGAAAGAGTCCCACCGTGACGCTCGTCACGCTGACGCGCGCCGGCTGGTCGACTCCCGTGAGGTTGGCGCCGGAGGTCCCGCCGAAGGCTCCGATCTGCGCGAAAACCTGGTTGCGGTCCTGCCATCCGATATAGTCGGGGCTGACGACGTTCGAGGCGCCGTGATTGAACGGGAATCGTTCTGTCGCCCAGACGAGGCTCGACGGGTCTTTGTAGGGCAAGGGCCTCAGCAGGACGGCGTTAACCACGCTGAAAATGGCGGTGTTCGCGCCGATGCCCAGCGCCAGCGTCAGAACGGCTACAACGGTGAACCCCGGAGCGCGGCGCAACTGGCGCAGACCGTAGCGCGCGTCCTGCAGCAAGTTCTCGAGGTAGCCCACGCGGCGCAGGTCGCGGCACCGCTCCTTCACCTGCTCGACGCCGCCAAACTTGCGCAGCGCGGCGTAACGAGCCTCCTCCGGCGACATGCCCGCTTCCAGGTTCAGCTCGATCTGCTTTTCCAGATGAAACGCCAGCTCGTCGGAGAGTTGCTGGTTCAGTTCCCCTCTCCGCAAAAGCGCACGCAGACGATAGAAGAGCTGCATGGCGGCCTACCTTCGCGTTGCGACTGTCCGCAACGCAGCGACTCGAAGTGAGCCCTGAAACTGCGCGTCAAACCGCTCAATCCAGCCCAACCCGAAGCCAGGCTGCCTCGCGGCGTCGAACTCGAGACCGTCGAGACACTCCCCTAGACGCTCGACAAGGAGAAAGTACGCCCGGCCCTGTAGATTGTCAAGGGGAAAAATTGTCAGGGAAAAAATGGTCCGAAAACTGGAAAAGGAACGAGAGCCGAGTCGGGGGAAGCGACATGTAGTCCGCCTCGCACCCCCCGCCGGACTCAGCCCTTAGCGAACTGTGTCGTTCCTTAGCGGGCTATTCACAATCGGGTCCCAGCCGGTGGTGGTACGGCCACCCTATCCAACCGCACCCCAAGCCAGGTTTGGCGGTTTAAAGCGCACGGAAAAAACCCCGAACTTCTTAATAACCTTTTTCGGCGCCCTCGATTTTCACTTTGCCGGCAAAACTCCGATAGACATGATACGTGTAGCCGCCCACCAAAATCATGCCGACGACCCACCAAGCCAACCCGATGCGCAGGCCGTAGTCTCCAGCCCTCGAGTTATCGACGGTGAGCGAGTAAGCGGGATTGGTGCTCGCGGGAAGAATGAGCGGATACAATCCGAAGACCACGCTCGTCAACATGCCCACGATGTAGGCGCAAGATGCTAGGAAACTCTTCAGGTCATCGTGCTTGCGCATGAACCATGCCATCCCCGCCAGACCGGAGAGAGCAAGCGCGGGGAAAACGTAGCCCCATGGGTGCGTCGTGAGATTCGCTGGAACTTCCGGTTGAACCTTGAAGGTGATGACGGTGAGCACGATCGTCAGCAACAAAACGATCCACCAGATGCCGCGCGCCAAATGATGGGAGCGATCGTGGACGGCGCCTTCCGTTTTCAGGGCCACCCACAGCCCGCCGTGAAGCACCAGGGTACCAAGAGCCGTCACGCCAACGATGATCGTGTACCAGTCGAGCACGCCGGTGTTGGGTCCGAGGCGGAAGTCGGTCCAGAGGGCCTCGAAGAAATAACCCTGATCGTTCAGAGGCACGCCACGCACAACGTTGCCCAGTGCCGCTCCGAAGAAGACCGCAAGCAGCAGGCTGGAACCGGCAAAGACCACGTCCCAAAACCTCAGCCAGATCGCGCCGGTCAAGTGCGCGCGGAACTCCATCGCAATGCCGCGCAGAATGAGCAGCCACAGAACGATCATCAGGGGCAAATAGAACCCGCTGAAGCTGGAGGCGTAAAGGGGCGGGAAGGCAAAGTAGAGAGTGCCTCCTGCCGCGAGCAGCCAGACCTCGTTGCCGTCCCAAACCGGACCAATCGAGCGGATCACCTGCTCGCGCTCGCCATCGTCTCGCGCCACCCAGAGATGAATGGCGCCCGCGCCGAGGTCGAACCCATCCAGCACCACATACATCGCGATCATGATGGCGATAAGGCAAAACCATACTGTTTGCATGAATGCGCCTCCTCGAGACTTCAGGCCTACAGCTTTCTGATTACTGCCTACTGCTTTTACGCGTGCTCCGGCCCCTTCTCAATGACTCGAAAGACCAGGAACAAGAACAAAACGCTCAGCACCGTGTACATGCCCATGAAGCCAATCAGGGTGAACCAGACATTGCCGGAGGAAACCTGCGGTGAAACGCCCGCTTGGGTGCGCATAAGCCCATAGATCAGCCACGGTTGGCGGCCGAATTCCGCGGTCATCCAACCCGCCGTGTTGGCAATGTAAGGAAACGGCAGCGAGAGCATCAAGGCCCAAAGCATGCCCCGCGAATCATAAAGCGTCCCGCGGCGCAATTTCCACGCCGCCAGCAGCATGATCGCTATGAAGATGGTGCCGAGCCCGACCATGATGTGGTAGCTGTAATAGAGCAGCGGGATGTTGTCAGGCCAGTCTTGCTGCGGGAAGGCGTCCAGACCCCTCACTTCCGACATCCACCGGCGATAGGTGAGAAAGCTGAGCACGCGCGGCACCACCAAGGGATTATCCAGGCGCCGATTCTGCAAGTCCGGCTGTCCAACCAGGGCAATCGGCGCCCCGCGCTGGGTCTGAAACATGCCTTCCATCGCGGCCAGGGTTGCCGGTTGGTGGTTCGCCAACATGCGGCCCTGCGCGTCGCCAGTCGGCATAATCTGCAAAAGCGTGGCCACAAGGCCGGTGATGACGCCCACCCGCACGAAGCTTTTCGCGTGGGTCGGGAATTGTTTTGTGAGCAGATAGAATGCGCCAATGGCGGCCATGACGAACGCCCCGGTAATGACCGCACCGCTCATGTTGTGCGCGTATTGCCACAGCGCCCACGGATTCAAGAGCAGCCCCCAAAAACTCGACAGCATGATTTCGCCGTGTTGGCCAAGATGATAAGCCACCGGATATTGCATCCATGCATCGGTAGCAACGATGAGATAGCCAGACATCCACGAGCCGAGGAAAACCAGAAAGGCGGCCCACCAATGGCCCTTCGGACCAAGGCGTTTCTCGCCATAGAGATAGAGCCCGAGGAAACTCGATTCCAGGAAGAACGAGAAGACGCCCTCCATGGCGAGCGTCTGTCCAATCACCCCGCCCGCGGCCCGCGAGAACTGCGCCCAATTGGTGCCGAACTGGAACTCCATAGGGATTCCCGTCACCACGCCCATGGCGAAGTTGATGCCAAAGATGTGCGCCCAGAAGCGCGCTGCTTCGTTGTAATGTTCGT
>CAZCVY010000037.1:0-46332 GCA_964501985.1 uncultured Acidobacteriota bacterium | reverse complement strand
ATCTTCAACCCCTTCGGGGTTGGCAAATGGTTTTGGCATTCGTCTACCGTAGGTTTCACCTACGGCTATTGATATTGGGTCCCTTGGGGACCCCGGGACCAGGACAACGGTTCCCTCCGACCCGCACGGTTCACGATTGCCTCAAGAGGTCTTCTGTGCTTCTTTCCCGCCGATAGTCTTTTCCGCGGTCGGAGCCGCGGGTTCCGGCGCCACCAAGCCCATTTCAACCTTGAATTGTTTCACCAATTCATCGGCGCGCATCTTTTCGGCTTCTTCCTCGATCTTGAATTTCTGCTGGTCGACGTTCCCCAGCGCCATATCCATGCGGGCTTCGTTGACGGCCGTTTGTTCTTCGATCTTGCGGACCATCTCGTCGTGGGTCTGGCTAATGCCCGCCACCTGGAACTGCTCCATGGCGTCGGCGACTTTCTTCTGCCATTGGCCGCGGTGATAGTCGCGAATGGCGTTGAGCGCCTCCTGGGTCTTTCGTTCCTTTTCGCGCAGGAAGGCTTGCTTCACCATCATCGCTTTGTCGAAAGCCGCGCGCGCGGTGGTCAGTTGACCCTGGTTACGCGCCAGGGCGCCACGGACCTGTTCGAGCTGCATCGCGAAGCTTCCTGCCAGGTCGTCGCGATTGCCCTGGATCGCCGCCCTGACCTTCGCCGTCAGATCACTCACCTCGGTCTTGTACCGGGCTTCCTCTTTCTCCAGAAGCGTCACGTTCGCCTTGACCATGGCGATGCTTTCATTCATCCGCGGAACCTGGTCGTTCATATCGCGGATGTTCTGCTCCAGGATGATTTCGGGATTCTCGGCGGCGGATATGAAGAAGCCGACGAACGAACGCATCATGCGTGACAGACGTTGCCACATAAGGACACCTCTCTCTTCTCTCGCTAACTTCCCTTCGGCTTGGGCGCGGCGGGCGGCTCGGCTGGCGGCGCGCTGGTGGTGATGGGGTTTTCGGTTACGAAGTATTGGACCGCGTCGTGAATCTTCTGTTCTTCCTGTTGCTTCTTCAGCCGCCACCCATAGAAGCGCTCTTTCTCCTTGGCGACATCATCGTTGTTCTTCTGGATTTTTGCCTGGTGCTCGGCGGCGATCCGGTCGAGCTCCGCCTGGACTTGGCGGTTCTCCTCGAGCTTCTGGTTTTCGAGCTCGTGCAGCGCTTTTTCCTGCACGTGCTCGTAGGTATCCAGAGCGCGGTCCCGGCGCACCGCATCCTCGATGACTCCCTGAATCTTCACGCCCGCGGCCTCCAAGGCCAGCAGAATGGAACTGCGCTTCACCGTCGGCGCGAGGGTGCGTATATATTCGCTCTGGAGCATGTCCGCCACTTTCAGAATCGTGTACCCGTGGCTGGGATCGACAATCTCCGCGGCGTGGTAAATCTCGTCAAACGAGGTGGGGTTGCTCACCGGAGCTTTGAAAGTGGGATTGATGTTAGCCGACGCGGCGATTTCCGCCACGGTTTGAGCGGCGCTCGGGGAAGCAGTGGAGGGCGCCTTACCGGATGCTTTGTTGCCCTCTTCTTCCGCACTGCCTTCCGCAGGGTTGTCGACCGAGATGATGAAGTTGTACCATTTCTTTTCCATGAGGGGCTCCGCCGATTGCGCTCGCTTGCAGAAGAGATGGTGCGAATCTCACATGTTCAGGGTCTATTGACTGGCCATCATCGCTTGCAAAGTATGATAGTTGCGGTCCAAAGTCAAGCTCACCTGTTAAGGCTAGTTGGCTGTCGGACATCGTGTCGGCTTGTTGTTGCGGCGGATTTTCCACCGCCCGATGGTCCGTCGGCTGACGGATGAACTCGCCGCTGTCCAAAATAGCGAGCGATCAAATTGTTCGACCGGGCTTCGCCCCCTGCTCTGCGGAAAGGCTCGGCCTTTCCGGCCCATCGCAGGCATTTTCTCCGCCGTCCGCGCCACCCGCCCCGATTCGTCGGGGCAGGCGGCGCGGACCGGGTTTATCGGTCGCGTCCCGCAACGGAAAGGCCGAGCCTTTCCGCAGAGCAAGCGGCGAAGCCGCAGGCCATCACTCGCTGGTCGGGACATTATTTGCACAAGCTCGACGTAAGCTCGCCGCTACGACTTCGTGATACTCTTCCCAATTTGGAAAACGAATTGGCGCGCTCCGAGGTTCCATTCATGACAAAAGAAACGGCGCAGGGCAGTCATGTGGGCCTCTCCATTCAGCCCCCTGCGGAGAGTCTGTTTAAACCTGTTTATGATCGCCGAGGTCTTCGCCTGGCGATCGTGTTGGGGAACGAGGCGCCTTCAGGGATTTGTCCGTACGCGGCGAAGAACCTTTGTTATCACTGCGATATTGGGCTGGGAGAGGGGCGCCAATTCGATGCCGCAATGAACCTGGCGAGACTGCGGTGGCTGCAAGAGCACTATTCCGCGATCTGGCCAGAGGTGGCACACCTTGTGGTGTACAACTCCGGATCGGTGCTCAATCGATTGGAGTTGGCGCCCGAAGTCCTGACCGCCGCCCTGGCCTTCGCGCGGTCGCTGCCGGAATTGCGCGTCGTGTCGGTGGAGTCGCGCGAGGCATTCGTGACGGCGGAATCGGTGACGCGGCTCGCCGCGGATTTGGGGCCCGGACGCGCGGTGCGGGTGATTATCGGGATCGAATCCGCGGATGACAGGCTCCGCAACCAATTGCTCCGCAAGCAGATGCCGCGCCGGGCGATCGAGCGCGCGGTGCGGGCGATTTCCACCGTGCGCCAAGCCGTGACCTCCGATGGAAGTAACGCGGCCTTGCCGGGATTGGCCGCCAACGTGATCGTCGGAGGGCCGGGCACGACGGCGGAAAGCACGGTGCGGGATGCCGTCGAGACGGCCCTCTACTCTCAGGAGTTGGCTGAACGGTACGGCGTTCCGCTTGATCTGAACCTTCATCCCTATTACCCAAGCAAGCGGAGCCACGCGCGGTTCCCGGACCATCCGCGGCCCTCGCTCGCGGCGCTGGCCGATGCGGTCTGCTCCGTCCACGAACGGGTTGGGACCGGCGTGCCGATTTTCGTTGGCCTCGAAGAAGAAGGTCATGACCAGGACCTGGAGGGCGAGACGCAACAGGCAGTCCGGCTCGGCCGCGCCGCCGTCGACTTCAACCGCACCGGCCGACTCGACCTGCTGCGGGGGTTGATTGAATCGGGGTGAGGTGCGCCAGCATACGGGAGTGCAGTTTACAGTTGATAGTTGACAGTTTACAGTGACGGCGTCGTCGATTCTTACTGTGAGCTGTAAGCTATCGACTGTGGACTGGCACGCAGGTTTACAGTTGACAGTCGACAGTCGATGGTCAAGACGTCCCGGATTTCCCATCAACAAGAATCCATCGGACGTAGCGCCCCGATTCATCGGGGCGGCTTTTCCTCGGCCCGGCGGTTTTTGCGGCGCGGATTTAGGAGGGTTTCCGTTCTGTTTGCTGCCAAGCCAGCCGGGAATTCGGATTGCTTTTTTGTTGCGCGGCAACAATCCGGCAAGAGCCGCAGGACCGGAGAGCGGGCCCTGCGCTACGCCTTGTGCCATGGGCTCCGAAGCGCGGAAGAACGCACTTCACCATTCTGGTGTATAATGGTGCTATTCCTGCTTCTAACAAAGTTGTTCGCCAGACCGTAGGCCTTCCGGCCGACACGGCCCGGCAAGTCCGCAGCCTGGCGAAGCAGCGGCGCCTCAGTGCTAATCGGATCATCGTGGAACTGGTGGAAGAGGGGATCGAGGCCCAGAAGCGCAAACAGCGCGAGTTCTTTGCACTCGCCGAGCGTTACCGCGCGGCAACCGATCCCAAGGACGTTGCTCGCCTCGGGGACGATCTGGGCCGCATGGTTTTTGGCGACTAATGGCCCACCTCGAAACCTGGAACAAACTCCCGCCCGCAATCCGCCAACATCTTATGGAGAGAATGCGCGACCGCCGGGTTAGCATCGCCGACCTTGACAAGCTTCGAGTCTGGGTGGAATCCCATCCGCGGGTACCCGAGGGTGAATGGTACAAGGATTTCGGCACCTTCAAAATCTGCGCTGAGGGACCGTATCCGAAGACCTTCCGGCCATCAGGTCAGCTCGCCAAGGGCGAAAGCCTGTAAGCCCTGGTGGCCGGGCCGGCCGTGGCACGGCCCTTGATCGTGGCCTTGCCGCCGGAAGAGCCGCAGGGCCGGAGAGCGGGCCCTGCGCTACGCCTTCAGGGCGCGCATCAGGCGCTCGACCGACTTCAGGTATTAGTCGTAACCTTCCACGCGCAGTGGCGAGCCCAGGCCCGCTCTTGTCTTCAGGCACGCGTGTAGTAATTCCAAATCCGGATCGGATATCGGGCAGGAGTGTGGTTGCCCACAATGAATGGAGGTTGGAGTCCGGTGGGCGCGTTGCGGCAGCGGATGAGAAATTCATGAGGGTGTTTGATCTCTTCCAGCACGGCAAGTCCGTCATGCTCAATCGCGCCCGGAACGACGTCGAGGGCTTTTACTATTTCCGATGGATGGTCGTGCACCTTTCCATGGCGGTCAATATACTTCTCTACTCCCACGTGCCGAAAAAAGTGCTCCAGAGGAACCTCTGGAGGAATCAGGGTCACGATGTCCTGGCAATTGACGAATCGAAATACCAGTTGGGTTTTGTCAAGCACGGCCCTTACGAAGCGATCGTCACCGACCCTGGGTGACCCGATCGTGTACAAAGCGCACTTCGTTCCCTTGAATCGAGCCACAGCAATGGTTGCAAGCGCCGCGCCAAGACTGTGCCCAGTGAAGTAGATCGGCGCTCCGGGATGAGTGTGAAGAAAACTTTCTATTGCTCGCGTAACTTCGTCCCAAACCTGATCAAGAGCTTCCACGAATCCCGTGTGCACGATATAACCGTCTCGGGATGCAGGCAGAGCGTTTTCATCGGTGTGGAGATTTCTAGGATCGTCTTTATCTGTTCCGCGGAAGGCCAAGATGGCAAAGGGAGGCTGCCCTGACCTCGCGACGAAATACCCCTTTGTACTCTTCGCCGGATCATCCCCGATCGGCGTGAAATCCTTATCGAGCCCGGCGGCTTCGAGATTCCCTTTGACCGCATCCCAGTTCTTCACATAAGCCAACAGCGCTGCATCGGCCAGCCACCAGGCGTTCACCCAGGAAAATTCAAGGGCGGTCGGCTCGAAATCATGCTGCGCACAATCCTCGAAATACTTGTAATCGGATGGAGGGTAGAAGAGGTTTTCCCAGGTATCATCGGGCAACTGTTTTGGCATAATGGGAATTCCTCTGGAGCCACGCCCATTGCGGTCAATCAAACCTGGCAATGATGGCGATCGTATCTCATGCAGCGAGCGATGTGCAACGAAAGGTACCTCCCGGGTACGCGATCTCAAAGCACGTGTCGGCTCCGCCTCGCGAGCCATAGTAGATTTGTGTGAGGCTTCACGAGCCGTCAGCCCATCATGATGGACCCCAAAAACAGCGCGTCTCCGCCAGCCGGAGTGGCCTTTGATGGAGGGCTTACCTTCGGGAACTTTCAGGCTTCTCTGGGCTTGGGCATACTGCTTCGCCAGCGCGGTTTGAAGTACTTTTTCCGGTCGTTGATGGGGCCCTCAAACGCCCACCAGGAAAGCTTCCCCAGGCCAAAGAAAATCAGGCAAAGCACAAAGATATGAATAAGATACACCGTCATGAGGATCCCGTTGTCGAACATGCTTCGATGGTGGAACCAATCCCTCAGACCCGTTTGGCGGAGATAGTCCATGAAGCGGGGCAGGACGGTGCCGAAATAATAGATTGTCAGAGGGAAATGGAGCACGTAGATCGCGTAGCTGTACTTTCCACAGGACTGCAGCCAGCCCCATTGCAGGAAACGCTGCAATCGCGAATCCGTGCCGGTGGTCGCAACCAGGTGGAGCACGAGTCCGGTAAAGAAAATCGCCACCCAGGAAGCTCCGTAGACAAACGCTGGGCCCTCGTAGTCGAAAGAACCCATGGCGACGCACATGATGCAGAAAATGGCCATGGACGGATAGATGAAATAGTTCAGGCGGGGAACCAAGCGGCGCGTCCAATTTTCATCGCGAACGATCAATGCGGCCAGCGCTCCCAGGCCCAGGGCGTCGATATGAGAGGTCGTTAAGCGATAAATCCCTTCCGGGTTCACTCCTCTGAGGTAAAGCAGGATCCGAAGGATCGGCGCAATCACCACCAAGGCGATGCAGATCTTGGCCAGAGTGCGCCGGCGAGTCATATAGATAATGAGCGGCCAGACGAAGTAGAACTGCTCCTCTACGGCGAGCGACCAGAAGTGGTCGAAATAGGGGGCGGCGTGCAGGCGCATCCAAACCAGGTTGCCGACGTAACACCAGTACCAGAGCTGACCCGAGAAGAACTCCTTGGGAAAATACGGGAGGCCCAGCTTTCCTAGAAGTGGAAACAGAATGAACCCGACGAAGAGAGATCCGTAATATAAGGGCAAGATCCGCAGGGCGCGCCGGGCATAAAACGACGAAAAGTAGTTTTCCGCCCCCTTGCTGTCAAGAAGAATCCCGGTGATCAGAAACCCCGAAAGTACGAAGAACGACGCCATGGCAATCCACCCGGCGGGGATGATCGTGGAAATAAGCCGTCCCCCCAAACCCGGGAGACCGAAGGGGGTCCAGGAAAAATGGACAACTAAGACCACCACCATGCCGGCGCCGCGCATGCCGTCCAGCGCCGGCATGCGGCCGGTAATCACCTGCCTCACGTGGGTATAGAGTCGTGATCCCGCCGTATCGCCTTGATCGGATTGGGGTTGTACGTTCATGCCTTTACGTGAGCCCATCTTAACTTCGTAATGCTAAGCCTCATTTGGTTGCACAGCACTTGGATTGACGACCGCGAAGCCAAGATTCGGCTTAAAGCACTGAAATCTAAGGGTATTGTCTGCGTTATGGCCGAGCAAGGCATTGTAAGCCGGAGGTTGGGATGACCGCAAGCGGGCAAAAGGTCACGGAAGAAAACTAGGTCGGACAAGAAGTCGCTGGCGAGAGCCGGGAATCGAAAAGCCGATGCCGACTTCGTGGAGGCCCCCGCTTCCACTCAGAAGCGGGCATTAGGGGGCGTTTTCGGATTATCCACAATACCGTACGGGCGGAACGATCGGGCAGGAAAAAATTCGATCGAATATTGCACTCGAAGAGGGGGCACTCCTCGACTACCGCGAGACGAACACCGAAATACCCCGCGAGGTCATGCGCCTCCACCCACGGCAACGTCGACGGGATCCTTGAGAGTGAAGTCGAGCTTCGTCTCGGCGGGAACTTTCACCTGCTGGCCTTTGGTGGAAACCTGCACAGCCGTGCCCGCTCCCGCTCCCGCGACCGATCCGATTGCCGCGCCCCGGCCGTGCCCGAGGATGCCGCCAATCAGCGCACCCAGGACCGCGCCGCCTCCGATAGTTTCCGCGCTACGCGTTCCCCGCGAGCCTCCGTGCTGTTCGTAATAACCGCTCTTGGTGGGATAGGAGACGCCGTTCATCGTTACCGCAACCAGCTCAAGCTGCAACGAGGATTGGCCGCTGATGTGCCCCGCGCTTTGGGCCTGAACCAAGCGTACGCGCGCGTCACCACCGCGGGCAGCCACAACATGGTCGTCTACAGTGATCGGGACATCGAGGGTGGCTGCGAACTCCTCACCTGCCTGGTTGCGGCTGGAATCGATGTTGTCAATCATGCGAATGGTAAGTACTATGCCCGCGGGAATCGTGACGTGCTCCTGCGGCTTGGGGACCGGCTTTGACGCCGGAGGTGGAGGAGCGGGCGCGGCGGCCACCGGTGTGGGGGCCGCAGCCGCGGGTGCAGGCGCAGCGGGCGCCGGTGTGGGAGTGGGATTGACGGCGGCAGCGGGTGCAACGGAGCTCGTGTAAGCCTGCAACTCCGCCGTGGCCTTGTCTTCTTTATTACTGTCACTTGCGGCCTGTGTGTGATGAGTGTGGCGCGGCTTCTCCGGCGCGGGTTTCTTGTGCGGCGGGGCACGATGCGTTACGGGCGCGGGCGGCGGCGTGGTCTCCGCGGTCTGAATTTCTCCCGGGGTAGGCCCAGCGGACTGGGGGGTCACGCTGAGCAAATCCACAACATTCCTAACGCCCTTTTCCTGCGCGGCGATCCTCTCCACGGCGGCCTTCTCCAAATCCGTGCCCACCGCTCCTGAAACCGTGACGATACCATTGCCCGAAGCAACGTGGATGTCGCGCGTCTTCAAAACGGGGTCGTTGAAAAGCTTTGCCTGGATGTTGGTGGTGATCCCCTTGTCGTCGGCTGACCTGAAAATGTTGCAGGCTCCAAGAAGGATGACTCCCGAAACCACCACGATTGCCAGCCGGGTTCGCGACCTCTGCATAATCCCCCTCCCTCGCGGGAAACCTACCCACCTACGCTTTTTTGATTCAAACCCCTAGGGTTAGGATGCACGTTGGCGATGACTCGCGCCTGAACGCACGCTACACTGGCAAAACACCCCGAAGGTCGTCTTGAAAATGTGGAAGTCGATCGTGAGGCACCGGCAACCGACATTTTGTCGCTCCACCCCGAATTGCTTTTCCAGTCACGATGCGCCGAGAGGCTTATATGGGTGCCGAGTCCCAGCCTCCGCGAAAATCGCGGTCAGGCATCGCAAGCATGTTAAAATTACACCGAATTGGCGGCGATGGCTATCCCCCAGTGTGGGTCCGCTTCGATGCGCACGACTGCCATTGCGCCGAACGATGATCGCTTGCTGGGGCACGGTGACGGCAAGATTGAACATCCAGAAGGAGGCAAGTGGAAAGCGTTTGGCTGAGCGTCGTGGTTCCTGTTTATAACGAGGAGGAGAATATTGCGCCACTCGTCGAGCAGCTTCAATCCGCGCTCAAAGACTGGACTGGAGAGGCGGAGTTCCTCTTCGTCGACGATGGCAGCAGGGACCGGACGTTCGAGCTTCTGAAGCGCGCGCAGAGCGGCGATCCGCGAATTCGCATCGCTCGCTTCCGGCGCAATCTGGGTCAAACCGCGGCCATGGAAGCGGGATTTCATTTAGCGAAGGGTGCGGCTGTCGTGACTCTCGACGGCGACTTGCAAAATGATCCGGCGGAAATTCCCCGCCTCGCCCACATGCTCGCCGACTGGGATGTTGTGTGCGGCATCCGCGCGCGCCGGCAAGACACCTGGTGGAAGCGCCGGTCGTCGCGCATCGCCAACGGCTTTCGCAATTGGATGACGGGCGACGATATTGTGGATACCGGCTGCACGCTCAAGGCGTACCGGCGCGAGTGCGTGGAGCGGCTGGAGCTTTACAACGGAATGCACCGGTTCCTTCCCACGCTGATGAAGATGCGCGGATACCGCGTGACCCAGGTGCCCGTCGGTCATCACCCCCGCCACGCTGGTAAAACCAAGTACGATACATGGCGGAGATTGAAGAAGGGTCTGGCGGACGTGTGGGCCGTACGCTGGATGAAGAAAAACTGGATTGCCTACGACGGCGTTTTGGAAGTCGTGGAAGCGCCAGCCCCGAGCAACCTCAAGAGACAGGAGGTTGGTAAAGTCTGATGATTGGCTGACCGGGTGACTACCAACCCTCCGAGCACACGATCATCGGATGACCCGAAAGCCGTGACCCCCACGGAATCCCACCCCACCCCTCGCACAACTCTCGCACTCTCGCTTGGACTGCTGCTCTTCACGGCGGCCGTGTTGTTCTTCGCGGGATTAGGGAGGCTTCCTTTAATCGAACCTGACGAGGGCCGGAACGCCGAGGTGGGGCGTGAGATACTGGTCTCGGGAGATTGGATCACCCCGCACTTCAACGGCTTTGTTGTCCTCGACAAGCCCGCCGTCTACTTCTGGATGGTCGCCGCTTCCCTGAAAACCTTTGGCGTGTCCGAAGGCGCCGCGCGCTTTCCTTCAGCGCTGATGGGTGTGGCGACCATGTTGTTGGTCTGGTTCCTGGCGCGCCGAATGTTCGGGGATTCGGCGGGACTGCGGGCAGGAATCGTTTTTGCCACGTGCCCCCTGGCCCTGGCACTCGCTCGAGAAGTCATTTTCGATATGACGCTCACCTTTTTTGTGACCGCGGCGATGGTCGCGTTTTGGCTCGCCGAAGAAAACAATTTCCTCGCGGCGCGGTTCGATGCCTTGATGTTCGCGGCCATGGGTGTGGCGGTTATCACCAAAGGCTTCGTCGGGATTCTGATCCCGGTGATTGCGATTTTGATTTATGAGGCCGTGCGCGGCCGCTGGCGTGAATGGTTGCGCTTACGATGGGGATGGGGACTTCTGATTTTTCTCGCGGTCGCCCTGCCGTGGTTCATCGCCGTCTCTCTGCGCAATCCGGATTTCCCCCGCTACGCTTTTTGGAACGAAAGTTTGAAGCGCTTCTCCACCGGGGCGGCGCGCCGGGGAGGCGGGATTCTCTATTATTTCCCCGTGCTCCTCGGCGGCTTCTTCCCTTGGAGCTTCTTCCTGCTTCTCGCCGGTTGGAATCGTCTGCGCCGCTGGCGGGAACTGAAACAGGAGGCGGGCCGGCCCATCCTGTTCTTGCTTTGTTGGGCGGCATGGATATTCTGCTTCTTCACGATTTCGCATTCCAAGCTTCCCACCTATTTTCTGCCAGCGATCGTTCCGCTGAGTGTCCTCATCGGGTCGGTCTGGCGGGACGCGGGCCAGGACAAGCCGGCGCGCCCACCGGATTGGCTCACGGCGGGATTTGCCCTATTGCTGGGGATCGGCGTCGTGGTGGCGGCCACGTCGCAGTCCTGGCTTTATGCCACCGTTCAGGTGCGCCTGGCCAAGAAACTCCCACCCAATGTGTTGGAACTTATCAAGCCGTCGTTGCTCTACACGGGGTTGATCCTCGCCGCGCTGGGGTTTCTCGGCCGAAGGCTTGCGGCGCATTTGCGCGGGCGGACGGTAGCAGTCGCCACATTTGCCCTGGCAGCTGCGATTGTCCCAATTCTCGCCCTGCGCTGGTATACGCCATGGAGGTTGCTCGCCGAACACGATTCCAGCCGCCGTTTGGCGGCCACCATTCTTGCCAGCTCGGAGCGAGACTCGCCGATTTTCGGCTACTATTACTTTCGTCCCAGCCTGCCCTTCTATTTGCGGCGCAGGGTGGGTTTGCTTTCGATCGAATGGGGGGAGATGACCAGCAACTATGAAGTGGCCTATCAGGCCAAGGCCCGGCGCATGGCGGGAAGCCGAGCGGGAGAGGGAGTGCTGGTCACGCTGCCGGAATTTCGCGCCTTGACGAAAACGAACTCGCGGCCCATTTTAGTGATGATCCCGAACCCTCTGGTAGAAGACCTTTGGCGTAACGTCGGGCGCATCGACCCGCTCTGGAGTGAGCCGGACATCTCGATTTGGGAGGTTCCGCCGGCCAATGCCAGACGGCCGGAAGACACGGCGACACACGTCGTCGCGCCATTTCACCCGTAAGCGTTCGCTCGCATCGAGTTAGAGATTAGGACTACCCTTCTGTTCCCTGTTTCCTATAACCTGTTCTGTGTAATCTGTTCCTTACTCTCCTATGTGTGGAATTTGCGGAATTTTCAATTTACAGCTTCACCCCCTGGACCATGGTGAGCGCATCGATCCAATGGCGGCGCGCATTTTCCACCGCGGGCCTGACAGCGGCGGAAAATTTCAGTTGCCGCACATCGCGTTGGCCATCAGGCGGCTGAGCATCATCGACCTTCAAACCGGCGACCAGCCGCTCTCGAACGAAGCCGGCGACATCACGTTGGTTTTCAACGGCGAGATTTACAACTACCGCGAATTGTGCCAGGGCTTGCTTGACCGCGGTCATTATTTCAAGACTCATTCCGACGGCGAAGCCATCATTCACCTCTACGAGGAACAAGGCCCGGACTGCCTGCGCGAATTGAACGGCATGTTCGCCATCGCCTTGTGGGATGATCGCGCCCAGCGCTTGCTTTTGGCCCGCGACCGCGCCGGCGAGAAGCCTCTTTACTATTGGCGCGACGGCGAAACGCTGGTTTTCGGATCGGAGATCAAGGCACTGCTCGAGTACCCAGGGATAAGCCGCGCGATCGATCCCGTCGCACTCACTCAGTATTTTTTCTACGGCCATTTCCCCAGCCCCCGCAGCGTTTATGCCGACATCAAGAAGCTTCCCGCGGCCCATCGCATGGTGGTTGAGGGCGGCAACATTTCCATCGACGCTTACTGGCGCCCGGAGGAATACTTACGTCCGCCGTGGAAGTTGCCGGTGACGCCTCGCCAGGAACGCGATTTGGTGGAAGAACTCGCTGTGCATCTGAGGCAAGCGGCGGAATCACGACTTGTGAGCGATGTCCCCCTGGGCGTCTTCCTGAGCGGCGGCGTGGATTCATCCACTATCGTCGCTATCATGAGCGAGCTGAGCCCGGGAAACGTCAATTCGTTCTCCGTGAATTTCCCGGAGAAAACCTTCAACGAGGAGCCCTACTCGACACTCGTGGCGAAGCGCTTCCAAACCCAGCATCACGTATTGAACGCCGACAAGGCCACCATGTACCAGGCCTTGATGATGCTGACCGAATATTTGGATGAGCCTGTGGCCGATCCGGCCGTCATCCCAACTTATATGATTTCGCGTTTTGCGCGAGAACACATCAAGGTTGCGCTCAGTGGCGAGGGTAGCGACGAGCTTTTCGGCGGCTACCCCACATACATGGGAGCTCGGCTTGCGGAGTATTACCTGAAACTGCCCGGTTGGGTCCGCAGGCAGTTCTTCGGCCGGCTTCAGCGCTTTCTGCCCGTGTCCTCGACGGCGGTTCCCAAGGGCCTTTTCCTGCGCCGGTTCCTGAGCCACGCGGAGAAAAATCCGGCAGAGCGCCACCACATCTGGTTTGGCATGTTCAGCCCTACGGAGCTCGACCAGCTATTCTCGCCGGACTGGGCGGGACCTCAGCCGCCCACGAGCGAAATCTACTCCCCGCTAGATCGGGTGTTGGAGGGCGCGCGCTTTGATGAGACCGTCTCCGAAATGCTCTACCTGGATTTTCGTTTGTACCTCCAGGACAACCTATTGGTGAAGGTCGATCGCGCCAGCATGGCGTGCTCGCTGGAGATGAGAACGCCCTTTCTCGATCACCGCCTGATTGAATTTGCTGAAGGGCTGCCCAGCGAGCTCAAAGTACATGGCTTCCAGCTCAAATACCTCCTGAAAAAGGCGGTCGAGCGATGGCTGCCACGTGAAATTGTGTACCGGCAAAAGCGGGGGTTCTCCGTTCCCATTGCCAGTTGGATGCGGAACGAATTGCGACCACTGCTGGACGAAACTCTGAATGAGGACAAGTTGTGGCAACAGGGAATGTTCAACGTCGCTTTCGTGCGTAGATTGCTCAACGAGCATTGGTCGGGCAAGGTCGATAACCGCAAGGCCCTCTGGACGCTGTTCAGTTTTCAACTTTGGTACGACCGATGGGGCAAGTAATTGGGATCGGGAGATCAGATGATCGGGAGATCCGGGGAGCAAAAGGCAAATCTGAAACCGGTGGGTTCATATTCACCCGATCACCGGATCACCCGATCATCCGATCAGTTTCCGATTCCCTCGAGTTTTGACGTCGCCCATAAGTTTCCTCCCTCTGCGGCGCCGGGAAAGCAAGCCTTCCGCCCGTCGGAGTGGAGGGTCATCGAGCGCTGCCGCACGCCCAGGCAGGTTCAGGAGTATCTCCGCCGGCTTCCTTACAACTGGGAAAAGAGTGGGGAAACGCTGCGGACGTTTCGCGGCGTCGTACGCCACGGAAGCGCTCACTGCCTTGAGGGCGCGCTCAGCGCGGCGACCATCATGGAGCAGCACGGTTACCCCCCGCTGCTGCTGGACTTGGAATCCCAGGACCAACTTGACCACGTGCTGTTTCTCTTTCGCAAGCGCGGGCGCTGGGGAACCATCGCTCGCTCTCGCGACGCGGGGCTGCACGGACGCAAACCAGTTTTCCGCACCATACGGCATCTGGTAATGAGTTACGTAGACCCCTACGTTGACGGCTCAGCGCGCGTCGTTGGTTACGGCGTCGCCGACCTTCGCACTCTGGTGAAATGCGATTGGCGGCTCTCCACGAAAAACGTCAAGGAGGTGGAACGCGAGCTCATCGTCATGCCTCACAAAACCATTCAAACTTCCGAACGCCGCCACCAGGCGATCCTCCGCCAGTTCCAAGCCTTTCGCAAGAAGCATCCCGACAAGCCTGTGACGTTCTATTCCAGCCGTCCCCTTTGGCTGTGAGGAAAACGTCGCGCCCAGATGCATCGGACGGCTTCGTTCGATTCGCAATTCATATTAGAGGTAACGCACTCTAAGCACGAGGCAGATTACGTCGGCGGTGGGGTAAAGAAACCGTGCCGATGGAAGAGCCGCAGGGCCGGAGAGCAGGCCCTGCGCTACGTTTTCAAAATTCTCATTGATGATGTTAGAGTATTTAATGACCTCAAATAAATGACCTCGAAGGGAGGATACGCCATGAATGCAGCGGTCGTAAGTGCCTTTGATGCGCCCCCACGCTACTGCGCTTTTGCAGAGCCCGTGGCTGCCGAAGGTGAAAAGATTGTGCACGTAACCGTCGCAGGTGTCCACCCGGTTGTGAAGGCGATAGCGAGCGGGACTCACTATGCCAGCCCCGGAGAACTTCCGTTCGTTCCCGGAGTCGACGGCGTGGGGCGGTTGGAGGACGGCACACGCGTTTACTTTGGTATCTCGCGAAAACCATTCGGCACTTTTGCCGAGCGGGCACCGGCGGCCGCGGGAATTGCCAACCCGGCCATGTCTTCCTGGGTCGCACTTAAGGTGCGGGCAAAGTTTGTCGCGGGAGAAAGCGTAGCGATCCTTGGCGCAACGGGCGTTGCTGGGCAGCTTGCAGTGCAAATCGCCAAACGTCTGGGCGCGCGGCGCGTGATTGCCGCTGGCCGCAATCCCCAAGCGCTGGAAAAAGTGCGAGAACTGGGAGCGGACGCGACCGTTTCACTCCTTCAGGAGCATGAGGCTCTGGTGTCGGCTTTTCGCCGCGAGTGGGCGGAAGCGGGAGTAGACGTTGTGCTCGACTATCTCTGGGGTCATCCGGCAGAAAGCGTGTTGGAAGCAATTTCTCAAAAGGGGCTCAAAATCGCCACTTCACCCGTCCGCTTTATTCAGATTGGTGAAAGTGCGGGCCATTTGATCTCACTGCCTGCGGCAACCCTGCGCAGTTCCAAGCTCGAACTTCTTGGTAGCGGCTTCGGCAGCGCGTCGTTCGAACAGATTTGGCACGCCTTGGGCGAGTTCTTCGACGCGGCCGCAAACGAGCCCTTCCAGTTCAACACCCGGATCGCGCCCCTGCAAAATATCGATGCCCACTGGAACAGTCCGGAACAAGGTGTGCGGCTGGTATTCCAGCCGTGATGCGATCATTGCGTTTTGCGGCGCCGGTAGAACGCTTCGAGCGCCTTTTGGGTCCGTTCAACTTCCGCGACGAGTTGTTTCTCCGCCGGCAGTGCCAGCCGGTATTCACCCGCCAGCACTTTATTGCGCAGGTTTCCGAGGGCGTAATGCGCAACGGCTTCATCCCCCTTGGCGCAGAGAATAAGTCCCACGGGCGGGTTCTCTCCGGTGTGTGTCCAATGCTCGCGGGCAAAATTGAGATACAGATTCATCTGACCCGCGTCGGCGTGCGTGAATTTTCCGGTCTTGAGATCGATGAGAATGAGGCATTTCAAGCGGCGGTGAAAGAATACCAAGTCGATGCGGTACCATTCGTCCCCGACGCGTAGGCGCTTCTGGCGGGCGACAAAGGCGAAATCATTGCCGAGTTCGAGCAGGAATTGCTCGAGATGAAGAATGAGCGCCTCTTCCAGCGCGGCTTCCGAATACTCGTCCTTCAAACCCAGAAACTCAAGCACGAGCGGATCTTTTATTTCCTCCTCAGGCGTGGTCTCGTCGCCCGGCCGTTCGCGCTGCCCCTTGCGCAGCATGGCAGCCTTATCTCGAGAGAGCGCGGTGCGTTCATAAAACAGGGTTGAAATCTGACGGTCGAGTTGGCGGACCGACCAGCCCCCGCGCAGAGCCTCCGCTTCATAGAATGCCCGCGCTTGGGCATCTTTAACCGAGAGCAGGCGAACGTAATGGGACCACGGGAGGGGAAATTTGGGGAATGCGCCAATTTCAGGAGGGCTCGATTTTCCAGGCATCGTCTGGAAATTTCCCGCAGCCGAGCCAGCCTCCAATTCGCCAGACAGCGTCTGGCTTTTTTGGGATTGCACCCCGTGAAGCGTTCCTGCCCCAGATTCGTCAGGCAGTGTCTGACCTTTCCCCTGTTTCACACCGCCAACCGTTCTCGCGCCCAATTTTGCGGACGATGTCTGCATTTTTGCCGATTCTTGTGGTGTGGCAACACCCTCCAATTGTGCAGGCGGTGTCTGCACAATTGGCCAAGCGGCATAGAACTCGCGCATTTGGAAGAGATTACGGCGCGAGAACCCCCTCCCGAACCTGGTCGTGAGATCAACCGCCAGCCGCTCGATCAGCGCCTCTCCGTAACCTGCGCGCCTCCTACCCTCTTGCTCACGCTCGACGATCCGGCGTCCGATCTGCCAGTAGGCAGCGGTCATAATAGTGTTGACCGATCGCGCCGAGGTCCTTCGCGCTTCTTCAAGCAGATGCACGACTCCCTGAAGCAACCCGTCGTACAACTCAGGGACCAATAGGTTTTTTTCTGTCATCAACGGTACTCGCGGGATCGATTGCACATCTGGAAAAGAATGGTGCGGAGGGCGGGAATCGAACCCGCACAGTCCTTGCGGACCGAGGGATTTTAAGTCCCTTGCGTCTACCAGTTCCGCCACCCCCGCACGACGCGTGCAATGCCCATGCTACCACGAGTCCGGCCTCATGGTGGACGGCATGACACCGACCCCTGTAGACATTCCTGTATTGCAGCGTCACAATGAAACCTCGATTCAGTGGGGTGTGGCACGCGAGGCTTATGAATTCAAGACTGTCCTCAGTTCATCGAATCATCGTGGGTGGGCTCGTGGCGGCTGCGCTCGGCGGGGCGGTGGCTGTTTGTTTTCTCAAGGCACAGAACCCGCCGACCAAGGTCTTGGGGCTGGACAAGGTGATCGCCTTCACTTTCAGCCCCTCCAAAGATTTCGATCCGAAGCAACTGCACTCGGCGACATTGGTCGGCCCGGTCGGTGCCACCGACTGGAAGTACTGGCAGTCGCGAGGTGTGGTGTCGGGGCTCGGCCATACCTGGTTCGACCTGCTGCGCTCGCCCCTCGATAAAGCGGTGGATAGCCTGACAGGGCAGGACTATGGCGGGAATCCGCAGCCGGTGATGATGATCGACGAGTTTGGATTCGACTACGGCGGGCAGATGGATCAGAGGTCGGCACAGGTGCTCCGCCAGACGAAGCTCAAGAAACCGGACTTAGCCTTGGCGGTTTGGGACATGCGCGGGCCCATCCCGCAAGTTTTGGCGGAGGCTTACCGCGACGTGGCAGACCTCGTGATGTTCGAAAGTTACGTCGGCAACCAGAAGCAATACTGGTGGATCTCCAGCCAGGTCTGGTCCGCTCGAAAGTTTGGCATCCTGCCGAAAACGATCGCGGTTCTCGGCGTGGGCAAGGGCGGCAACCCCGGCGAGGACTGGGCGGAAACGAAGGAAGAACTCGAACAGCAGATTCGCTTCGTTCGCATGATTGCTCCCGAATCGCCGGGAATCGGATTCTACGGCGGCACCCCCGAACTTCTCGCCGCCGCCGACTCCTTGGGCACCCATTTCTTCGATCTTCCCACCGACGGCGCAGGGCTGCCTGCCGAGGCCCGCGAACTCGCCGGGACGTTTTCCCGCCGCTACCCGAAGCCTACGTTGGTTGTGTCTCCAAGTTTCGTCGAGCCCAACTACACCGAGGATGGGAAAGCCATGGGCGACCCGAAGGCGATGCGAGCTTATCTGATCAATCTTGGCGACGCGGACGCCCTAAATGTGAAGGTGCGAATCCGCAATCTGCCGAACCTGGGCGGAAACGTATTCGCGGAAGGTGTGGTTCCTCTCATTCCCAAGCGAAGTGAAACCGTCGGCGTCCTCCCCGTAAAGGACCTCTGGCGCGAGTGGGTGGGGCAATGGATCGTCGAGGTTGACGCGCCCGGGTGCGATGTCCTCACCTTCAAACCTCCATCTCCCCATTAAACAAATTGAACCGCGCCGCAATTTGGCGTATTTTCTTGACGCCCTATCGGACAAGGGGCACCTAGAAGTGGAACGTCGTCCGCCAAGGTGCCCATTCGCGAGCCAAAGGAGACGAAAACCTAATGAGATCAGACAAAATGTCGAGACGTGACCACTTGCGGTTTTTGGGGGCCGGCGCCACAGCCTTGGCGGGCTCGGCGACGGGCATGCTGCCCTTCGGCAATAATGTCGCACTTGCGGCCAACCCCGTGCCCCTGGGCCCGGCCAGCGCCGAGGCGCAGGCCGACCGTGACCGGCGGATGAAGTGGTGGCACGAAGCGCGATTCGGCATGTTCATCCACTGGGGGCTTTATTCCGTCATCGGGCAGCACGAGTGGGCAATGGAGGTCGAGGGCATTCCTGTGGCGCAATACCAGCTTTTGGCGAAGCACTTTACGCCCAAACCTCACGCCGCGCGCGAGTGGGCCAGGCTCGCCAAGCGCGCGGGGCAGAAATACATGGTAATGACCACCAAACATCACGAGGGCTTCTGCAATTTTGAAACGAAGCTCACCAACTACTGCGCTCCCAAGCAGGCGTGCGGCCGCGACCTGGTGGCGGAGTTCGTGGAAGCGGCGCGCGCCGAAGGTTTGCGCGTGGGCTTTTACTATTCGTTGATGGATTGGCACCACCCCGACGGCGCGCGTTGCCTGACGGATGAGGCGGCGCGAGTGCGCTTTGTGGAATACACGCACGGCTTGATTCGGGAGCTCATGACGCAATACGGCAAGATCGACGTCCTGTGGTACGACGTCGATTGGCCGCTCAGCGCCGAGCAGTGGGAGTCGGAGAGGATGAACAAGATGGTCTTCGTACTACAGCCGGACATCATCGTCAACAACCGCAACGGCCTGCCGGGAGATTTCTCCACGCCGGAACAGGAGATCAATCCCGAAAAGGCCGGCCGGGCCTGGGAAAGCTGCATGACCATGAACGAGAGCTGGGGATACCAGAAGGCCGACCACGACTGGAAATCACCGGAAACGATCGTGCGCAATCTCTCCACCTGCGCGCACGATGCGGGAAACTACCTTCTGAACATTGGTCCCAAGCCCGACGGTTCTGTCCCTGAGGAATCGGTCCGCATCCTGACGGCGGTAGGCGAGTGGATGGACAAGAATGGCCCAACGATCTACTCGACGGACCCCTGCCAATCGGACTGGCACGTATACGCGAATTACACCCGAACAGGTAACACCCTCTACGTACATATTTACGCCTGGCCGGGAGAAACACCTGCATCCAACTGGCTGGATTTCTTCAACCCGCCCAGCGTGGTCGCGATCGGCGGGCTACGCGCCAAGGTGAAATCGGCGCGGCTCTACGCATCCGGCAAGCCCGTGACTTTCGAGCAAGGCGAACAATACGTGAGGTTCACGGGCCTGCCCCTTGAAGCGCCCGACAACCCCGTTACCGTCCTCGCCGTCGAGTGCGACGCGGAACCGGTGATCGACCACACCGACGTCCGCAAATTCCGCAAACGGGAGGGAGTGGGGGTTTGAGGCGCGGGTAGGTAGGAACCACGCTGCCGGGTCACCGCTATAATCGCAACAGAATTTCGCGCAGAGCGGGACTGGAATGCCTATTAAAAAACGGCTTCGCTGCTGGCGACGATCACCTTATAGATGAAATGCAGCTTTGCGACCACCGCTGGCGAGAGAGCAAACGGATACAGGTCCGGATGCCCCATGCTGCGGTTGATGCTGTTCATCGCGACTGCCAATTCCGACCATGCCGCGATTGCTTCGTCAAAAGTTGTGGGCCTCAAGGAAGGGCGAGACTTGGAGTGCTCGTCCTGAGCGGTTAGAGGAATTTGTTTCTTCGCGAGGCCGAAATCATTTGCCACCTCCAAGGTATCTTGAATGTGCAGAAAATGCGCCCACGATTCGGCCCAATCCTCCCAGGGATGTGCCGTGGCATAGGCACTGATAAAATTGTCGGGCCAGTTCGCCGGCGCTCCGGATTGGTAATATCGGTTCAGCGCCTCGGTGTAGTCCGCCTGCTCGTTGCCAAAGAGTTCGCGATAAGGCTCCAAGAAATTTGTTCCCTCTACCAGACACTCCCAATAGTAGTGACCGATTTCATGCCGGAAATGACCCAGCAAAGTCCGGTAAGGCTCGCGCATCGCATGGCGCGTGCGTTCGCGCGTCGCATCATCGGCTTCCGCGATATTCAGTGTGATGGTTCCATGGCCATGCCCGGTCATCACTTTTGATGCGCTTCCGTTTGGATCTACCGTGTCGGACAGAAAGCGAAAACCGATACCATTTTCCGGATCATCTTTCTTGCTCGGCACAGGCAACTTCAAGCGGATTAGCGTATAGACGAGTCGCCGTTTGGCAACCTCCACGGACGCCCAGAGAGCCCGGTTCTGGTCGACGCTCAAATCCGGGATGATCTCGTTAAGTCGGCAAGATACGCAGAAGCTCTCTCCTTGTTGCTTTTGCGGCACCATCCAGTTGCAGACTGCGAAATCGGTGTAATTCTTGCACCTGCGGTAAAGGGCGCCCCGCGCTTCCTTCGCCGTTGGCCGCCATAAACCAGTTTCGACTGGATCGAGACTGGTCATCCGAAGTAAGTCGGGAAGAAACCCCAGCTCCCGATGGCAATTCATGCACACGGCATTCTGAAAAAAAACGCGCTGGCCGCAAACGCACTTATAGGTTTTCATCCTTGAAGCCGTTTGCCGCTTGCCAGCAACACAACTCCACCCACCAACGCCAGCCCTCCCAGAATCGGGGGCAGCGGGATGGTTTTATGTTGCTCAGCGGTTGCATGCACCGGGCCGATGTCGAGCACCCGCTTGTGAGTGGTATACGTTATCCCTTGGTATGCCAGCGAAACGATTCCCAAAGCGATCAAAAAGATCCCAACGACCGCTGCGGTTTTCATGATACCTCCTTATCCGAAACCATCTTTGAATCTAAAAGTGACTGACCAGACCGATCAGAATGATGATCGGAATGGGAACACCCAATATCAGGAGCAAGATTGAACGCATAGATTTTCTCCTCAATCGAGATCAAATGCCTCATACCGCCGGTACGTGATCCCTCTGCCGCCCGCCAATCGTCGCAGCAAAACTCGCGCAAAACGCTCCTACGAGGAGCGCCAGAAAAGTCCAGTACATCGAATGAGCCACGGCTTTGCGGGTATGATCAGCCGATTGCTGCACACGCGCGAAGACGTCGTCGACCCGCGTCTCCGCTTCCCCTTCGCTAACTCCAGCCCTAGCCACTACAAGTTGAACGAGGTAGGATTTGTCGGCGGCAGGCAGATTTTTCTCCCGCAAGCCGTTGGCAAGAATCCGCCCGATTTCCGTGCGAAGGGAGGAAATACCCTGGCCGGAAATGGGAGCATTGGATCTTAGTAGGACATCGACGAAGTACCCGTTAGCGGGAACGCTCTCCCGCATCGTGGTGGGTCCCGATCCTTCGGCCGCTGTTCCATTTTGCCGGCCGGCTCCTACGGCGATTGATGTTGCGGCGGAAGCGAGAAAGGCCACGGCAATAACTAGGCCCACCGCCCAGACCAGAAAACCGTGGGCAGTGTCGCGGAAATAAACTTCGTGAGTATGGACATTCACCCATTTCGTGCGGAGTCTGCCGGCTAAATAGCCCCCGACCGAAGATGCTAGTATCTCCATCACGACCAGCCAAACCACCGCGGTCCAACCGATCATCGAAGAAGATGTGTTGGCAGTCACCCATGGCGAAAGTTCCGAAAAGCCGATGCCTACGCCGAGGGCGAACAGGGCAAGCGATAAAGCTGCCGCCACAAACGCTCCGGCGAGTACGGCCCCCCAGGCAATGCCGGATTGATTTGAATCATCGGAAACGATAGTCGGGCCTAACGCCGAGTGTTCCATGAGGAATTCTCCTTCGGACTGAACTTGTGATAGAGGGAAGCGGAGAGTCTTAAAAATGAGTCTCTCGAGCAAAATCGATCGCTGCCGTTCATACGGGGCCGAATTCCAAGGATGGGAAACAAGTCCTCTATGCAACGGCGATTCAACGAATGCCCCACGGCGGGCATGGTCAAATAGTTGATCGCCTCCGAACTGCCAAAAACACCGCAATTGGGGATTTCACTTACCGAAGCGCTCATTACCCTCACAAATCGATTCACTCAATTCGCTGGCTCGAGCTTAGGCGCAGCAATGCCGATATTAGCGTTGTGGGGATGGTTCTCCTATACGCTTAAACCCGCAGCTTGCTGTCTTTACGACTGCAGTTGATCCTGGATCAAAGGGCCCCACATGCGGCGGGACAGGGGGCACCGGGGACGGAACACCTCAGTGGGCAGTTGCCTTCTGAAAGCCGAACGGGCATGTGATCTGCGCCCCCGAGATGCCCAATCTGCAGAGCTGTCGCCGGCTACGGCCAGGTTTCGTCCCTATTTGAAACTAGCGCCGCCATCTTGGCGGCCCCGGTGCCGGCTGGAAGCCGGCGCTACGCCGCAGATGAGGACTTCAACACGCCCCGAGAACCGAAGAACGAATCCCGTCAAAATGTCTGTAGCCTATGGCAATCAAATTGCTGGAGTAGAGGGCGCGGAGTTGTCTTTGGGTAAAATTACGCAGTCAAGTAACACGATCTGCGGACGCAGAGCAGACAGCAGAGTGAACTTGGTAGGCGTGGCGTCGGCTGCCCAGTATTGGCTTTTTGGCCGCAATGGCAGACTGAACCCTTGCCGCGAGCCACGTGCCCACTGTTCCTCGTCGAAAGCGACTATGTTCATGGAAAAGAGTACTGTTACGGGTAGAACCAGGGAAAACCCGGGCGAAGAGAGAAATTCAAACTATTGAAACAAAGCAAGTAATTCGAAGCATGCGCGTGACGGGCGCTTTTTTGGCGAAACCGCTTCCAAAGCGACTATATTCATGAAAATACAGGTAGTTACGAGAAATTTTTGAAAAAGCAGGGCGAGATTAAGTCACTGAAAATAAATGAGTTAGAAAGCGGCGGATCAGCCGTGCGCGCAAAAAAGATGTTAAAAATGAAGGATGATCCGACTATGTGTTTGAAAACACAGGGTCGAGGGACGGAATGTCCATCGAGAAATCACACTTTTTTGATCAAATTGGAGCGACTTTGACGTCATTACGGACGCTTTTCGAGCTTGCGGGAGCAATCATTTGGGGAGGAAGGCGAATATGGAACTTTCGCCATCCGTCAGTCCGCGGCATTCTGCGGCCCGCGAAGATCGGCCAGGAAGAGGTTTGTATGATCGGCCTTGGAGCATTTCGAAGCGAGCAAGTGCGTTTTGTTGGGGCATTTCTCGCGGTCATCGTGCTCGCCCCAAAAATGCTCGCTGCCGCTTTCTCCCGGCCAGCTTATTGTGTTCTATTCTGATGGAACCTTGTGCTGACGGACCTGATCCCGTGGTAGAGTTCCGGCGCCAGCAGTTTTCGTCGTCGGGAACACCGCCGAGCCGGCAAACTGTCCCATCCCAAGTCCGACAGGTTCCGGCGGCTATGGGTAGGTTCCTTTTGCTATTGGCGGTACGGACAGCCGAGGCCATCATGCATTTCAGTTTGGACAGTTGATGACATTTCATTCGCATAACATCGTTCATTTCTCAGAGTGCAGCAACCGGTCCTCAGTCGGGTTTATCGGCAGGCGGCATTTCCTCGGCGCGGCGCTCGGCACCCTCGTGATGTTGATGGCCGTGAGTTCTCTGTGCGCCCAGTCTGACAGCACGGGAGGGTTAGGCGGTACCATCACCGGCGCGAAGGGAGCCCTGCCCGGCGCCACGGTCGTGCTCACAAACAACGCGACGAATCAGACTGTTACCGTGGCTTCAGGAGCAGACGGTAGCTATCGTTTCTCGTTGCTGGTCCCCGGCACGTATCGTGTTACCTTCTCCGCACCCGGATTCAAGACTTCGGAACTCCCGTCGATAACCGTTAACGTTTCGGAAGCTCCCACCCTGGACGCAAGCTTGGAACCTGGCGACTCACGGGAGAAAGTGGCGTGCAACTGCCGCTTGAGCATGTCGGCCTCTTCGTCAGGTACCCTGGTGGATCACAAAACCATCACCGGCGTGCCGCTCACCACCCGCAACTTTGCCCAAGTTCTCTCGATGACTTCTGGGACCGCCGCGGATGTGAACAATGCCGGAACCCTGGGCCGGGGAAACAGCACGGTGAACGTGAACGGAAGCACGTCGGCGGGCAGCTACACGATTGAGGGAGCATACCCCCCCAGCACCGTCCCCAATCCCGACACCATCGCCGAGTTCAAGATCCAGACCTCACAGTACGACGCGGGCTACGGCGCGATGGTTCCCAGCACCACCGTAATCACACGGGCTGGAGAGAATCAGTATCACGGCACCGCCTGGGAATTCGTGCGCAACGACATTTTCAATGCCAACGCGTTCTTCCGGGATGCCACCGGACAACCCAAACCCAATCTGAAACAAAACCAGTTCGGAGTGTCGCTGGGCGGCCCAATCCGCAAGGATAAGTGGTTCTTTTTCGGCTCCTACCAGGGAACGCGCCAGGTGAACGGCCTGGACCCCACGTCGGTGGCCACCGTGATTCTTCCGCCCCTAACCAACGACCGGTCGGCGGCGGCCGTGGCGGCCGAGTTTTGCCCAGGCAATCATCTGCTCACGAGCGGGGCGGATTCGGGCCAGCCTGACCCGAACTATCTGACCTTTGCCGGCGGGAAGCAACTGGACTGCGCAAACCAGAATACCGCCACGACCGCTGCCATCGATCCGGTGGCTCTCAACATATTGCAGGCCAAGCTGCCCAATGGCTCCTACATGATCCCGGTGCCCCAGACGATCCTCCAATCAGGCACCAATTCGGGGATGGGATTTTCGTCCTTCAGTTTCCCGTCCTATTACAACGAGGATCATTTCATTGCCAACAGCGACTATGTGGCATCACCGGTCAACACTCTGTCGTGGCGCGGCTTTTTCTCAAGAATCGACCAACTCCGATCTCTGGGAGCACCGGGTGGGGCGACGGTCACTCCGGCGATCCCGGGCGACGGCTCTCCCCAGGCGCTCCATGCGCAGGACGATGCGGTCTCCTTCAAGCTGACCTCGGTTCTCACGCCCAAGGTTGCGAATGAAGCGCGCTTTGCCTACACGCGCACCCTTCAGTATGCCCGCGGCGTCGGCATTCCCACCGCGGATTCCTTTGGCATGACCCCAGTCGATCCGATGTTTCCCCTGGCCCCGGAGGTCACCATGCTGGGCCCCATGGGAACATTCCGCTTTTTCGGCAACGGCGCCAATGATTTCTGGACGCTCACGAACACATTCGCGTGGACGGACATTCTCTCTTTGGTCCATGGAAGGCACAATGCACGGGTTGGGGGTGTTTTTCTGGTTCAATACAACGACCGGCTGGACACCGGCGCCGCACGCGGGAAACTAACGTTCGAGACTTTCGAGGATTTGCTGGTGGGTCTTAGCGCGGCTGACAATCAAAGCCCCGGCGGCCGCAGCAACATCGAAACCGTCAGAGCCAACGAAGGCGTGGGGCCGAAGGGCGAGGTTCAGTACCAATACCGGCACTTTTACGGGGCGGGATTCGCACAGGACGACTTCAAAGTCACGCCCCGGCTGGCCCTCAATGCCGGCCTGCGGTGGGAGTATATCGGCCCCTCGTCCGACGCGAAGGGCACGATCGGAAACGTCTGGCCGTCTCTCTTGAAGCAAGTGCTTATTCCGCCCACCTCGGGAACTCTCGCTGGCGATGTGGTCGCGGCGAACTACAATCCGGCGCTGGCCAATCCGTACACGGGCGAGCCGTTCGGTCCACCGCCGGCGGGGGTATTGACCGGTCCCACCCGCAGTTTCTATCAGAACAACACGCCGCTGGGGAAGTTCGCTCCCCGGGCGGGTTTTGCATGGCAGCCCTTTGGAGCCGCCGGGCGCGTGGCGGTGCGCGGCGGGTACGGCTGGTTTTACCAGGCGCCGACGTATAGCGCCAACGCGGGAAATGCTGCTCTGTTCACCGCGGCGCCGTATGCCCAAGGATTCACCAACAACGACTCGAGCAATGGCGCGTCGAATCTCGAGAAGGCATTTCCGACGACTACGCTCGGGTTTGTTCCTCGCACGTTGACCTCCCAACTCTCCGACCGCATCGCCGGTCCGGAATACAAAATTCCCCAGCTCCAGCAAGGGAACCTGAGCGTTCAAACCAAGCTGCCCAGAGCTTTCAGTCTCGACATCGGTTATGTCGGTTCGTACGGTGGCGACCTGTTGATCGGCGTGGGCCTCAACCAGCCCGTGCTGGCCAGCCCCAGCAGCCCGGCGAACTGCGGCTACACGGGATTGCCGACGGATTGCATCACCTCCGATACCGCCGTAAACGCGGAACTGCGCGTTCCGTTCGTGGGGGAAAATCCCTCGGCATTAACCGATAGCGAGTTTACAGGCGAGTCGCGGTATAACGGCCTGCAGGTGACTCTCCGCCGGCAGATGTCTCACGGGCTGAGTTTCCAATCCGCCTATACCCTGTCGAAATCCATGAACGACACTTCCATCTTTAACGACCTGAGCTACCTCTCGAGGAATTGGGCGCGCGCGTCGTTCGACCGCACGCAGCGGAGCGTTACCAACTTCGATTACCAGTTCCCCTATTCCGCACGACGTCAGGGGGCGGCAGGAAAGCTGTTGAACGGGTGGTCCACCACCGGGATCATCATTCTGCAAAGTGGATTGCCATTGACCTTAACGGACCCGAACGGAGGCAGTGTCTACGGTGAGGCCTCGCCCTCGACCGTTACCCTCTGCCCGGGTCGAATGCCCGCCGCCCTGGCCACATCCGGCAGCCTGGAAACAAAACTCGGCGATTGGATCAACACGGCGGCAGTGTGCTCTGCGCCCGCGATCGGTTCCGATGGTTCAACGGGGTATGGCAACGCCGGCCAGAGCCTCCTCGACGGGCCGCCGCAGGTTAATACCGATTTTTCACTGGGAAAGAGGACCGTGGTGGGAGGACTCAGCGAGAACGCCGAACTCGCATTCCGCGCGGAATTCTACAACTCCCTCAACCATCCGCAGTTCAGCAATCCCGGCACAACGCTGGGGACGGCAAACTTCGGCGTGATCACCCAGACCTCGGTTGCCCCGCGCCTGATCCAATTCGGATTGAAATACCTGTTTTGATGGCGAGGCCGAATGAGGATGCCAGATTGCGGGTCCACGCTTGGTTTTCCGCGACGAAAGGGCGTGGCGGCTCAAGCAAACCGCAACCTTCAACTTCAAGTCCGCGCCCCTGCTGGCGGCTTGTCATTTCTCAGCCGGAACCACAGGGAGCAGAATGTGCGACGGATGCGTGGCGTCGTGATAAATCGCGTTATCCGCCATGGCCCACCGTCGATTGTTGTTAAGCGGCTCCCCGGTGTTAGGGTTGATGTCGAAATGCGGAAAATTGCTGCTGGAAATATCCACACGGATGCGATGTCCGCGCTGGAAAACCAGCGAGGTAGGATACATCTCGATCATGATGGGATAGACCTCGCCGGGCTTCATCAAAGTGGCGTGCGCGAGCGAATCGCGATAGCGCGCCCGCAGGATGCCGTCCTCCACGTTCAGGTCGACGCCGCCGGGGAAATCGTGATTGGGAGGGTAAACGTCCACCAGCTTGGCGGTGAAGTCGGTGTCCGGGGCGCTTGACGATGCCCACAGCTTCACGATCAGCCGACCCGTCACTTCCATGTCCTTGGTGAGGGGCGGCGTTTGGTAGACCAGCACGTCGTTGCGAGCCGAGAGCGGGCGCTGATCGTCGCACAACCAGAAGTCGTTGCGGCAGCGCTGGTCGGCGGCGCCGCGGAACATCAGAATGCCCTCCGAGGAGATGTTGCCGCCAAGCGTCGGCACAGGGTGATGCGGGTCGAACAAGTAGTGAGTCGGCTCGGCGGCGCCTGCTTCGTCGCTCGCTGGCTTCGAGGGCGAAAGGCTGCCGTCAGCATGGAGATAGTATGGCGTGCTCACGGCGCGCGCCAACGGCCATTCGTTCTCGTTGCGCCAATGCCCGCCCACAAAAAGGCGGCCTTCCGGGGTCTTGTGGGCGTCCCCGCCGCCCATCACGAAAATGCGCACGGGGGACTCGCGGTCAACGCCGTTGTCGATGCGCTTCAACCAACGGTCAAACCAGCGCTGATGGAAGGCCATGAGATCGAGCTTGGCCTCGGGACCAAACTCTGCCTCGCCGGCAGTCGTCGCTTGCTGGCCGCCGTGCGTCCACGGGCCCATGATCAGGCGGATCGGTCCTTTCTTGTTTTTCGCCAGGGTCACGTAATTGAGATTGGAGGTCATCAGGTCCCAGGAGTCATACCAGCCGCCGACCAGGTAAACCGGGACGTCTTTGTACTCGGCCACGTGCTCCACCACATCGACGCCGCAATTCTTCCAGAAGTCGTCATAGTCGCCGTGACTCATCGCTTCCACCAGCCAGGATTCGTAATCGGGAGCGAGTCTGAGCGGCGTCAGGCCGGCGCGCAGCGGCAGAGCGCGCGCGTATTCGCGAACTTGCTTCGCGAGCTCGGTAAGCTGGTCCCGCGCGGCGGGGTCGCGCGCGGGGAGGGGGCCGCCGTTGGGAACGCCCAAGGTGAAGATCCAATTCAGCCAGCGCAGCTCGAAGGCTCCATCGTGGCGAACGCCGTAGTGTCCGTAATCCGACATCGCATCGATAGGCACCATGGCCTTCAGGTAGGGCGGATTGGCGAGGGCAAGAGCGTGCTGAGTCCCACCGGGGTAGGACGTGCCGACCGTGCCAATGCCGCCGTCCGACCACGCTTGCTCGCCAATCCACTTGGCGGTGTCGAATCCGTCGCTGCCATCGTCTCTGTCGGGACGCCAGCGGCCTTCCGAGGCGTAGCGGCCACGCACGTCCTGTGTGACCACCACGTAGCCGCGCGGCACGAAGTAGATCGGCCAGTACTCGGAGTGGTCCTTGTCGTAAGGAGTGCGCTCGAGGATCACCGGAAACTTGCCGGAGGCGGGAATGCCATTGACCCCGGGGCGGTAAACATTGGTGGCCAATCGCACACCGTCGCGCGTGGTTACCATCACGTTCTGCGACAGGATGATTCCATAGGGTGTATCACCTTGCGCCCGTGCCGGGGTGGAGGGAACCGAGAGCGCCAGGACAAGGATTGCAGCAGTGTGATAGAGAAAACGATAAAGCGGAGGTGTCCGTTGTCCTCCATCCGTTGTCCGCTGCATGAAGGATACCGGCCGATGCTCCCCGAGTCTTCTTGGGGGAGACGACGGACAAATGATAACGGACAACGGACGTCCTGCACCCTGTTCCTGAGCCATGACTCACTCCATCTTGTTAACGGTGGATGGATTATATCAAAATCTGTGACGCGTGCTGGCAGTCAGCGGCGGTTTGATACGCCACCCTTAGTTTGTTAATATTTCGACATGGCAAAGTGCGAGCTCCTTGCTTTCCTTCTGTGCGAGAATGCGACTAAAGCCGGAGATGGAAAAGTAACCCTACATCGTCTGTTTGATCGGATCATCACTCCCCGCACCCCAAGGGAAGTCAAGCTCTTTTTCGTTTTCTACAAGGTCATTGTAAAAGAATCATGTACGATTGCACTGAGAGTGGTTGACCCCACGGGTCAAGAGATTTCTGGTAATTGGCGTGATCCACTCTCGCAAACTGGCCCGACTCAGACCATATGGGCGCTCACGAGCGCCCTTTTTCAGCGGTCGGGAAGCTACGCCCTTGAGCTGAGGCAAGAGGCAGCCGGTTCAGAGCCGCTCTCGCTTGCAAGAATGATTCTAGTCGTTGACGAACGGGGAGATTAGATCCCGATGGGTACCGAGATCCTCACAATCGATGGCACTCACTCGTTGGGGCTTTGGCAAGTTCTTGAGGAACCGCAACGACAGGTCGATAAAATAGCCGACACTTCGTTCCCCAGCGATCGCCCTGCGGCGGCATTAGTGCTTGATGAGTTCGTACGCCTCCTGAGGGACAATTCCAAAGTGTGGGCGGTTTACGGCACGGAGGATCCATCGGGGATTAGAATTTGGACATACATCGATTCCACCGACAGAAATGACCGCTCGCTGGTTTACGAAGCCGAATGGCAACTGCTCAAGCTGTTCCCGGAAGTAGGCTTTGACTTCAATACAGCAATGGTCCCCGCCGGACACGAGCAGTTTGACGATCGCAAGAAAGTGTACCTTTATAGGCGTTAGCAATGGCCACTCCCTCAGAGCACCGTTCCAAGGCACTTCACAACGAGGCCTTGCTCGACGCTCACAAATTGGCGGAAGGGAAATTCGCGGGTTGGGCTATCACTATTTTGTTTTATAGCGCTTTGCACTGGATGCGAGCATTGGCAGCCCAGGAGGGTTTTCAAATTAAGCGCTATTCGGGAAGCGACAGCGAAAAGCTGGCTCTTCAGCAAATACCATTGTTCCGACAGACCCCGCAGCCATTTAGTTGGTACCGTTCACTTAAAGACGCATCGCAAGATGCGAGGTACGAGATGATGCAATTCTCCAGCGCTGACTTCCGGGACCTTAAGAAGCAATTTTTTGATCCCTTCAAGGCCTTCATCATGGCAAATCTTCGGATCTGAATCACGCTCTCCACAGGGACAACTGACGACTGACAGCCTCCATGCTCCGGAACCGATTGAACCGAGGGGTCGCGATGCATCTCCCAAAACCAAAAAGTACTCGGCTTGCCTTGCTCGTGTTGGTGTCTATGGCCGGGGCTGGCATTTGTCGCATCGGCCGCGTCGTCTCCGGGTTTCCACAGGCAGGCGGAGACCCGGAAGTCTCGGCGCTTGAGGACAGCTTTCGCCATCCTCCAGAAGACTCCAAGATCATGGTTCGATGGTGGTGGTTTGGTCCAGCGGTGACCACCGCGGAACTCGACCGCGAATTGCACCAGATGAAGGATGCCGGCATCGGAGGATTTGAAGTCCAGCCGGTATACCCCCTTACGCTCGATGATCCCAGCAAGGGCCTCGTGAATCTTCGATATCTCTCTCCCGCATTTCTCGCGGCGGTCAGTTCAACGGCACGCACGGCGCACGAGCTCGGCCTGCGCATGGACGTGACCATGGGCAGCGGCTGGCCGTACGGTGGACCCCACATCACGCCGGAACTGGCAGCGGAAGGATTACACTGCCTGCGAATCCCGATCAAGGAAGGCGTCACGTCGATTCCCGGCCCGCCATTGCGCGAGGGCCAGAGATTTCTCGCGGCGTTTGTGGCCTCGGGAGACGCGAAACATTTCGACGCGAGTTCCGCGCAGCAAGTTACTCCCCAGCAGGATGGAAACTTCGAGCTTGCTGCTTCAACCGCCGGTCCGCGCGTCCTGCTGTTCTTTGTGGCGGAGTTGACCGGGCAGCAAGTGAAGCGCGCCGCGGTAGGGGCGGAAGGCAACGTTCTTGACCATTACAGCCGTGCGGCGATGCAAAAACATTTGGAGGCCGTCGGTGCTCCGCTGGAAGCTGCGGGCGGTGGAAATATCCGCGCCATGTTCTGCGATAGCCTGGAGGTCTACGACTCCAACTGGACCGCGGGTTTTTTGGAAGAGTTCCAACACCGGCGCGGCTATGATTTGGCGCCTCGCCTCCCCGCGCTCATTGCCGACAGCGGATCCGAGGCCGTTCATCATGACTGGGGCCAAACGCTGACCGAGTTGTTGGACCAAAATTTCCTTGCGCCCTTTCAGGCCTGGTGCCACCAGCACCATGTTCTGGCAAGAGTGCAGGCCTATGGCCAGCCGCCGGCGCAGCTTTCGAGCTATCGGTACATCGATCTGCCGGAAGGCGAGCAAGGGGATGAAGCGGGCCACTGGAACCACTTCACGGCTTCGCGTTGGGCGTCGTCGGCCGGACACCTTTATGGCGCGCCGGTGATTTCGGCCGAGGCTTGGACGTGGATTCACTGGCTTCCGTTCCGCGCCACGCCGCTTGATTTCAAGGCCACGGCGGACGAATATTTTCTGGAGGGAGTCAATCAGTTCGTCGCACACGGGTATCCCTATTCGCCGCCAGGTGTGCCGGAGCCCGGCTGGCATTTCTACGCCGCCGGGGCGCTCGGCCCGCATAATCCCTGGTGGTTCGCCATGCCGGACCTCGCGACCTATTTGCAGCGCGGCAGCTTCATACTGCGCCAGGGCCGGCCCGCCAACGACATTGCAGTTTATCTTCCCACCCACGACGCTTGGGCGCATTTACCTGTCGGCGAGGTGAATTTGTGGGAGTCGATCTGGAAGAGGCTTGGCCCAAACCTTCTGCCCAGCGTGCTAGAGGCCGGATACAATTTGGATTTTTTCGACGATGAAACCTTGGCGCAGCAGGGACGCGTGGAAAAGGGCAGGCTGATTTTCGCGGGCCAGGAATTCTCCGTCGTGGTTTTGCCGGGAATCGAACGCATCCCGCCCGCGACGCTGGCCAAGCTTGGTGAATTTGCCCAAAGCGGCGGGGTTTTGATGGCCACGCGGCGCCTGCCTTCCCTCGGGCCGGGCTTTCTCCATCAGGATACGGAGAGTGCAGAGGTAGCGCGGCAAGTAGAAGACCTTTTCAAGAAGGACACCGCCCCAGGGCACTTCGCTGCCGATGAGAATAAACTCCTCGAAGATGAATTAGTCGGCCTCTACCCCCCTGACGTTTCCATTTCTCCCAGGTCGCGAGATGTGGGTTTCATTCACCGCCATACGGACACCTCGGAGATTTATTTCATCGCCAACACCTCAAATCGGCGCTTTGTGAGCTTAGCCACTTTCCGCGTCAAGCGGCAAAACGCGGAATGGTGGGACCTCTTCACGGGTGAGGGGACCGCAGCGGAAACCTCGACGGGTTCCGAGGGTGGCACTGTCTTGAAACTTGATATGGAACCTTACGGCTCGCGGCTCGTGGTCTTTAGCGACCGGCAAGCGCCGCAAGCTCCGGCCGCGGTGGCGGTTCAACTTCCCGAATCTGTTGACCTCAGTCGCGGATGGCAAGTCACATTTGAAGGTGCCGGAAGAGAAGTTTCCATGGATATGCTGCGTTCCTGGACTGAACTCCCCGGCATGCAATATTTCTCCGGACGCGCGACGTACCGAAAAAAGTTCGTCGCTCCTGCCGAATTCCTCGCGAATGGAGTCCGGGCGGATTTGAACTTCGGTGAGGGGACTTCCCTTCCAGTTAAGCAAAATGCTTACTTCCAGGCGTGGCTTGACGGTCCGGTGCGCGAAGCGGCGCAAGTCGATGTGAATGGCCAGCGTGTGGGAAGGGTCTGGCATCCGCCCTACGAAATCGAAGTGACACGATTTCTGCGCGCCGGCGAAAACGAGTTGCGAATTGTGGTGGGCAATCTCGCGGTCAACGAAATGGCAGCCAGCCCCTTGCCGAATCGAGCAGAGCTCACTGCGCGCTACGGCGAAAGGTTCCGGGATCAAGGGAATAATTTGGTCGAGGCGGTCCCGTCGGGGCTAACAGGCCCCATCCGGCTAATCGCGCGCGGCCAGACTGGGGCCGTTCGCGTTGCCCGTTAACTTGCCGAACACCAGCAGGGATGGGTCGTTTCCGCATTTCATCCAGGAGGACAACACCATGTCTCAAACACCAGCACTTCGCACTTTTCAAGTTGACCGTGCCGTTGTTGAAGTCTACCCGTCCAAGTCTGAGGCGGGTAAGGCAGCGGCTTTGAGGGCCTCTGCAATTCTGAAAGCCGCGATTTCGAAGGATGGTCGCGCACGCCTGATCCTAGCGACTGGCAATTCCCAGGAAGACCTCGTAGCCGCGCTGGTACAAGTACCCGACCTCGACTGGTCGCGCCTCGAGGTTTTTCACATGGATGAATATGTCAACCTGCCCGAGACCGATCGGGGTTGTCTGAAACGGTGGTTCAACTCCCATTTTGTGGAGGTCGTTCACCCCGGCATCGTTCATTACCTTGATGGGAACCCCCCCGACCTCGATGCCGAATGCCGCCGCTATGAGCGATTATTGCGGGCGGCGCCGATCACTTTGTGCCAGTTGGGGATTGGCGAGAATGGTCACATTGCTTTCAACGATCCTCACGTCGCCGACTTCGCGGACCCACTAAACATCAGGCGCGTAACCCTCGACGAGCGTTGCCGGCGGCAGCAGGCGGGCGAGGGGCATTTCGCGAATTTTGAGAGCGTTCCCGCTGAAGCCCTCACCCTGACGTGTCCGATGCTCATGAGCTCCGAAAACCTGATCTGTTGCGTTCCGGAAGGCCGCAAAGCGGAAGCCGTTAGGAACGCGATTGAGGGACCGGTCACAACTCGATGCCCTGGCTCGGTCGTGCGAACGCATCCGCATGCGACCATTTACCTTGACGCGGATTCCGCGTCGCTGCTCGATTCCTGAATTTTGCGAGCGATACCTGTTTCCCATATAATGTCAGTTGGTCGGCCGTATTCAAGAAAGTACAGCACGGACCTGATTTGCGAAGGTCCGCGGCTATTCCTTGCCCATCGGGGATGAGCTGCGGACCATCAAACCAGGCCCGGATTAAATCAATCGCGGTGGAAGAAACAAACAACTTGCGATCGACGCCGGTTTCGCCGGGGAGCGGGATCGCTCCTTCATCCGGTGGAGGCCTGTCCATGCCCGCGAGGCGGAGTCAGGGATGGGGCTCACCGCGCAATACAGCGATTGTGATCGTACCGATTCTCCTGGTTTTGATTACCTTCCTCTTCTGGTATCAGACTTGGTTTGGGCGGGCGCTCTCCGACCAGGAGATGGCGCAGGTTCTCGCCGACACTTCGGTGCCGCACAAGACGCAACACGCCGTTGCGCAGCTTTCCGACCGGATCGCGCGGGGCGATCCGACCGTCAAACGTTGGTATCCAGAACTGCTGGCCTTGGCGCAGAATAAGGAATCGCAATTGCGCCTGGAAGCCGCGTGGGCAATGGGTCAGGATAATCACTCCGAGGAGTTTCACCAGGCGCTGCGGAAGCTGGTTGACGATCCGGTGCCCATGGTTCGCTGGAATGCCTCGCTGGCTCTGGTGCGATTTGGCGACGGGGCAGGCGAACCGCAATTGCGGGCCATGATGCAACCCTTCACCCTCGATGCCTCGGATGCGGGCACCATCAAGTTCCGGATGAAGGAGCAGGACGACGTTCGCAATGGCAGCATCATCGCTCGCATCCGACCGGCGGAGAGCGAACAGCAACGGGATGTTGTATCGCCGGTGGGGGGAACAGTCGCCCGTCTAATCGTGAAGGATGGGGCAACCGTGGCGGCAGGTGACGCGGTGGCGGTGATCGACCCCGACGAAGGCCAAGTGGTGGAGTCCCTGCGCGCGCTCTATTTGGTGGGCCAACCGCAGGATCTGGATGACGTGGAGCGCTTCGCCCGCGGAGTACCCAATATGTCGGAGCGAGTACGCGACCAAGCGGAAGCTACCGACCGCGCCATTCGGGAACGGAAAGCAAAAGGAACAAGCTGAGGTGCGTGCCCGGGGTTAGACCGAAAACTTGATTCCGAGGTGCGTTTCGACTTCTTCTGTCGGCACCATCTCGATGGCATCCCATGGGCAGCCGTCCAGAAAACTGCCGTCGGGACCTTTGCTGGTACACTTCTTGCAGCCGATGCAGAGTACGGGATCAATTTCAATCCTGCCGAAAGGGGGATGGTCGTCGTCAGGGACCCAGTACATACAATCGGCCACCGGGCAATAAGGCACGCAAGCCGGCGAGCCGGAGCATCCCGTACAGCATTCCGTGATGACCGCAAGTTCCTTGGGCCGTTTCTTGCGCGGAGTTTCAATGCCAATGGATTTGGGCTCGCTCTTGACGACTTCCCCGACGGGAATGTAATACTCTGACAAGTTGTTCCTCCACGCCCCGAATGTAGGGATATTCTCCCAGAAGGAGGCGGGGACGTCAACTGCAAGAACAGTGGTTAGTGGCGAGTGAACAGTGGCGAGCGGGTAGCCATGAGCCGTCAGCCGCTGTCTTCCCTATCATCGCGAGGTGCTATGGTCGCTTGGACGCTGGTTTTTCACATTGTTGGGCTGGTCTTCTGGCTGGGAAGTCTTCTGGTAGTGACTCAGATTCTGGCGCTTCACACGCAGGAAGCTTCTCCTGAAACGCGCGAGACTCTGGGACGCCTGGAATCGAAGCTGCTAAGAGGGTTGGCGCATCCCGGGGCGGCCATTATGGTGATCACCGGTTTCCTTCTGGTGTCTGAAAATCCCAACTACCTTCGTGAGACCTGGCTACATGCCAAACTGCTGCTGGTGGTCGTTTTGATCGTGCTTGATTTGCGTCTGACTTTTCGTGCGAAGGCCTTTCGGGAGGGTAGAATCGAACTGGGGCGCGGGGAATGTATGATTTTCCATGGTGCGATCTCTCTGGTCTTCCTTATAATATTGATCTTGGTGCTGATTAAGCCCTTTGGTTTGCATCGGCGTCAAGCGCAATTAGACAGAAATGGGGATGCGATCCGCAGTTGCTGGTCGCATCCCGGTAGAAATCTTGGGATGAAAAGTACAGGAGTATAATTTGGCGAAAATCACGATCAATAACAACGGTTCTATTCGGGTAGAGGGAGAATTCACGATCTGCGACACGGCTGGCAACGTTTTTGACCTATCCGGCCGCACCGCGATCGGTCTTTGCCGCTGTGGACATTCTGAAAACAAGCCCTTCTGCGACGGCGCCCACCGCAAGGTCAGCTTTGAGTCGGAGATTAAGGCGCGTACCTTGCCGCCCCCGGTTCCCAAGCCTGCGTAAACTCGGAGCTTTGCCAACCTCAAGTGCTGTAATGATTTAGCCACCCGTGTCGCGCGCGGGAAGTGTCCCCCATTCCGTTGACTTGGGTGGGGGGGTATGTTACGTTTAGCGGACAGTTCACACCTTCGAGGGGCGGTTGGAGCGGATAGTAAATGGCTTTTCATAAGGCCAAAGCGCTGCAAGCGGCTGAAAAGTCCGTGGCTCAAGGCAAGATTCTTCAAGCCATCAAACAATATCAAGACATCCTTGATAATGACCCTTCTGACGTGTCTCTGCTCAACACGGTCGGTGACCTCTACATTCGTGACCGGAATGTCACCGAGGGATTGAGGCTCTTTCACAAGCTGGCTGAGTCTTACGTTCGCGAGGGTTTCAACGTTAAAGCCATCGCCATCTACAGGAAGATCTCCAAGGTTGATCCCAATTCCGTGGGAACTCTGCTAAAGCTGGCAGAGTTGTATCAACTTCAAGGATTGAGTCGCGAGGCGCGGGAACAATTCCTTCAAGCGGCGGAGTTTTTCAAGAGGCGCAATCAGGCCGAACGAGCCCTGGATGTTCTGCACAAGCTGGTGCAACTTGACCCCGAGAACCTCAATTTCCGCACTCGCCTGGCGGCAGAGGCCGAACAGGCTGGTAAGCTGGAAGAGGCCGCCCGAGCCTATCTGGAATCAGCGGAGATTTTGTTACGCCGGGGCGACCAAGCGGCAACTGAAGTCGCCTTGAAAAAGGCGTTAGAGCTGGATCCAAAAAGCACCAAAATTCAGATTCTGCGGGCGCGGGTTGCCGTCGCGCGCCGGGAGCCACAGGAAGCCGAAAGAATCATCAATTCTGCGCCGGAACTGCAGGCGGATCCTGCGGTCAAACGGATCCTGCTAGATGCTTATCTGGGCACTCAGAAACTCCCCGAGGCAGAAAATCTGGCGCGTGAAGTTTTCCAGGCAAATCCCTCGGATTTTGGGCCCCTCTCCTCCGTTTCTGAGCTCTTGCTGGAGAAAGGCGCTATTGACCGAGCGTATCATTTGCTTTCCGGTGTGGCAGAGCAACTCATCAGTCAGAACAACGCCCGTACTCTGCTGGATGCCCTCCGCCGCATTTGGAACCGGGCTCCCGAGCATATACCCACCCTGGAATTGGTCCATCGACTCTGTGAACAAACCGCGGATGAAGCGACGCTGCCTCAAGTCCTGCTGGCGTTGGGCAGCGCTTACGAGCAAACCGGCGAGTTGGAAAAGGCCGAGGCAGCCTACCTGGGGCTGGTCGAGCGCGAACCCGAGAATGAGACCTATCGTACCTTCTTGAACTCGGTTCGGCGGAAATTGGGGAAGGAAATCAAACCCGAAGATTTCTCCACTCAGCAAATGGCGCTTGGGGAGGAGGAGGATACTCGCAACGAACCGGTGGCCGCCGACGCCGACCAGGAAGCGATGGTGAAAGAGGCGCTCGAGAATAGTGACTTGTTCGCACGGTACAACCTGACCGAGAAAGCGGTCTCGGAGTTGGAAAAGGTTCTCCAAGTCTATCCCGACCAAATCGATGTTCACCGGCGCATCCTGGAGATCTGCCAAAAAGGCTACCCGGAGCGTGCGGCCGCAGCGGCCGCAGAGTTGGCTCGAATCTTTACTCATCTTGGTGAAGCAGACCTCGCAAGCAAGTACCAAGTTATTGCGTCCGCCAAAACCGTCGCACGCGGAATTCCGTCCCTCACGCCTCCCTCCGGTTCGGAAGAGCCTTTACTCCCTGCATCGCCCCTACCTCACGCGCCGGAATCAGAAGCGCCCGGAAAGTTCACGATTTCTCCGATCGCTCCGGATGAAGCTTTGTCGGAGGTTGCGTCGTCCCCAGCGGCAGGTGCATTTTTTGACCCCTCGCCACTTCCCACACCGAGCGAGCCCGCCGCCAGCCCACCTCTATCCTCCCCTCGGACCTCTCAGACTTTGGAGTTGGATCTTACTGGAGACTTGGAGGCGTTGACAGGGCGGGGATTCGAACCTGCCGCCTCTGCGACTGAACCGATTGTTCCGCCGCCAGTGGAAACCCCAGCTTCCCTTGAGGAATCATCTGCCCTCCCGAACGTTGACCAACCAGTGCCACCCACCGAAGCCTCTACCCAGGACACTGAACTCACGTCGGCACGCGTGACAGAGGCGATCCCAGCAGAGCTGGAAGATGGCGTTACCGAAGTTGGGTTCTACCTGGAGAATGGTTTTGTAGAGGAAGCCCGGCAGGCAGTGACCTTGCTCGAGGAAAAATATCCCGGCAGCCCTGTCGTTGCGCGACTCCGGCATCGACTGGATGAACAGAGCCTTCGAGCCACCACTGCTCTGCCCCTGCAGGAGCACGTAAAGGAAGTCGCGCCAGCGGAACCTGAGGTCTCAACGCCCCGTGCGCCCGCTTTGATGGAGGAAGATCTGTCCGAGGAAGAATGGGAGCTTCCTACCAGCTACGCGGGGGCGCCCAGCCCGGCCGCGGAAATCCAATCTGCAGTTCCACCTCCCGCTGCACAGACGGATTCCTCAAGGCCTGCGTACGAGCCCACGGTTGATGGACCACCGACCCGAGGGAATCGCGGTCCGGAGATGTTGGGTAACTTGGCCGAGGAGTTGGCAGAGTCCTTAGGTGGTAGGACGTCACCCCCTGGCGCCCGAGCAGAATCCAACAATACCTTGCCATTAGCTGCTGCTCCCCTGTCTCGAGGCTTAGGTGAAGTCCCGGCGCAACTTAGCGGCTTACTAACAGAGATGGAGGAGACTGGCGCGGCCGAGGCGGCCAACGACGATCCCGAGACCCACTACAATTTGGGCGTCGCTTTCCGGGAGATGGGGCTGTTGGATGAAGCCATTGGAGAGTTTCAAAAGGTCGTGAAGATTGGAGGAAAAGGTAACTTTCCCCCCAATTTCCTTCAGGCGTGCAGTCTTCTCGCGATTTGTTTTATGGAAAAGAAAATGCCCGCGATTGCCGGCAAGTGGTACATTCGTGCGCTGGAAACACCCGACCTCGATGAAGAAGCGCAACTGGCTCTGCAATATGACCTCGGAGTGGCGTACGAACAGGCTGGCGATTCCCGCAAGGCCCTCGAGAGATTTACCGAGGTGTATAGCCAGAACATTGACTTTCGTGATGTGGCGGATAAGATCCGCGAGCTTCAGCAGAAGGCATGAACGACCTTCGACCCGCTGCCGCGGGGGTGACCCCTATCGCCTTTCCTGAGACCGATTTCCCGAATCGAATAATCAAATGAGCCGCTTTTTGACCATCGTGTACATCGTGTTCTGCTTCGAGCTTGGCGTGTTTTTGTTTGTCTTCCCTTGGGTTTCGCTCTGGACCAAAAATTACTTCGTCGGGCACTACCCTTTGTTTGGAAGCATCGCACACAATTACTTTCTGCGGGGGGCGGTCTCCGGTCTCGGACTGGCGGACGTCTGGCTTGCCTTCTTTGAGGTGTGGCGCTTTCGTCGCGAGTTGGGTTTCGTGAGTTCCGGGCCGAACCGATGAATTTGGCCATCGGTTCATCGGGCCGTCGCGCCATTGAAAGAACGGTGGATCGTGGTTTGAGGCGGGTCTGTGACGCAACCCCATAACCACTTTCTTCGTGATTCTCAATGACCCGATGATGAAATGAACCGATGGCCCGATATCCAAAATGCCTGCCGCTCAGCTCTACTACATCACGGACCGAACGCAAATCAAATCCCGCACCCTCGATGCCTGCATCGCGCGAGCCATGGATGCGGGCGTGGATTGGGTGCAGATTCGGGAGAAGGATTTGCCTGCGCGCCGCCTACTGGGTCTGGCGGGAGCAGCGGTAGAACGCGCTCGCCGCGCAGGCCACACCCGTGTGATGGTGAACGATCGTTTAGACGTGGCATTGGCCGCACATGCGCAAGGCGTCCATTTGGGCCCACGGTCGATGCCCGTGGAAACGGTGCGAAGCCTCGCGCCAAACGCATTCATCGTAGGAGTTTCCTGCCACTCGATCGAGGAGTCGCTGGCGGCGCAAGCGGCGGGCGCAGACTACATTCTGCTGGGACCTATTTTCGCGACGCCTTCCAAACTCTCCTACGGTCCACCTCTCGGACTTGCAAAGCTCCGCGAAGCGACCGCGCAGGTTACGATTCCGGTTTTCGCGCTCGGCGGAATTTCGAGCGACCGCGCGGCGATATGCCTTCAGAACGGCGCGGCGGGAATCGCCGGGATTCGCATCTTTCAAGAGTGCGATTCGATAGAAGCATTGGTGCGCGAGCTCCGCGAAGATGCCGGTGCGTAGCTCCAGACTTTAATGGCAATCTCCCATCGCAATGGCAGAACTTTTTTGTGGGATAGCGGAAATGCGCGGACCTCAAAATCGCCACCTGGGACCCGACCCGCCAAATGTGGCCTCGGCACATCGTGGCTAAAAACAGGGCATTGTGGAGAACCCACAATTGGCCATCAGTCCCCGGTTGAGGCCGGTTGAGAAACAAACTTCTCTCTTTATTTTCAATAACTTGAAGAGACGAAAGCAGAAAGTCCCAATGTTTTCTATGACTTAATGCGATCGGACTTTTTGGACGCTAGACTTACTGTCCCACGGTTCAGCGGGGACAACCCTGCTCTTTGCATCTTGAATTTGGAATTCCGGATCCGTCATCGTCCTCCTCCGGCGCGACCGTCTTGGGCCTGGTACCCTCGGTCCGAGATCGCCGGTTGGGTTAGCGTTCACGGTGTTAACCTAGCTGAAAACCACCACCCTATCTAAAAACCACCACCGCACGAGGACTGGGGTTTAATCGCGGTGTCCGTAAGCTAATGAAATAATTATCATTACAAGAATCCGATTTGGCTGGACAATTGCCTTCTCAAGAGTGTGGTTCAGCAAGAATGGGGCTCGAGGAGGTGCGAAATGCGGAATATCAGACTTTTAACGGTACTAGGATTGGGCTTGTTGCTTGCAGCGCCCTATGCCCTGGCCCAGGACCAGCCTGGTCCGGCCTACGGCGAGCCAGGCTATGGGGATCCCGGTTACAACAATCCGGACCAGGGATATGCGGATCAGGGTAATGGGCCCCCGCCGGGATATGTGGTCCCGGGGCCGCCTCCAGCATGCCCGTACGGATACTACCCCACTTACCCCTACGCCTGTGCCCCTTACGGCTACTACGGACCTAGCTGGTTTTCGGGTGGAGTGTTCATCGGCGTCGGGCCATGGGGCTGGGGTGGACGCGGCTATTACGGTGGCCGGGGATACTATGGAGGCGGGCGCGGCTACTACGGTGGCCATGGCTTTGCCGGTCGTGGATACTACGGAGGCGGGCAGACCTACGCCGGGCGCGGAGGCTATCGCGGCGGAGTGGGTAATGGCTATGCCGGCGGAGCACGTGCCTACGGCGGCGGTGGACGCGCCTACAGCGGAGGTGCTCGAAGCTTCGGAGGCGGACATGCCTATGGTGGTGGCGGACGCAGCTCCGGTGGACGCGGAAATGCCTACAGCGGCGGCGCACGCAGCTTTGGTGGTGGCGGACATGCCTTCAGCGGCGGTGGGCACGGCGGTGGCGGACATGGTGGTGGGCGCAGGTAGATTCCGCCATCAACTTGAAATTCTAGCGGCCGACAGCACCTGCTGTCGGCCGCAGCGTTTTAGCCACCAGCGAACCGCAGATTTACCCCGCCATTCGCCCCCGCACGTTCGATTGCGGCGCCGCGTTCCCCCCACCCCATCACGGCAGGCAACCGTAGCGACGATGAGTGAGCTTGCGCGAAGCGCTTTTGGAGTGCGGCCGCGAAGCTGCCGCTTTAATCCCTCGTGTGAATCAATATGAATCCAAGTTTCGATTAGAAGGGAGCAAGCTTCAAATGCCAAAGCGGCAGCTTCGCGGCCGCACTCCAAAAAGCGGCTTTGCCGCCATCATTCTTCGTTCGGATCCCAGGAGACTTCGAAATCGTCAGGCACACTTACGCGGTCAGACTTAAACCTCATGACTGTCTTGTAAAATGCCGTCGTCGCGCGGCGTTGGAACCAGCCGGCCGAGCACCAGGGATACAGTGATGGCTCCGCCACCAGCCGGTGATGGCCGGCGTTGGTATGGACGTAATTCAACCGGGCGTAGTACGACTGGGGAAAAGTCACGTGCTTGTCCCAATACTGGAACCAGACCTGCCGGCCGGGAGTGCGATCCCAGCGATTTACCGCCATCGCCGTGTCGGAGTGTAGCTTCTTCAGGAACACGACCAGAGTTTCCGCGTCTGGAGGCGATATGGCGACAAAGTGATAGTGGTTCGAGAAGACGGCCCAAGCCTCGAGATTCCAAGCGTATTCCTCAGCCAGCCCCAGCAGGCAGTCGTGCAGAAACTCGAGCCGCTGGGTCCCGCGAAAGCGATGCTCTTTCTCATAGGTGCCGCAGGTAACCATATACGACCCGGCCTGCCCCAACCGATGCACCGGACTGTGCGGCCAATCGCTCATAACCCTGCGGACAAGGCCCGCTTTTGGAGTGCGGCCGCGAAGCTGCCGCTTTCAACCGATTTTAAGCCATTCATCTGAATGCCGAATTTCTTAGCTCGTTAGTCTGACTGCCGAACTTTCTAACCCGTCAGCTTGAACAGCGAATCTTAGACCTCTCTCCCCCGAATGACAAATCGCGAAGGCAAATTCTGTCTAGAAGGCAAATTCCGAATGCAAAAGCGGCAGCTTCGCGGCCGCACTCCGAAAAGCGGCTTCGCCGCTGTCCAACGGCGCGCGGAGTGTTCGAAGTTGAGTTCTGCGACAACGAAGGACGGACTTACGCCTCGCTCGCCTTGCGCTCGGACCAACTCATGCCTCTCCACCACGATCTGGTTGAAGTGGGGTGAGCTTGCTCTTTCCATCTTGAATCTGGAATCTTGAGTTTGGAATTTTGAATTTGGAATTTTGAATCTACCATCGTCTCCCCCTGCCGCGAACCCCTAATCCTTACACTCTGGGTCTGAGCCCGCCGGTAGTAGCGCCGAATGGCATTTGGCCCCAGCGGTTATGGGAGGTGCTGTACTGGTTGACATTTAACGCGACGCGTTATAGACTGTGGGTCGTGATCAAATCCTTCCGGTGCGGTGAGACGGAGCGCCTCTTTCATCGCGAATCCCGCCGGAAGTTTCGCGCCATCGAGCGTTCGGCGCTTCGCAAGCTCGACATGCTCGACGCGGCGGATGAGCTTCGAATTCTCGGCGCAGTCCCGGGCAACCGATTGGAGCGGCTGCGCGGGGACCGCGAGGGACAGTACAGCATTCGGATTAACGACCAGTGGCGTGTCTGTTTCACCTGGCGGGAGCGGGACGCCTACGACGTAGAAATCACTGACTACCACTAGGAGGACAAGATGGCGAGGAAACTGAAGCCCGTGCATCCGGGCGAGATCCTCCGCGAAGAGTTTATGCAGCCGCTTGGCCTCAGCATGAACAAGCTGGCGCTCAACTTGCGCGTGCCCGTCACTCGCATCGCGGAGATTGTCCACGAGCGTCGCGCCATTTCCACCGATACCGCCCTGCGCCTGGGCCGCTACTTCAACACCACCCCCGTTTTCTGGATGAATCTCCAGGTCCGTCATGACCTGGAAGTTGCGGAAGACGAGCTGGCCCACCAGATCGTGCGCGACGTGCAGCCCCGCGAAACAGCTGCCCTTTAGATTTCAGGCGCCAATTCTGCGGCTTTTTCGGAGAGGGCTTCGAGCGATCGCCAGGTCGCGGTCGCGAAGTTTTTCCAAGAGTTTAACCTTTTCGGAAAACGAAAGCTGCTGGAGCCGCCGCCGCGTGGCGCGTTTGCTTTCCAAAACCTTTCGCATCCAATCACTCACGAATTGCCTTTCGCTTGCATCCGATTGATAACTTCAGCTTTCATGAAGCTCCGTGTCGGGATGGGGTATCCCATCGAGAGCATTATGGCGCAGGCGGGCGGAGAGAAAAAGGAATGTCTTGGCGATGCGGAATGCAGTGGAGGGCCGAATGGCAATCAGCAGGTCGTAGGGCCGAATAGCATTAGGCCACGGCCGAGCGCCGCTCGGCCGTGCGCGTACACCCGTGCCGAAGGGCATGCGGACCAGTGGTGAGCGCCGTCGCTGCCAACACAATTGACCGATGGTTGGCAGCAAGGGAAAATCTCAACGGACAGGAAGGCTTTGACCCACGCTTGCTGCTAAGTTGTTCTCCATTTCTCCTTGATTTGTTTTTTGATGTTGAGCAGGGAGAAAACGATCTTTTGATCTTGCGGTCTGCAAGAGCAAAGGGAAGAGGGGGCAGCGTAAGGATGTTCTGTGTAAGGACGCCGCCCTATGCCGCTATCTTAGAGGCCGTCGGCCGCTTGATTGAAACTTCGCGACGTCCTCGGCGACGCGTTGGGCCCACAACGGCTGACGCCGTGTATAATCGCACGATGACGGGTAACCGCGCGCTGAACAATTCACCTTGGCGGTTCCTTAATGAGCCGTATGCCGCGGTTGAAGGCGCACGAAGCGGCTCGAAAGCCTGCCGGCAGCGGCTCCGTAGACTCTCCAATTGAAGTACCGTATCTACATTGACGAGGTAGGGAATTCTGACCTGGAAATCTCCCACGACCCTAACCATCGCTTCTTCAGCTTGACCGGCGTCATCATCGGAGTTGACCACGTGCAGAAAGCCCTCCAGCCCCAATTGGAGGCCCTAAAGCAAAAATACTTCGGCTCCCACCCCGATGAGCCTATCGTCCTCCATCGGAAGGAGATGTTGAACGCGCGGCCACCATTTCAGGCTTTGCGGGATCCCGAAGTACGGCTCCGCTTTGATAACGAACTTCTACACTTCCTCGCAAACTGGGAATACCAGGTTATTTCCGTGTGCCTGGACAAGAAGAAACACCAGGAAACTTACACGGAGTGGAGATACGACCCCTACCATTACTGTCTTGCCGTCCTGGTGGAACGTTTTGTCTACTTTCTCAATCGCCATGCCCAACCTGGCGACGCGATGGCGGAGTCTCGTGGCGGAAAGGAGGACACGCGCCTAAAGGCTGCCTAGGAGAGGCTCTGGAAGCAGGGGACAGACTTTGTTTCGCCGGATCAGTTCCAGCGGGCTTTGACCAGCAAGCAGCTCAAGATGAAGACAAAAGCCAACAACATTGCGGGGCTGCAGCTTGCCGACCTCATTGCCCATCCCAGCCGCAATGAGATTCTGCGGGAGCATAATTCATTCGACCGCGAGCTGCCGCCTTTTGCGGCGCGGGTGGTTGCGATTCTTCAGGGCAAGTACGACCGAAGAGAAGGACAATGTTTCGGAAAGAAATTCCTGTAGAAATGTGAAGGGGCCCGTGCGGGCCCCCGAAAGCTTATGCCTTCCACCTCCGGGTAAACCGGATTAACCCTATTGTGCGTGTGTCCCTTGGGTTTGTCAATGCCTCTGGCGTGAGCCCTCTCAATCCTTTCAGCGAGCCCAGCTTATCAACGCCGGACCGTC
>CAZCVY010000036.1:0-46532 GCA_964501985.1 uncultured Acidobacteriota bacterium | reverse complement strand
AATGCGCGTTTTGGCGTCGTCTACGAGCTTCAGGAATTCCGGGGCATGTTTCATCATGAGCCTCCCTGCTATTCAAGGTTCAGTGTTGCATCCAGAGCATTATGGCGCAGGCTGGCCGCGAGGGGAAGGTGAGTCTTAAGTGCGGCTGTGTAACCGGGAAAAGGCTGCCCCTCGCTCAGCCCTTTCCGCTTATGTGGCGGCGACGGCGTTCGCGCTGGCGTTATTCAACCGCTCGATCACCGCTTGATCCAACTTCAGTTCGGTTGCGCCAATCAAGTCTTTCAATTGTTCCAGGGTCGTGGCGCTGGCAATCGGAGCCGTGATTCCTGGCCGTGCTATCAACCATGCCAACGAAATCTTCGCGGGAGTTGAATGGATCTCGCGGGCGACTTCATCGAGCGCACTGAGAATGCGAAATCCCCGGTCGTTAAGGTACTTTTTTACGAACTGGCCCCGCTTGCTCGTGGCCAAATCCGCTTCCGACCGGTACTTCCCCGTCAAAAACCCGCTTGCCAGGGAAAAGTAGGGGATCACGCCTAACCCGTTTTCGCGGCATACCGCTTCCAGACCGGATTCGTATCCCGCGCGTTCGTACAGGTTGTAGTTGGGTTGCAGGCTCTGGTAGCTGGGAAGTCCAAGTTGTTTGCTCGAATGCAAAGCTTCCCGCAACCGCTCGCCCGAGTAATTGGATGCGCCGATGGCCCGCACTTTCCCTTCCTTCACCAATTCGGCGTAGGCTTCCAGAGTTTCGGCGAAGGGAGTCTCCGCATCATCGGTGTGCGACTGGTATAAATCGATGTAGTCGGTCTGAAGACGCTTTAGCGACGCCTCCGCGGAGCGCAAGATATAGGACTTGGAGAGCCCCTTCTGCCCCGGGCCCATTTCCATTCCCACTTTGGTGGCGATCATTACCTTTTGGCGGTTGTCGCGGCTCTTGAGCCAGTTCCCCAAAATACTCTCGGACTCGCCTCCCTTATTCCCCGGAGCCCATTTGGAGTACACGTCGGCAGTATCGATGAAGTTGAAGCCGGCAGCCACGAATGCATCGAGCAAACGGAATGAGGTGGACTCATCCACCGTCCATCCGAAGACATTTCCTCCGAAAGCCAGGGGAGAAGCTTCCAGCCCCGAATTCCCGAGTTTACGCATTTTCATCGTTTCCTCCTCACGTCATTGGATGCTTTCGAATTGTAAAAGAGATCCGGCGAAAGTGGCAAAGGGGGGGCCGAATACCACCAATGGGGTCGTGGTGTCATTTGGTGTGGCACGGCCATCTTGGCCGTGACCGTTCACGGGCGGGACGCCCGTGGCACTTCCAAATGACACCACTACCACCAATGGCGTGGACTGCGACGAGTCCTATCAACAGTGTTATACTGAACCGTCGGGGGTAAATTCCATGCGGGCGAGTTGCGGTGTGCGGAAAGTGCCGCGCCCAACGAAGTTTTTTCCCCTTGAAGTGCAGGCCTCAAAATCTCATCGAAGGAGCTAAACAGCATGGCAGCACGGACTTCAGAAGCAGAATGGAAGGGCAATCTTGTCCATGGCAAGGGGACAATGAAGCTGGGCAGCGGGGCCTACGAAGGACAGTATTCCTTTTCCTCCAGATTTGAGAGTGGCACGGGCACTAATCCTGAGGAATTGATTGCCGCAGCGCACGCCGGCTGCTTTTCCATGGCGCTATCCGCCGGATTGGGCAAGGGTGGCTTCACCCCCACGCGTATCCACACATCGGCCACGGTGCATCTGGAGAAGGTCGGTGAGGGCTTCAGCATCACCCGGATTGAACTCAACACGGAAGCCGAGGTACCCGGCATCGATGCGGAGACCTTTGCGAAGTTTGCTGACGGCGCCAAGACGGGCTGCCCCGTGTCCAAGGTGCTGGCAGCGGCGCAGATCAGTTTGAACGCCAAGCTGGTCTAATTGAGATTTCGCCTTCGTAAGGGGAAGCCTTTGTAGCGCGGACCTGTTCTTGAGGTCCGCGCTATCCCCATACTCCACCGCCCCCAGGTCAGAAGAAGCCGGACTCACCGGGCGCCGAGAAGATCGTGCATTCACACCACGGCCATCACCATCATCATCACGCACCAAAGGCGACCTGGGTTGTAAAGATCGCTCTGGTGGCGACACTGGCTCTGGTCGCCACGGAATTTGTCACCGGGACGATGTCGCACAGCCTGGCGCTGGTGAGCGATGGATGGCACAACCTTACCGATGTCCCTTCGTTAATCCTCTCCTGGATCGCCCTCTATTTCGAACGACGTCCCCCCGATGCGCAAAAAACTTTTGGGTACCAAAGGGCGGGCGTATTGGTAGCGTTCGTGAATGCCCTGCTCTTGGTGGGGGTGGCGCTTTATCTTTGCTACGAGGGCTACCAGAGGGTTTTGCATCCGGAACCGGTGGCTTCGGGCGCGATGCTCGTGGTCGGCGTCATCGCGCTGGTAGTCAACGGGGGAATCTCCTGGGGCTTGTTAGGCGAGCGGGGGGACCTGAATCTCCGGGCGGTTTTCATTCACAACCTCGGCGACGCGCTTTCTAACGTGGCCATCGTCGCTGGCGCCTGGGTGATTCGGGTAACTGGGCGTACGATCATTGATCCCGCTCTGGGGTTCGTGATTGCAGCCCTGATCCTGTGGTCGGCGGTGGGAATCATCTCCGACTCGGTAAACATCCTGATGGAGAGCTTGCCTAAAGGCATGAGCCTGGATCGTGTGGCGGCCGCCATGCTCCACGTCGAGGGAGTTAAGGAGGTCCACGACGTGCACATCTGGTGTCTGGGATCCAATTCCCACGCCCTTTCTTGCCACGTTCATATTTTGGACATGCCCACTTCGGAAAGCGAGCAGATCGCCCACCAGGTACGCGAAGTCCTGGCGCATGAATTCGGAATACATCACACGACGATTCAATTTGAGCACACCCACCCACCAGGAGAATTCCATATGTACATGCCGGATCCCGCGCCGGCAAACAAAGGCAACTAGGCAGCGGGCAGATAGGCGGTTAAGCATGTTAACCACTGCCCATGGGACCATCTGCCCATTGCCGTCTCAGGGCCACGTCACAGTCCGCGAAGTTTCCTCAGGGCAAGCGAAATGGAGGCAAAAGCAGCCAGGGTGCCGGAGAAGAAACCTCTTCCTTTTTCCGTTGACTATCGGGCAGTCTGTCGGCCTCGACGCTAGGTTTGGAGGCCAAATTGCTGGTTTAATGGTTGGTGGAGTCGAACTGCGCACCCGCGGCGGGGTGTGGAAAGTCGCTCCATCGGGCGAGAAGTCGCGAGAGGAAGAGACGAGTTGAACCCTTCGAAAGCGGTACAAAGCGACATTTTATCGATGCCAATCAAGCCAGCTCACCAAAATGGAAAAACATCAAAAAATGAAGGTTGCTCCCAATAAGTTGATGAAAACAAAAGCAAAAATATCGGACAAAACGGATCATCCCAATGAGTGTATGAAAACAAACGAGTTATATAAAACAGCCGACGAATTGCCGATTAATTATAGAAAGCAAACCTAGTTACATCGATTTTCGATCTCAACAAGTCACCGTTTTTCCGCTTTGTCCCTGCTATCCCGTTAAATTGCAGAAAATAATAGCCTTACAGCTTCAGCATTTCGCGTATATTTCGAATATCCCAATAAGTGTATGAAACATAAGCCACTTGGAGGAGGGGCAAGTGCGCCGAGGTCCGAATGAGATAACGGCGTCTGCTCCCATCCCGTAGGGTTGACCCCGCAAGCGGACGTTGGCGACGGGAGAGTGGCCGTCGGAGCCACGTCAAGGTCGAGGTAGGGTGGCGGCCCGGAGGACGAAGGTCATTCGCCACGGGTGCGAGGAAAGCCAGCCAAAGGATATTCGACTGGCAGGGTCGACTCTCTTCCCCCTCCTTGTCCGTCGGTTTCACCGACGGCTAGTGCTCTTGTCCCTCTTCGCGGAACTTTGCGGACTTTGACGGGACCCTGATTGCCGTCTGGGTAGTGGTGTCATTTGGTGTGGCACGGCCATCTTGGCCGTGACCGTTCACGGGCGGGACGCCCGTGGCACTTCCAATGACACCACTACCGCCGTCTGCACCCGCTTGACACCGGCACAGGGCGAGGCATAGGATTCCCCCATGCAAACGCCCACGGTCCGACGCCCGGCCGTAGCGGGGCGCTTTTATCCTGCCAAGCCCGAAGCTCTCACGCGGGAGCTTGATCGGTACCTCGCGGGGGATCCGTCTCGGTCCGAGAAAATGCCAGCGGCTCTGGGGTGCATTGTTCCCCACGCCGGTTACATGTATTCCGGCCACGTGGCCGGGGCGGTGTTCGAGCGGTTGCCGGCGCGCGCGACCTACGTTATCCTTTGCCCCAATCACACCGGACGCGGCGCGCCCTTGGCGATGATGTCGAAAGGCGAGTGGCTAACGCCGCTGGGCAGCATCAGCATTGACGCCGACTTGGCGGCGAGCTTGCAGCATTCCTGCCATCTTCTGATGGAGGACGCGAAGGCGCACCAAGACGAGCACGCCATTGAAGTCGAGCTTCCCTTCTTGCAGCGCCAGGTGGGCGCCTTCACCTTTGTTCCCATTGCCATCGGCGTAAGCCGCTATGCGGCATTAGAGGCACTCGGGCATGGGATAGCCCAAGCCCTGCGGAACTCACCCGGCCGGGTGCTGATCGTTGCTTCCAGCGACATGAACCACTACGAGCCCGATGACATTACCCGGGTCAAGGACCGCAAAGCCATCGATCAGATACTGGCCCTGGACGCCGCAGGCTTGTATGAGGTTATTCGCAGAGAGGAGATTTCCATGTGTGGCTACGGTCCTGCCGTGGCCATGCTCACCGCGGCAAAAGACCTGGGTGCAAGCCACGCCGAGCTGGTTCGCTACGCAACGTCGGCGGACACAAGTGGCGACCTGAGCGCGGTGGTAGGTTATGCGGGAATGGTGATTTCCTGAGCTCGGGTTTTCTTGAGAAGATCAGTGGTGCCCGCCGGAAGCTCCGCCGCCTCCCGCGTGCCCGCCTCCTCCGGCTGGGGGAGAACTGGGATGACCTCCCGACGACGCGCCACTGCTCACATGGCTTTCAGCAACATGGCCGCTGCCGGCTTGACCGCCGGAAGGATTGCTGCGGGGCTCAGCAGGCGCTTGCCTGACGAAGGAATTGCCCCCCGGGTTTGGCTGAGTGCTTCCTTGGAACTCTGCCGCTTGCCCACTCGGCGCGCGGCCCGTTACGGGCACTGGCTGCACCACGCCAGGATTCCAAGTCGATGGGGGTGGAGCGCTCGACCCATTCCGAGTAGTCGGCGATTGCTGTGGCGGCGACACACGATAACCGTTCACATAACTGTCCTTTTGCGGATCGTAGACGATCGCTGAATTGCGACCTAGCGTGTGGGGGGTTCGCGATCCAGGCGAGGACGTTGCTGTGGCTTGGGCACTCGCTGCGGCCGGAGCGTGTGCCGCTTTTCCCTGGGAGGTCTGGCTGCGCGCTGCGGGAAGAGAGACAGCAGGGCCGGGCAATCTCGCTGTCAGTGAGGGAGTAATCCCGGGATCCTTGACCACCTCTCCAGTGGTGGGGTTAATCCCCAGCATCAGGTTTGCGGTCAGCCGCCCCCCTTGGCGAAAGGTTGAACTGCTTACCACTCCGCCTCCGCAATGATCGTCGCAGGCGGTGGTGGCGTCCTTCCTCGGAGGTCGGGGAATCCAACCGACCCAATCCGGTCCGTGGAACCACGTCACCTGCCCCGGAGACCACTTCCGTCGAGGCCCCGGGAACCATACCCAACCTCTTCCCGGGACGTTAGTCCACCCGCCATAATGATAGGGCATCCACCCCCAAGGTTCGGCGCTAATCCAGGTGTAGCCCCAGCCCGGATACCAGCACCACTGGCCGTTGGCGTAGGGAGCCCAGCCGGCGCCCATCCAGGTGGGAGCCCAACCGTAGCCCTCCCCAGGCACATCAGACCAACTGCCGTATTGAGAAAGATCAGCCATCCCGTAGGCAGGCGCGGAAACATCGGGTGAAGATTCGTCCGGGGGCGGGCCATATGACCCCGTTTCCACTTGATTTTCGCGGTCTTCGACCCAGAGGTCCCAATCATCCTTGGTGATGCCTTGAGAAACAGCCGTGGGGTCGGGTGCGCCGGGCTGCATGATCAGTACGGAATCCTTCTCGAGAGTCGAGTTCCCCAGGGTGCTTTGAACTTCTACCTCGCCATCAATGACTTCCACTCTCTCCATGCCCTGGTCCAGATCGACACGAAACTGGGTCCCCCCATGTGCGGTGAGCATCCCGAACGGCGTACCCACTTTCAAGGTTTCCCCAAGGCGGGAAGGCAAAGCGTGAAACGTCGCATAACCTTGGCGAAGATCCACATGATTGATGAGACCGCCACTGGGAGCGAGTGCTAACACCGTGAACTTAAGCAGTCCAAGTTGCCCCAGACGGACCGTGCCGCCGTTTTCAAATTGCATCTCAGCGAAGCTGTTTTCGCCCGTCGAAAGTTTAAAGCCTTCCTGGAGGGGAGTATTAACCGGCGCTTCCGCCCAAGTTTGCACATCAGGGCGCTCGACGGTCACATTGCCTTCGACAAAACTCAAGCGGACGATGCGAGTATCAGAGCTGGTTTGACCCCAAAGAGGATTGACTGTGAAAAGTGCGATTAACCCTGCGGCGACTATTCCGAGCGAAGAATGGATGTGGGGTCTCATGGGCCACCTCCTGACCAACTACGGTTGGCTTCATCCCCTATCCTACACTGGTCTAGACGATTCAGACAGGCCTAAGGTTTCTACAGATTTTAGAACAACCGGTCCGAATCAATTAGCAAGGTGACCGGCCCGTCATTGATTAGTTCCACCTCCATCATGGCGCGGAAACGTCCCGTTTCCGTGGGGATCCCTCGTTTACGCAGGGAACTGACAAAACTTTCATAGAGAACGACAGCTTGGTCGGGGGCCCCGGCCTGATCATAGCTCGGGCGGCGGCCCTTTCGGCAATCCCCGTAGAGGGTGAATTGTGACACACAGAGCGCTTGCCCACCTGTATCCATGAGCGATTTATTCATCTTCCCCTGGTCGTCCTCAAATACCCGCAGGGTCGTGATCTTCTCCGCCAAAGCCTCGGCGCTCGCTTCCGTGTCGTTCTTCCCCACGCCCAATAACACGACGACGCCAAATCCGATCCGGCCCACGACCTCTTCCCCTACTCGAACTTCCGCACGCCTGACCCGCTGCACGACCGCTCGCATCGATTGGTAGCCCTTTCTCAGGCGTTCAGGACATTGAGGCGCGTCCCGAATACTTCAAGTCTATACCGAACTCTCGCTAGAAAAACACGCGGATTTCCCGCTGATCTCGATACCCTAGGACTAAAGTACTAGCCGCTTAGTACTGGCTGTACCAGTACTGGCCCCCATCTTGCCCGCAAACCTCCGTGCTAAACTTTGGAAGAGATGAGAGGGAGGTCCGATTCCTAGTCAGGCTCAGCCCGGTTGGAGCTTTTCATGGCCCACCCGGTATGTCACTTCACGGGGTTCAATATGGGCAAGACAAGCAACGCTCTTTCGTTCCGCCGTAGCGGGCGGGTGAATATTGGGTGCCCGGTGAGGATATCGGGCGTGCTTTCCAACGACAGGGCCTTTGAGGAGAATGCCCGGATCGTCACCCTCAGTAAGTTCGGCGCGAAGATGAAGACGCGCCTTCCACTCAAAGTGGGAATGCAGATCAAGGTGCAGCCATTGCTGGGCGAGAAATCGGGGATCTTCAAGGTCGTTTGGGTTGGCCGGGAGGGTTCACCACGCGCCGGTGAGGTTGGAGTCGAGCACTCGGGAGAGACTGCCGAAATCCTCGGGATTAATTTCCCCGACGCGAACACACCGGCGAGATAGGTCCTACCTTTCCGACCATTGGATCACACCACGTCGGACGGGCGAGGTGTTCAAGCGAATAAAATTTTCAGGCCGAATCATGACTTGCGGAATAAGTAGGGGTAGAATGCCTGTATCCATTAGCGGAGGATATCGCCCATGGCTATACCCCGTATCGCCGCACTTGCAAGTCTTCTGCTCTTAGCTTTTTCATTTGTCGGAACAAAACTCCCGTCTTCCCCGCACGCATCGGCGGCCGTCTTAGCTCAAGATGATACAAATTTTACGCTGGAGGGTAAGATCACCGAAAAATCCGCTGGTAAGCTGACGGTCAGCAGCGGAGAGAACATGATCTTCCACGTCCTTTACAACGACAAGACGGAAATCAAGAAAAAGGACGGGAACCCCGGCACGGGCCAGGACCTTCGAACGGGAGTAAAGATTTCGGTTGCGGGGGATTTGGCTGAAAGCGGAGAAATTACGGCCAAGAAGATCGAGATCGAAGGTGAAGGTTCAGAGAAGCAGTGACCAGTGGATATCGTAAGTGAAAAACCCGCAGCCAGCCTCGCCGCTCCGGGTAATTTTCGATCAGAGTCTGAACTTTGTGAATGCCCCAGCCTAATCAAGATCCAGTTCTTTTCCCATTCCAAGTTGCCTTGCCCGCTGGTAGATGAAACCCGCGACAGCGATGTCCCAAAGTGCAATCCCGTGTGACTTGAAGAGAGTGATCTGATCGGGAGACGATCGGCCGGAGTGCTTGGCAGTCACAACAGAGTGCAACTCAATGATACTGTCCCATCCCCTCCCCAGATTTGCCAGTCCCTGAATGAGGTCACCCGATTCTTTGCGGCTCTGTTCCAGAGAATCCACGGCGATGAGCGTGGCACGGCGTATGGCCTCGTCGTCCAATTCCCGGCGATTGGCGGTATTCGCGCCGATGGCATTAATGTGGGTTCCGGGTTGCAAGCATGCTCCACTCACCACCGGTTGTTGAGCGGTGGTTGCGGTGCACACGATTTCGCCGAATCGCGTTGCTTCGTCGGCGGTGGATGCTGGTTCCACGGGTATGCCAAGCCCCTCCGACATTTCATGGCAGAAAGCCTGGAGGCGATTCTGGTCGCGGCCGAAGGCTTTGACCCCTACAAGCCTTCTCACGCTGGCAATTGCCTGGAGCTGTGTGCGCGCCTGCCGGCCCGTGCCAATCATTCCCACGCGAGATGCATCAAGGCGCGCCAGGTACTTGGTAGCGATGCCGCTGGCGGCGCCGGTGCGAATCCGACCCAGATGGTCAGCCTGCATCAGGGAGAGAAGCGTACCGGTTTCGGCGTCAAAAAGGAGCACGAGAAAGCGAAAGTCTTTGCGCGTGACGGTATAGATTTTCAGCCCAAGGTGGGCCGATTCCGGCAGCGCACCTGCCATGTAGTGCAGCGATACATGCGGCAGAAGAATCCGTTCGCGCGGTCGATTTACAGCCTGATCTTGGCCCTGCGCCACAAAACTCGCTTCCACACACTCCAGCGCTCGCTCCATCGGCAGAAGCTCACGAACGTCGGATTCAGTGAGAAAAAGAGTCACGCTGACCTCGCCGAATTCATCGCGGTACGCTGGTTATTTCTTCGTACGACGCGAGCGCCCGGTCAAGTTCTTCCAGAAGCTCATGACGCGAGCGTTTTACCTTCCTCGTCAATCCAGGAATGGTGAGGGAAACCACCAGCGGACGCGCCCGCGTCCGGACCAGGGCGAGGTATCTCCACAGGTAGAGACCTGACACGGGTAGAGTCGGGGCGTAGTATCCCGCCACAGCCCTGCCGCGCCAATGTGCGACGAGTAGAGTTTGAACAGCATAAAAACCCAGCGCCAGAGCACCGCGAAGTGCCCACTCGGTATGACGAGCGCGATCATTTTCCTTCTTAAACGACCCTGCCAGAAGTAGGGTCAGCACAATCAACAAGTGATTCAGAAAGCCGTAAAGAGCTACCGGGAAGCCCAGGAGGGTCTCAAGCCAAAGCATGGCCCGGCGCCATCCCGGACGTAGGGGAGAATTTCCTCGGTCGACTTCAAATTCCCGCAACGCGAACTGGCGCTGGAGGACTCGGTAGTCGTCCAGAGATTTGCGCAAGGAGATCAACCTCTCGGGATTCAAGTAATTCGTCTGCTTCACCCACTCCGTCACCAAACGGCTCAGCACGAACCCCTCGGTGTCCTGCTTCCAATCCGGGCGCGAGGCCCAATCCTCCCGCAAACCGGTTCGCAAGACTTCCTCAAGATCCCCTATAAAGTAATCAAGGTCCGTTGGCCGAAGCTGGAAGGCATTATCTCGAAACCGCGATTCGAGTGCCGCGACGAAGGCATCCGAACCGGCATCCTGAGAAAGCGCCGTGGCAAGGTGCTCTGAACGAACCAGCGGGGAATCCACGTAAATCAGAATCTCGCGCGATGGCGCCGGTGGTTGCGGCAGGAAAAGGTGTACCGGATACACGGTAACGTTGGTCCCAGGGTGCTGAAGCTCGGCGCGCGAAACGATTGTCTCGGCGGTGGAGGCCAGCGCGGACGCTGCGGATGTCCCTGCCGAGTGTTGGTCTGCAAACAACACCACGGCTCCGTCGCTCGCCAGCACGTCAACGGCCTCCCGCGGTGTTAATTCAGAAGTTGGGTTTACTCTCTCAAATAAAACGACGCCAAGCTGGCGTGCTATGAGTCGGGCAAGAAAGCCAGGGACAAGGTTTTTCGGGAGCAAACAATGGACGGGGCGATCGACAGCGGTGACTAGGGCCAAGGAGTGCAAAAAGCCGGCCGGGTGACTTACAACTAGCAGGATGGGGCCTTCCGCGGCAACGTCCGCAGCTTCCAGCAAGCGGATTTTTCGTCGGGTAAGCGCGAACCACCTACGAACTAGCCAGCGGGAGAATCCCCGGTTCCCAGAATTTCCTGCTCCATGCTCCATGGCAAGTTCAACCTCTTTGACGCCCGGACCGTCGGTGATGGTGGGGTTCCGGTGACGTGGGCATGGCATCGCTCTCCCAACCCGGTACTGTTCCGACCGCGTGAGTAATGGTATCGAACAGTCCATAGACCTTTTGGTATTTCTGGCCTTGATCATCTATCAACCGGAGGCGGAAGTAGGGAACCCCATTGACCTCCGCCACGCGAATCGGAAAATAGCCGTTTAAGCCGCTTTCGACGTAGGCGGTTACATATCTGTGGTCCTTGACCCACCAGGTAAAAACTCGGATGTGAGAATAGTCCGCGTCCTGCGTGCCCAGGCGGTCAGCGGTGAGATACTCGGGCATCGGCTGGCCCCCGTCATCGACGGTTTTGAGGACAACCCAGGCAACGAGGTTTGAGCCCTGTGCGTACGGTGCAAGTTTCTCGGGTATATCCAGGGCCACGAATCGTCCCATCAGCCAGCCGGCGCGATCGCCGGCGCGGATCAGATACCATGCGTCTCTCACTTTCGGAGCCGATGGCTGGCCGTCGGGGGAGGGACGGTCCACCCAGCGCCGCCCATACACTTGTACCTTCAAGTTTTCCGGCAATTGAGCAAGTTGGGCGCCGTCCCGTGATGGTTCAAGGTGTAGATTCACGATGCCGCTCGTATGGCCCTCTGCCTGCGCGGGAGTTTTGAGCAAATCATGAAGCAGCTTTTGGCCGCCTTGGTAGGTCTGCGAATCGAGCAGGACGCTGTTCTCCACCCAGCCCGTTACATTGTCGGAGCTTCGGATCTGCGCCCAGTGAAGCGTGCGCTTGAGAATGTCAACGCGCTCGCCGCTGTTTAAAGAGCCCACAACAATTCGCACTTCGGCTGGCGTATCAACCACCTGGACGGTTGATGGCAATACGTAGCCCGCATCGAGAGGCACAATTCGGGACGGCCTGTACACTAAGAAGTAGTAAGCTGAGCCAACGGCCGCCAGCAGAACTAGTGAAAAGAGAGTAATTCTAATGGTAATTCCTCGCCAAGACGCTACGGACCCCGGCGACTTGTCGCCTCACGCGCTGAATCCCGAATACAAAGTGGACGCACCCCAATGATGACTCAGGGGCCGCCTTCATTCTACACTATGTGTGGCTATCAGCAATCAGTCGTCAGGTGAAGTAGCTGGCGAAGAATTAAGCCCTCGGCTTGTCGCTTCCAGCTCGAGCCGTGACTGAAGGCTGACACCCAACTGGATCATTACTGAAGAACTGACCGATGAGAATTCTTGAGGTGCATTACGAAAATTGACCGCATCTTTATTCCCGGCCCTGAGGGACCCTTGGAAGCGCTGATGGAATGGACCCCGGAGGTCACACCTCGCTATATGGCGCTGGTTTGCCATCCGCACCCTCTATACGGCGGAACGATGCACAACAAAGTGGTTTTTCGTGCCGCGAAGGCTGCACTCCTTCTGGGTTTCCCTACCTTGCGGTTCAATTTCCGCGGGGCGGGCCACAGTGTGGGAACCTTCACCGGGGGCGACGGCGAACGCGGGGATGTTCGCGCCGCGCTCGACTATCTGGAGATGCATTTCCCAGGGCTGCCCGTATGTTTAATGGGATTCTCCTTTGGGGCATGGGTCGGCCTTGAGGTCGGATCGGCCGACCGGCGCGTCTCCGCATTGGTGGGGCTGGGAGTTCCCACGAGCCTTTCGAGTTTCGATTTTCTGCGGGAAGTCACCAAACCTAAGTTGATTCTCCAGGGAACTCGGGACCAATACGGCTCGGTCGCCGAAGTTTCGAAGCTATATGGTTCCCTGGCCGAGCCCAAACAGATTCACTGGGTCCACGGCGCGGATCACTTCTTCGCGGGTAAGCTCGACGAGGTTCAACAGGTCCTGCGCCAATTTTTGACTCTGATCGCGGGCAAGCCGATGTAGGAGGAATATCCACCGTCCGACTTCCCCTCACGTACTCTTCGCAAACAAGGAGCCTGCCACCGTGAAAATGAAAGCGTGCATCAACCCTATCATTGGCTTATTACTCTCGATCTCAGGAGTGGCCTTCTCCCAGGAGCGTTCAATGCGTGATTCCCTTCCCTCTAATCCACCCGTTGCTCAGACAGAAGCCGAAGGGGAGATTCTTGCAGTCATCGATCATATGACGAAGTTCCACGAAACCTACCTAAGCGTTCCACCGCAAGACGGTGCTGCGCTGCGATTACTTGCAGAGGCGGCCGATGCCCGGAACATTGTTGAGATCGGCACTTCAACAGGGTATTCGGGCCTTTGGTTCTGCTTGGCCCTCCGGAGGACCGGGGGCCACTTAACGACGTTTGAGATCGATCACGAGAGGGCCGCGACGGCCCGAGGGCACTTCCACGACGCAGGAGTGGAAAACCTCGTCACGATTGTGGAAGGCGACGCACACCAACAAATTGAGAAGCTGAAAATTCCGATCGACGTGGCTTTTATCGATGCGGATAAACCCGGCTATGTGGATTACCTCAACAAGCTTCTTCCCCTGGTGCGGCCAGGAGGTTTGATTCTCGCGCATAACGTGGAGATGGTTCCCGACTACGTTAAAGCTGTCACAACCGACCCCGACCTGGAAACTATTTTCTATATGCAGGGGGGTGGACTTGCGGTGACGCTGCGCAAACGGTGAGGATCAAGAGTTCGGGCTGCGTGAATTGAGGTCTCCGCTACACAGATTCATTTTCTCACGCAGTTAAAGACAAACTTGAAACTGTCGACGCCGCCGCCTGGGGCGACATCGGTACGATCTGCCTGCTCGGCGCACCCGCGCCGCTTCAAAGAAACCGAGCTGCGGCCAGGGAGAAGCTCCATAACTGCAAGACCGTCGTCACCCGAAGTGCCTTTGACGTCGTCGACGACATCCCCGTTCGAGAATATGGCTTCAATTTCAATTCCGCCGACTGGTTGTCCTCCCGGATCGAAGACCCTGACCAGTGTTGGCTTGTGTACCAACTTCTTTGCGTCGTAGATTTCGGGCGGATAAAGCACCAGTTGGGCATCGACAGTGGGGGCGGCGCTGGTCAACTCCTCGTGGCGGAAGGTCACCGTGTCTTCCGTGGCAGCCTCGCGGCGTCCTGTGACCCAGTAAAGGACCAGGGGCAAGTGCGCAAAGGAGAATCGACCACCACCTTGGGTAACTTGCTGGTCGATCAATTGTCCTTGTTCGTCGCTCAGCGAGACCCGAACGCCGCCACGGGGCTGGAGGTCCGGGCCCATCGACGTTCCGCTCACGACGCCAACAGAGTCGGGAAGTGGCGGGCGCAGGTCCACGCTAATGGTATTGCTCGCCACCTCACCCTGCCAAAGGGTTGCGCCGAGGTTGCGCTGGAATTGTTCGGCATTGGAATAACTCGCGCCGTAGACCACGGACAACTGGTAAGCCCCCCAAATCGCTTTCTGCCCCTCTGCCATTGCAGGCTGCATGTGCACGATCGAGGTTTCCTCGTAATCGCCGCCAGCGGCCAACTTTATCAGCCGGGGCTTGGGCATATTGACATATTCAAGCACCGAACCCACAGCAGGCGAACTGACCGCCTCCGCCGCCTTGGCGTCGGCGGGCTGTAGTTTGACTTCCACCGTCGATCCCCCCACGGTTTCAACGGGCCGATTTTCCTCGGCCACAAGCTCCTCCGGCGGTTTTTTCCCTTTCGCCCGCCGATACAGCCAAAGGGTTTGCGGCGTGGGATTGTGAATGTGAAGCAGGATCCGGGCGGCATCGGGCTCAGCTACGTAGGGCTGACTCATGCTGATGAGCAGCTCGAGAGCGGGGGCGTTCGTCTGGCCACGCGCCCGTACCAAAGGCAGGAGCCACAAAGCTCCGCCCAAGCCAACCATTGCAACTAATCGAGAAGTTCCGAATCCTATAGCTGCCATTGGGCACGCATCTCGACCAAACTTTAGACTATGTGGACCTCGGAGCCGCTTTATGGCTCCCCATTTGTCCCGGATGAACGGGGGAGCGCTGCGTACCTGCAATTCAGGCCCGCACCACGCGTCCATTATAGTACCCGCAGGATCAGGCACTTCAAATAATGTGTTTCGGGAACGGTGAGCAAAATGGGATGGTCGCGCGATTGCGTTCGGCGCTCAACGACGACGACGGTGCGGTGGGCATCCAGCGCGGCTTCCGCGATCGCTTCGAGCAGGTCAGCTTCGCTGACATGGAAGGAACACGAACAGGTAACAAGAAAGCCGCCGGGATTCAGGATCTTCATCGCGCGGAGGTTCAATTCTTTGTAGCCGCGCAGAGCCGATTCCCGGCTGGATTTCTGCCGTGCGAATGCCGGAGGATCGATCACCACTGTGTCGAAGCGCTGCCTTTCCTGGTCCGCGGCCTTAAGAAAGTCGAAGCAGTTGGCTTCCTTCCATTCAACGTTCGAGAATGCGTTCAGGACCTGACTGCGCTCCGCCTGTCGCAGCGCGTCGGCTGAGGAATCAACGCCTAATACCGAATCGCAATGGGGGGCAATGGCCAGGGCAAATCCACCCGTGTAGGTGAAGCAATCCAGTGCTCGCCCGCGCGCATAATTCGCCGCCGCGGCGCGGTTTTCACGTTGGTCGAGAAAACTACCGGTCTTCTGCCCGCGCAGCAAGTGAATGCACATCTTCACGCCGTTTTCTTCCACCACGACTTCGCTGACTTCTTCGCCCGCCAGCACGCCGCTTTGTTCCGGCAGACCCTCAAGGCTGCGCACGGCGGCATCATTGCGCTCGATGATGGCTCGAGGGGAAAACTCTTTTTGCAAAATCTCCACCACCATGGGCTTCATTCGTTCCATGCCCTGGCTCAGGGTTTGAATCACAAAACAATCGCCATAGCGGTCGATGACGAGCGAGGGAAGCAGATCGCCCTCGGCGGCAACTAACCGGTATGCCTGCGCGCCGGCTGCCACCTGCTCACGGAAGGCCGCCGCGGCGCGAATTCGCTCGGTGAAGAAGGAAGCGTCGATGGGCCGTGCGGAGCGAGTCAATAAACGCAGGGTGATTTGCGAATTGCCGCTGTAAAGGGCTTGCCCCAAAACGCGATTCTTCGTGTCGATGACGCGCACAACGCCGGGTTCGGCTCCCTCCGAGGTGACGACATCGGAGCGGTAAATCCATGGATGCCCGGAAGCAAGCCGATCGACTCCTCGCGAAGAGACGGTGACCGTGGGCACGTTCATTTCTCAACTCTATCACATAGGCACAATGGCAAGTGACGAGCGCCGCGTGACAAGAATCTGAGTCTGGGACCGTAGGTTTAGGGCCACAAAAACAGTCAAGCAATGAGAACAAGGAGCGGCCGAGCTTTCAATCCCACTCCGGCCCGATAATCGCCAGTCATCCAGAAACCAATTCATAATTCACCCTTCATAATTCATAATTGCCTTCGCATGCTTCTCGAAGAGTTCGATTACAAGCTTCCCGCCGAACTGATTGCCCAAAGGCCGCTGGCTGAGCGGGATGCTTCGCGGATGATGTTGCTCGACCGGGCGACCTCAAAGTGGGATGACAGGACCTTTCGCGAGATCTCCCGAATTCTCCGGCCAGGCGATCTTTTGGTATTCAATAACACCAAGGTCTTCCCCGCCCGCCTCCTGGGCCGCCGGCGGGGACTTACCGCGCTAGCGATCGGAAAAAACAATCCCGCCCAGGACGGATTCCTGACCGGCGAAACCGAACTGCTACTGACATGGCAAGAGAGCGAAGACGTGTGGCAAGGGTTGGTTCATCCGGGGCGCAAGGTTCGCACGGGTGAGGTGCTGGTCTTTGGCGACGACGAGTTGGAAGCGGAGATTCTGGGCCGGGGCGAATACGGAGTGCGTCGGGCTCGCCTGAGTGCACGCACCGGAACCGTAGAAGACGCCATTGACCGGCTCGGCCACGTGCCCTTGCCACCTTACATCCGTCGCGGCGACGAGTCGGCCGACCGCGCCACGTATCAGACGGTGTATGCCAAGGTGCGGGGGGCCGTGGCGGCGCCGACCGCGGGACTGCATTTTACCCCTCGGGTTTTAAGCGCGCTCGCGGAACGCGGGGTGGAGACCTGCGAGATCACCCTGCACGTCGGACTGGGAACTTTTCAGCCCGTGCGGTCGAAACAAATTGAAGACCACCAGATGGAAGCGGAGCGCTATGAAATTTCGGAGGACACGGCGTCGAGAATCAACCGGGCGCTCGAACAGCGGCGACGAATCATCGCCGTTGGAACAACCAGCGTCCGCACGCTTGAAAGCGCAGCGGTCGATCAGGACGGACGCGTCGTGCCTGGCCCCGGCGGAACACGGCTCTTCATCAGGCCCGGATTTCGTTTCCGGGTCGTTTGCGGGCTGCTGACCAATTTTCACCTTCCACAATCTACGCTCTTCATGTTGGTCTCCGCCTTTGCAGGAAAAGATTTCGTGCTGAAGGCGTACCGTCATGCCGTGGAAGCGCGCTACAGGTTTTACAGTTACGGGGATTGCATGTTGATTCTATAACAGGTTAGGGCTTTAATCCTGCCGCGTGTCACTCTTCCGCCCAAGGCTGCATCTAATGGTTTGAGAGTGTAATCATCGCGCCGTGGTAACCAAATTCAGTTTGCGACGTCAGAGGTAGTGTAAGGGATTTGGTTATAGGGTTCAGAAATCACCAAAGAGTAGCAAAATTCGGCAAAGAGAGAGTCATGAAGAATACTCGAGGTTTACCCGTACCGTTTCTAATCTTGATCCTTGCTGGTGCGGTATCGCTTGTCAGCATTTTTGCAAATCGCGGAGCCCAGGCCGGCACCGTCAGGAATGACTCCGTGCAAATGCAGACGATTGAGCAGGAACGGATGGCCGAGTTCTATTTCCGCATCTTGTCCTGGATTTCCGGCCTCAGATCCCCGGCGTCAGGCCCAGCGAATGCTACGTCACCCACCTCGACGGTCCCCAAGGCCGTTAAATCGCGGCGGCGCGGGTCGCGCCGGGAAAGAATCGAATTCTGCGCGTTTTCTACCATTCAGAATTTCACCAACCGCAAACTACATGCGCACACGGTAGATTAACTTCGTTGCTTCTGGTTATTGCGTTACGACTGACAGCATCGGCGTCTCTGGGACAAATTACAGCGGCTTGCGGAATGCGTGCTGAGTTTTGATCAGCAGAAACCCACGGGCCGTGTAAAATTTGTGCGCCTCATGGCGAACGACGCTGGAGCGCACGGAAACAGCGCTGCACCCCATTTGGCGCGCCCAATCCTCCACACGCTCCATCAACTCCCCCCCCACACCCTGACCACGACGGGATTCATTCACCACAAATCCCCCGACCTCCGCGTAGACGTCGCTCTCGAGAAGATTACACACATAGGCGTGGACCCAACCCACAACGTTTGCTCCTAAAACAGCAGCGACGACGAGATGTTTCGGATCGTCCAGCACAGAGGTCATACGTTCCTCAACCTGGCGCGGCGAGGATGGATACCCGAGTTGGGTCGCGAGGCTCGCAAATGCCGCAGCGTCTGCGCGCCTTGCGGGACGAAGGGTAACCTCCGCCGAGTCAGGAGGAAGCGGGTCTGTAACCATGAATGCCCCCACTGAGGGTTGCACAATAGTGTGACAAGTTCTTTTAGTGCCGCGGGCGTCTCGCCCGCTGGGGAGTGGGCATCCTGCCCGCGCCGACGGGAGCGGTACGCTCCCCAGACAGCGGGCAAGATGCCCGCGCTACAGTAGCGTGCCCTTTACCAACGAGTCCGCACCCGGTACTTTAGTTGCGCTTCGCCGTTGGCCTCCACCGGGACAGTGAATCGCGCCGCAAAGGCCGCGGTCTTTTCATATTTGAAGGTCGAATTGAGTATCGTCCAATCTCCTGTGATCGGTTCATTCACAATCACCGTGATGGGATCAGGCTTGTGGTTACGAAGCGAAATCTCATACTCCAATTCCACGCTGTGCTGGCCCAGTCGCTGGAAATCGGTCTGTTTGCGCTCCGCCACCACGTCGAATGCATTGCCAATATGGAGGCTCACCGTTTCGTCCTTGGGGGTGTGATCGATGCGATCTTCACCGATGAATTGCACGCGGCCCTTGGAATCTCCCTGATACACGCGAACCGTACCCGCCGGCAGGGGGACTCCCAGCGAGTTCGCTTCCGCGTTTTTGAATTTAATGAAAACCTTCACCGGCTCTTTGACCGCTTGGCCGGGGCTCTGGGCATTCTGGTAGTAGTAGGATTGACCGTCAACCTCGAAAACCTTCTCAATCGTTGCGCCGGCCGCCGCCAGCAGACTAATCTGCTTGGTTTCATTCTCTTGAATATTGGTGGGCCGCTGAAGGGTATAGAGGTGGTATTCGGAGATGGCTTCCTGCTCGAATTGCGGAGCGGGCGCGGCCATCGCCTTGGCCGCCATGGAGTACTGCATTATGGCGCGCGCGGGTGCAACGCGGTTCAACTCGCCAGCAACCAATTGGAGTTGGGCGTTGCGGAAAGAAGTGCCGCTCTGGTTCACCACGGTTACCCAACCGTTTAGATCCGCAGACTTTTGATCGGAGTGCACGGTGAGCACGTAATCGGCACTCCAGTTCACCTGATTCGTCAGGTAGGACGCCTCCACCGTTTGCTCACCCGCGTGCCGATTGTCCAGCAGCCAGACGAGGGTCGGCTTGCTGTAGAGGTTTTCCGGCACGTCGGGAAAAGCGTAACGGTCGGCGCCCATCCCGGTAATAATTTCGTTTCCCACCTTCCAGACGGGCCCGTCGTTATCCGCAAGGAGCACGGCCTGCACGGGAACCTCTTTGGTGGAATTATTTTCTTGCACGACGCGGACGAGCGTCAGTTCCTTGCCAACGTACTTTTGCAGGAGCTTCTGCGGGCTCAGTAAATCATATTCATAGTCCTGCTCGAGCACATTGAGCTCCTTGGGGGCGGTCAAGGAAACGATGTGGACTGTTGCCGGATTCACCTGCGCGGCAATATCCATGTAGCGGAGATCGACGGTCCCATCCGGGAGGTGCACGCGACGGACGTCACGCACCAAGGCAACATTGGAATTATAGACTGTGACAGCCAGTTCCTTCTGGTCCTGCCCCGTGGAGGTCACGGTGGTCTGCGCATGAGCTTCGGCAATCCACCCGGCCAGAACGATCACTGCGATGAGTTGCGCTACTGAGTATCGCTTCAACATGATTGACCTTCCTCCTGCGGAAATATCTGTGCGTTCCCTGGGGTGGCTCCAGCCAATCTATTGCTGGTCCGGTGAGAACACCGAGCCCGTATATCCCTCGGCGGTCCGATTGCTTCCAAGTATAGAACGGGCGGCCGGTATTTTCTTGCACCGAAGGCCAATCATGGCGTGTCCAATTGCGGCGGGGCGAGATTGCCCACGAAAGGGGCTGGATTTCAGTCGTCAGGGGAAAAGGGCGTGAATGTTCCGCAAATTCACCTCCGCGAATCCTGACGCGACCAAATCAGCGTGCCGGAGTTCCGCGGGGGGGCGGCTATGCGCGAGGGCCAGACATTTCAAGCCTGCTGCCTGGGCGGCCACCACCCCGAGTGGCGCATCCTCAACCGCCAGGCACTCTGCGGCCTGGAGGGGCTGCTCCCGAAACGTCGGCAGCGCTCGCAGCCGGGACTGGGCCAGGAGATAGACTTCGGGGTCGGGCTTACAGCGCTGGCAATCGTCCGCGGTTGCGAGGACGGAAAATCTTTCACGCAAGCCCAATTTGACGAGCAAATGATCGATTTCGACAAGCAAGCTGCCGGAGGCAATCGCCAAAGGATAATGGTCGGCCATTTCGTTGACGTACTCTATCACCCCTGGCAGGGGGGGCAGCCCGTCACGGATGATCTCCTGGTAGCGCTGGCCCTTCCACGCAACCAACTCATCGCGCCTTGCCACGTCTACGTGGCGTCCGTGGCTGATGTATAGGTGTTCAATGATCCCGCGGTCGTCCAGCGCCAGGTAGTCATGGTAGTACTCTTCCTCGCTGACCGTCCATCCTTCCAGAGCAGCCATTTCCTGGGTCAACCTGAAGATCAGGGGTTCACTGTTCACGATGATCCCATCGAAATCGAAAATAACGGCGCGCAACAAGTTGAATTTGGCTCCTTTTTGGGGATCGATTTTTCGGGACTACTAGTAATTCGGAAGGGATCGAAAATCGGCCATCGACAATCGTCAAATCCCCCGCTATGGTACACTTGAGCTGCAAGCGGAGACAAGGGTGGAGTGTGTTTTCCCTACTCTTTCTGTCACCCAATGCGTTCGGCTGCGTCTAATAAAGTGAGGAGCACGGTCGGATCATGACCCACGAGTTAAGCATTCCCATTGCGTTCCTGGCTGGGATTGTTTCTTTTCTTTCGCCGTGCGTACTCCCCCTTGTCCCAGGCTATATCTCGATGCTCTCGGGGGCGTCGATCGAAGAATTGAAGAATGAAGCCAGTGGACAGCTTTTGCGCCGGGTGCTGCGCAATTCTCTGGCATTCGTAGCAGGCTTTTCCCTGGTGTTCGTGATTCTGGGGGCCACGGCGACTTGGGTGGGGCACTTCCTCCGGGCACACCAAGCCACATTCAACATTGTCGCGGGAATCATCGTTGTTATTTTCGGATTGCACTTGACCGGCTTGGTAAAGATCCCGTTGCTCTATCGTGAGGCGCGGCTGGACACGGGCGCGCCCCGCCGCGGCCTGGGTGGGTCGTTTCTGGTGGGATTTGCGTTTGCCTTCGGGTGGACCCCCTGCATTGGACCAATTTTGGGAGCGATTCTGGCACTGGCTGAGCAGAGGCAGACGGTGTTTCAAGGTATGTTTCTTCTGGCCATCTACTCTGCCGGACTCGCGATTCCCTTTCTGCTCACGAGCGTTGGGCTTACCAGCTTCCTTAAATTCTATAAGGGATTCCGCAAGCATTTGCAGGCAGTGGAGGTGGCTTCAGGCGTGCTCTTGATTGCGTTGGGGACGCTGATGGCCTTTAATAAGCTGGCGATCATATCGAGGTATTTTTCGTTCTTGAATCGGTTCTCGCTGTAACCGGTTCAGGCAAGACGCGAGAGGGAAAAGTTTGCACCCGATTTTGTTCAACATCGGTTCGTTCCACCTTCCCACCTACGGGACCCTGCTGGTCATGGCAATCCTTGGCGGGATTTACACCGCCATCCGTTTGGGGCGTCGCGTCGGCCTGGACTCGGCACTAATCCTGGATTTTTGCACCTGGCTGATTCTCGTCGCATTGGTTGGCGCGAAAGTCCTAATGATTCTGACCGATTGGACCTATTACCGCGCGAATCCCGGCGACATCTTCAGCTTCTCAACTCTCATGGCGGGCGGGGTCTTTTACGGCGGCTTCATCGCGGCGCTCTTCTTCACCGTCTGGTACGTGCGGGTGCAGAAACTCTCCTTTTGGAAGCTCGCCGACGTGCTGGCGCCCGGCGTGGCGCTGGGCCAGAGCGTGGGACGACTGGGATGCTTTAGCGCCGGGTGCGACTACGGTAAGCCCACCAATGCACCGTGGGGGGTGGTTTTTACGAGTAACTTCGCGCATGAAGTGGGGGGGGTGCCGTTGGGTGTGCGCTTGCACCCAGCGCAGCTTTACGAATCCCTCGCAACGTTCGTCATCTTTGGCTTGTTGCTGTGGTGGTTCCCCAAGAAAAACAGGAACGGAGATGTCTTCCTTGCATACGTCGGCCTGTACGCGATAGCGCGGTTCTTTCTGGAATTCCTCCGCGGGGACGAGGACCGGGGATTTGTTTTTCATCACCTGCTTTCGACGTCCCAGTTCATCGCGCTGCTGGCGCTCGCGGGGATTGCCGCCGTGTTCATCTGGCGCCACGTTCATCCGGTGGCAGCGCTAGACGGCGGTTCGGGAAGCGGGGACGACCCGCACGGCAGGCATACGGGCGAGTTGGCGCGGCAAGGTAAGCTTGCACCGGCACAGGCAGTTGCCGCTTCAACCGTCGCCAAACGCGCCAAGCGTTAAATTGAATTCAGAATGAGGTGTAGGCCGTGGAAGAACAATCACCAATTGAAAGTAATCCGCAGGAATCAACGACGCCGGAAACCTCTCCTCCGGAGAGCCCTAAGGCTGCCCCAAAATCTAAGTTGGCCGGGGGGGCCTTGCTTGCCGTTGTTCTGGCAGTCGGTCTGTACTACGTGAACCGCTATTGGATTGCGCCCGCCGTCAGGGCGCAGTCAAAGGACGATGGGTCGCACCCCATGGCGCCGGCGTTCTCGCTGACCGACATTACCGGCAAGCCGCTCAATTTGAGTGACTACAAAGGGAAAGTGGTGGTCCTCGATTTCTGGGCGACGTGGTGCGGGCCCTGCCGGATTGAGATTCCCGGCTTCATTGAATTGCAGAAGCGTTACGCCTCGCAAGGCTTCACGATGATTGGCATCTCCATGGACGATAGCCCCGAGCCCGTGGTGGACTTCACCAAGGAGTTGCAGATGAATTATCCTGTCGCTGTCGGCAACGACCGCTTGGGGGAGCTTTATGGTGGCATGCCCGGACTTCCCACCACGTTCATGATTGGCCGCGATGGCCGCATCTATGCGAAGCATGTGGGCGCCACGGACTCCAGCGTCTTTGAAACAGAAATTAAGCAGTTGCTGGCAGCCAGTCCCTCGGACGAAGCCACCGACTTCCATCGGGCGGGGCAAATCTATACCGAGGAGAAGGTGGAGTTAGGCGACCCCGCCACAATTGATTCCGAAGTGCCGGGCCTTGATCTAACCAAACTCACGGCCGATCAGAAAGAGGCATTTAAAAAGTCATTGGAAGGCCAGCAATGCACCTGTGGCTGCAAGTTCAACTTGCTCAAATGCCGTCAGGTGGACCGAAACTGCGCCACGAGCAAGAAACTTGCCAAGGACCAGATGGACGCCTTCCTCAAGGTCAAGAGCACCGGCATCGCCACCAAATAGTTCAATCTCCCGATAACATAACTAAAGCCTCTTGAGGGGGAAAAGGAATTCGCGAGTGGAAATTTACACGTCGAAGGAGCGCAATTTGCGGTACATGCGGATACTTCTGTGGAGCTGGGTCGTGGCACTGACGTTCACGAACTTGGGATGGGCTCAAAACCATACTCCCGTGGTGGAAGCACACGTTGTCCTGGCCACCGACGCGGGGCACGCCAACTCTCCCGTGAAACTCGCCGTGCTTGCGCAGGTGGCTGCTGGCTATCACATCAACGATCACAAACCAACGCTGGATTACCTCATCCCCACGGAGATCAAGGTGGAACCGAGCGATCAATTCGTAGTAAAAAGCGTGGTGTACCCGAAAGGGACACCGAAGAAGTTCGAATTCTCGGATGTCCCGCTCTCAGTCTATGAAGGCCCCTTGGTCGTGGGTGCAGTGCTGCAAGCCGGAAAGAAAGTGCCCGCAGGATCGTATACTTTGAAGGCCAAGTTCGCCTACCAGGCCTGCAATAATCACGCCTGCTTGCCGCCCACCAGCGTCCCACTCGCCGTAACGATAAAGATTGTGCCGTCCAACGTACCGTTGAAACCGGTGGAGACCGATGTCTTCCGACGAATCAAATTCGAATAACCCACCACCCCCTCCAGCGCCCGAAGGGAAGCCTCGCAGCCCCGTTGGGTTGGTGGTGGTGAGTCTGGTCTTGCTGGCAGCGCTTGTGTGGGCGATGGCCCCAAGTCGCGGCAAGTTCACGCCGGCCCCACTTCGTCCCGTGCCCGCGGGCTGTCCCCCGGCGACGGCTGACTTCGTCCCCACGGACGCTACCGAAGTTCCCGGCGTTGTCTTGAGTTCATTTTCCCAAGCCCAGAGAAATCATATCCTCTATCGCTTGAACATGGAACCCTGCCCTTGCAGTTGTAACACCAGCATCGCCGCCTGCCGGATCAGTCACCCCACTTGCCCGATTTGCAAGAGTCTGGTGGAGAAAGTCGTCGCGGAGGAACGGCAAGGGAAGTAGACGGAAGACGGTAGTCGGCAGACGGTAGACGGGGAGGGCTAATTCCGTATGCCGCATACCGTCTACCGACTACCGTCCTCCGACTACCGACTTCTATGCGAATTGGCGTCGTCTCCGACACCCACGGGTATTATGATCCGCATTTGCCGAAGCTGTTGCAAGGCGTGGACGAGATCTTGCACGCGGGCGATGTGGGGTCGATTTCGGTGCTCGACCAACTTCGCGCCATTGCGCCGGTCCAAGCGGTGCGGGGCAATGTCGATTCGGCGGGCCTAGGCCTTGCGCCCACTCTCACCCGGCGGATTGGCGCCGTCGAAATCTATATGCTTCACGAACTGCCCAAGCCTCAATCGGCACTGCGCGATTGGGCGCAAGCCGGTCCCCTGGAAGGGAAATCGGCTGAGCACTGCCGGCGGTTTCTGGAAAGCTTTCCCCATGAATGCCGGGTTGTGATCTTCGGACACAGCCATGAGCCCTGTGCATTAATTCTTGGTGGCAAACTCTTCTTCAACCCTGGAAGCGCGGGCAAAAAACGTTTCTCGCTGCCACGCTGCCTCGGCTTGTTGGACGTCTCAGCGCAAGGCGTCCACGCGACATTCTTGGGTTTGGAAAGGTATAATGAGGACTTACCGCAAGGCGTTTTGCTGCCGATTGGAGGAGCGTAGGCATGGGGAAACTGTTGAAGGTTTTGAAAGGCGCCACGGAGGTGCTCACGACAACAACAGCCGTGCTCGCCGCTGCCATAGTGGTAGTGGAAACCTATCAGGTCCTGCGCAAAAAGTTGGACGCGGTCAAGGAATAGTGAAGAGTGGCAAGTGACGAGTGACTGGCGGGCGCGTTATGGCTCGCGGTGGCGCGTTCGAAACTGATAATCATCGAAATCGTGGGCAAGATCTCTGTTAACGATCATGAAGAGCGAAATCCGCGTCGGTAATACCCGCCAGCCTACCTACTGAGGTTTGCGAAATATCGCAACAAGTTCTTTCTTAGTAGCGCGGGCGTCTCGCCCGCTGGGGCGTGGGCATCCTGCCCGCGCGTCGCCGGGAGCGGGACGTTCCCGAGACAGCGGGCAAGATGCCCACGCTACGGACCTCATTGTCAATATATTTTGGAAACCTCAGTGGTGTGCCTCGGACCTCAAGTGCTCCGCCGCGCGGTGCAAGCGCGCCACCACGCGATCCCTCCCCAGCACCAGCATGACTTCAAACAAGCTCGGCGCCACGGCCTGACCCGTTAGCGCCACGCGCGCCGCATTGATTAACAGCCCGGCCTTTACTCCTTGAGCTTCCGCCAAACTGCGCAAGGCTGCTTCTGTTCCGGCCAGATCAAACGTTTCGGTGGCGGCGAGGCGCTCCGCGAGCACATCGAGAAGCGCTGATACCGTCGCGTCTTTCCAATACTTTTTCACTGCCTCGGGGTCGTAAGTAAAATCGTCCGTGAAAAACGCACGGAACGCGCCGGCAAAATCCTTCAGCGTGCGCGCACGTGACTGAAGCAAGAGGACCGCCTGCCTGAACGCATCCTCTTGCGGAGGCGCCGATTGCGAATCCCGTGACCCCTGACCCGTGTCCCGTATCCCGTACCCCGTATCTCGAACCGGGAGTCCCGCCTCGGCCAACTCTTGCTCGACAAGCGGCAGCAGCCGTTCCTCCGGCAGGTGGCGCAGGTACTCGCTGTTCATCCACGCCACCTTTTCGAGATCGAACACCGCATTCGATTTCGAAACACTGGTGAGATCAAAGTCGCGAACCATTTCCTCGATCGGCACAATTTCCTTTTGGCCGGCAGGCGTCCAGCCGAGCAGCGCCAGGAAATTGACTAGCGCTTCCGGCAGCACCCCCTGCTCGCGATAGGCGCCCACCGCGGTGGCCCCATGCCGCTTCGACAGGCGTTGCTTGTCTGGCCCAAGGATTAGCGGCAGGTGGGCAAAAATCGGCACAGGCGCGCCCAGCGCTTGGTACATCAAGATTTGTTTGGGAGTATTCGAGATGTGGTCGGCGCCGCGAATCACGTGGCTGATGCGCAGGTCCAGATCGTCGGCCACTACACCGAGGTGATAAGTCGGATGGCTGTCCGACCGCAGCAGTACGAAATCCTCGAGATCGCAGTGGTCGACTGCAAGGTGGCCGAAGACCAAGTCTTCGAAGCTGGTCTGGCCGGAATCAGGCACGCGGAAGCGCACGGCGGCGGCGCGGCCCTCCGCGCGCAGCCGGTCCCGGTCGGCGGGAGTGAGCCCACGGCAGGCGCCGTCATATTTCCAAGCGCGGCGCTCCGCCTCGGCTTTTGCGCGTTTGGCCTGGAGCTCCTCCGGGGTACAAAAGCAGGGGTAGGCATGCCCCAAGCGCTCGAGATTCAAGGCCATCTCACGGTAGCGATCGAGGCGTTGGGACTGATAGATCGGGCCCTCGTCCCACGTGAGGCCGAGCCATTCGAGGCTTTCCAGGATGGCCGTGGTGAGTTCGGGCTTCGAGCGGTCAACGTCCGTATCTTCGATGCGGAGGACCAAAGTTCCGCCCACGTGGCGCGCGAAGAGCCAGTTGTAAAGCGCCGTGCGAGCCCCTCCCACGTGCAGATACCCTGTAGGCGAGGGCGCAAAGCGAACGCGAATGTCGCTGGTCATCTGTTTAGTCTTTCGGCTCCGGGCGAGTCGGCGCAGGAACCGACAACTCCGAAAGGTACTTCCCCAGAATCGAACCCACGGTGGCAAGCTGTACCAGGTCCGCAGCGGTAAAGTCGGGACCCGTCGGATCGCCGGGACGAGCTTTGCGGCTGATTTGGATCACACCAACAACCTTCCCTCCGACGATCATCGGCGAACTCATGATTTTCTGGATGGGCGCAGCCTTCTCTTCATCCGACAGGTTAACCGCTTCGAAAACCGTAGGGTGTTTATACATCGGAAAATTGTTTACAATCTCGCCCCGCTTATCGCGAATGTTTTTGGCGGCCAGCGAGTGGGTGGTGGTCAGGGGGATCGCCCCAATGACCGCGAGCCTGACCGGATAGAGAAAATTCAGAACGCGGGCGTCGGGGAACAGGCGCAAGATGGCAACCTCCTCCTTCTTGGCCTTAAAACCACCCGAGATGAGCACTGCCAGGCGGTTCAATTCCTGGTCCGTGGGATGAACTCCTGACTTCGGGAACTCGTCCACCAGCTTGGCCACAGCAAGGGCCAAATCCTTTTCCGCCATCCGCATTGCTCCGTTACAGCTTCGAGCTTGACCACTGATTATACTGGACCTGGTAACACCAGGCAACGACGCGTCCCATTCGCCCAGGATCCCGTCAAGGTCCGCAAAGTTCCGCGAAGGGGAACAAGATCACTAGCCGTCGGTGAAACTGACGGACAAGGAGTGGTGAGAGAGTCGACCCCGCCGGGGTCGACGATACTTTGGCCCGCTTTCCTCGCACCTATGGGTAATGACCTTCGGCCACCGGGCCGCCATCCTACCTCGACCTTGACGCGGCACCGACGGCCACCCTCACGGCGCCAACGCCAGAACCCGCTTGCGGGGTCGCACTTCCAGGTCTACCGGATGGGAGCAGGCGCCGTTGTCTCATTCGGACCTCGGCGTACTTGCCCCTCCTCCAAGTGGCTTATGTTTCATATACTTATCGGCTATACGCGAAATACCGAAGCCATAAGGTCATTATTGTCTGCAATTTAGCGGGATAGCGGGGATAAAGCGGAAAAACGGTGGCTCATTGAGGTCAAAAATCGATGTAACTGGGTTTGCTTTCTACAATTAATCGGCAATTAGTCGGCTATTTTGTATAACTCGTTTGTTTTCATACACTCATTGGGATGATCCGTTTTGTCCGATATTTTTCCGTTTGTTTTCATCAACTTATTGGGAGCAACCTTCGTTTTTTGATATTTTTTATTTTGGTGAGTGACCTTGATTGGCATCGATAAAATGTCACTTTGTACGGCCTTTCGAACGTCAATTCGTCTCTTCCTCTCGCGACTTCCAGCCCGCTGGAAGCGACGTTTGCCACCCCGCCGCGGGTGCGCGATCTCACTCGACCAACTATTAAACTAGCAGTTTGGCCTCCAAACCTAGCGTCAGGGCCGACAGACTGTCCGATAATCAACGGAAAAAGGGAGGTGCTCCTATTTTTTCTCTGGCGGCCTGACGCTCTCGCCTCCATTTCGCTTGCCCTCAGGAAACTTCGCGGACTCTGACGTGGCCTTGCCCTTTCGCCTGTGCATGCCGCCGCCCTCCCACAATACGGCCAACTCGAACGCACTCTGGTGCGGCGTCGCTGATCTGAAGCAGAGCTTAGTTTCGCCCGGCGCTTGCTCTATGTTAGTATCTTATGGTGCGCTTCGGGCGCCTCCGGTCCGCGGAAAGGGCTGAGCCCGCCGAACCATTTGCGGTATCACGACACCTCAATGGTGATCTTCCTTTCGCCCGAGTGAGCGGACAACGGGCATGACGGGCCCATAAGGCCTGAAGGAGGTCATCATGTCAGCGTCCCATCACTCCCCACCCACGCGCAAGCTACCCGCCAAGCCCAATCTCAATCAGATCAAGAAACAGGCCAAGGAACTCTTGAAGGCATTTCAAGCGGGCGAACAATCGGCAGTCGAGGAGGTGCGCGCGCATTACCGCGCTCCGATGTCCCCGACCGAAGAATTTCAATTGAGCGATGCCCAACTTGTCTTGGCCCGGGCTTATGGCTTCGAGAGTTGGGTAAAGCTTAAAGCCTTTGTCGATGGCGTCACCATGAAACGGTTCGTGGCTGCGGTCGAGGCCGGGGACATCGACCTTGTGCGGACAATGCTGCGGCAGCGCCCGGAATTGGTCCACAAGGACACCGCTGAAAACGATGAGCACCGTGGCATTCATTACGCCGTGTTGCGGCGCGACGTTCCCATGGTGCGATTGCTGATGCAGGGGGGCTCCGACGCACGCAAGGGCATCTTCCCGCACCGCGACGCCACCACCGCGTTCGCCCTGGCGAAGGAGCGCGATCATGCGGACGTAGTCGCAGTGATCGAAGAAGAGGAGCAACATCGCCGGCAGCAGATGAGTTGTCCCAACGCCGCCGTTTCACCCCTCCAGGACCAAATCAACGAAGCGATTCGGGCGGGCGACAACGACACGGCCATTCGCCTTTTGGATGCCGACCCGTCGCTGGTGCGCGCTTGCGACCGCACGGGTGGGACGCCGCTGCACGCCGCCGCCCAATGCACGAACGAGCAAATGGTCGCGTGGCTGCTCAGCCACGGGGCGAGCGTCCGGAAGCGCGACATCGAGGGCCTGACCCCGCTCGACCGAGCCGCGCGTTCCGCCGGGCCATACAACGACCATGCCGAGCGATTCCCTGCCGTTGCCAAGCTGCTGCTCGATCGCGGCGCGGAGGTCACCCTCCACGCGGCTGTGGCGCTTGGCGATATCCAACGGGTCCGCGAACTGGTGAGTCGGGACCCCGGCGTGGTGCGCCGGGATAATCATTGGTCGAAGGGCGGCCTCTTGAGCCTGGCGGTCAAGCACGGGCACCTCGAAATCGTTCGGCTGCTGCTCGATCTCGGCGCCGACGTGGACGAGCGGATTCTGTTGGCGGAAGTGGAAGAGCCCACGCCAAGCTGGGGCGCGCCGTTGTGGCATGCGGCCCTGACGGGGCGGCATGACATCGCCGAGTTGCTGCTCGACCGCGGCGCCGATCCGAACGCCAACGTATACGCCTCCGGTTGGCCGCTCCGCAATGCTTACCAGCGAAACGATGAAGCCCTGAAGCGGCTGCTCCTGGAGCGCGGCGCCAAGCCCCAGCCTTACATGGTCGCCGAAGCACATGACGTTGCCGAGGCCAAGCGCTTGCTGGAGATGGACACGAGCGAGGATCTGGCGCAGGAGCTCGCCTGGTCCGCCGCCGACCATGGTTGCCCGGCCATCGTAGAGATGGCCGTCGCGGGCCTGACATGGCCTCCACAGGACCCGCGCTGGCACTGGGTTCTAATCCAGCCCTTCCGCGGCTTGGGGGACAAGCCCGCGTTGAGGCCGCCGGCAACAACCGAGGATCGTCTCGCGTGCATGGCAATCCTCTTGCGCCATGGGATCGACGTCAACGTGTCGCGAATGGGTCAAACGATCCTCCACTTCATTGCCGCGCGCGGCGGGATGGAGCACGAGCCGGACCGGGTGCGCTTCGCCGCGCTGCTCATCGATGGGGGCGCGAGGCTCGACCTCCGCGACGACCTGCTGAAGTCCACCGCGCTCGGCTGGGCGTGCCGCTGGGGCCGGGGGCAAATGGTAGATTTGCTGATCGCCCGTGGCGCGCCCATTGACGAGCCCGGAGCCGAAGCATGGGCCACGCCGCTGGCATGGGTGAAGAAGATGGGGCACACCACGATCGAGCGGCGGCTTCGCGAGCTTGCTCCGCAAGTGGGAAGTTAAGTTACTATGGGTGGAGAGATAACCGATCCCCACAATTAGCGGAGGGGCTGCTTGAACATCCTGGAATTTGCTGCCGCAGTCTGGGTGGTGTCGCTGGTTGCGGGATTCCTCGGGTCGCTAACCGGAATCGGCGGAGAGATCGTTCTGACTCCGGTGCTGACGTTGGTGGCTTTTGCCATCCAGCGTGACAGGCTCTACGTGGTGGTAACCGTCATCGTCCTGGCAATTCTGCTATATAGCCTGACTAGCGGGTATGTATGACGGAGATTCATCGTAGAGAGTCAAGGATTTCTTGGCGCTCTACCCTTTCGTGGTTTACCACTTCGCGGGCAATGGCAGCCAGTAGCCCCACACGGAGTGGGTTATGATTCGGAATGGATACTCGCTGGTGGGATGGCTCTTCTGTTTCTATTACCATGTGACTACCTTCTTGGCGGATAAGGGAATAACCCCAATTGCGGCAAAGAGCCTGAACCAGTTGCTGTCCACTCAGATCGCGAAGGATTTTCAGGAAGCGGTTAGAACTTTGTCCCGAACCAAGTGAAGGCGGATTTCTGTAGGCTTCGGCTGGTCAAAGTAGTAGGCGGCTACAGCTTCTTTAATATTACGACGCAAGTCTTCCCAATTATCAGCCTGAGTGAAGATTCCCTCGGTCAGGCATTCGGCGACAAAACCACCATCAGATTCCTGGGTCACTTCAAAAATAACCGACATCAATTTGCCTCGTTGCCGCTCCTTTCTGTAGCCTCTTAACCTAACGTGAGAATCGTAAGATTAGGGTGAGAGATTTGTCAAGAGAAACTTCATCTTCAGACGTTAAGGACATGCTTTCGTTCTACTAAACCCCTTCTTCCTGTTTCTTACCGAGCCGCACGCGGGCGTCTACAGCACGAAACTCAGCCGCCTGGGGAAACGCCAGCAGCGGGTTGATTTCAATCTCGCCAATCTCCGGCAAATCCTCCGCGAGCAGCGAAAACCTTTGCAGGATTTCCGCCAGCGCGTCGAGGTCCACCGGCGCTTCTCCGCGCACGCCGCGCAAAAGGCTGTAGCCCCGAATCTGTTGAATCATTTCCTGCGCTTCGAGATCAGTGAGCGGCGGCAGGCGGAAAACCACGTCGGTCACCGCTTCGACGTAGATCCCTCCCAGTCCGAACATGACCAGCGGGCCGTACTTGGCGTCCTGGGTCATGCCCACGATCACCTCGCGGCCACCGCGCACGTAGTCCTGCACTAAGAAGCCCAATTCGCGAGAGCCCGCATGGTCCCCACGGTGTCGCGCGACAGACTCTGTCATCTTCTCCGCGGCTGCCAACAATTCCTCCGGACCGCGAAGGTCCACGAGCACGCCGCCGACGTCTAACTTATGGACCAAATCCGGCGCGACCGCTTTGAGAACCACCGGGTAGTGCAGGTCTTTGGCCATGCGTGCAAGCTCTTCCCCGTCCGCGGCGGGAATGGACTTCACCACGGGAATGCCGTAGCATTCGATCAAGCGCAGGCTCTCCTCCGCCGACAGAATCAAGCGATTTTGCTTGCGGGCTTCCTGGAGCAAGTCCTCCGCCGCCCCCTTGCGCACGTCAAAATGTTTCAACTCGCCCACCGGTTTTTCTCGCCACACACGGTAGCGGTCGAGTGCGGCCAGCGCGCTCACCGCCGACTCCGGAAATATATACAGGGCCATATGGTTCGGATGGTCGCGGTTCAGCTCGACAAAAAACTCATCGGTGGCCATGATGACTCCCACCACCGGCTTCAGGTATTTATGGCGCAACTGTTCCAAGCCCAGGATAATGTCCATGGCATTGATCATCATGGGAGGGACAAAGACGATGAGCAGCATGTCGATGCCGTCATCTTCCAGCAGAATACGCGCGCAGGCGTCGTATTTGCTGCGATCCGATTGCGGAGTCATATCCACGGGATTCTGGATACTCGCCTCGGGAGGAAGCAAACGGCGGAGCTCGTGCCGCGTGCGGTCGGAGAAATTCGCCATGGTGAGGCCATGGGCGATGGCAGTGTCGGTGGCCATGATGGCGGGCCCGCCGGCATTGGTGAGAATCCCCAGGCGGTTCCCCCGCGGCAACGGGTTCTTGGAAAAAGCGAGCGCCAGATCAAACAGTTCCTCGACGGTGTTGACGCGGACCACGCCGCTCTGCTCCAAAAGGGCGCCGGTGGCAACGTCAAGTCCTTGCCGTGCCGCCAGGGCTCCCGTGTGGGACGTCACCGCGCGCACACCCGCTGCCGTCCGGCCCGACTTCACCAACAACAGGGGCTTGCGCTTCGAAATTCGCCGGCAGATTTGCATGAAACGCTTGGCGTTCCCGAACGACTCGAGATACATCAAGATCAAATCGGTCTGGGGGTCATCTTCCCAATACTGCAAGAGGTCGTTGCCGGAAACGTTGGTCTTATTACCCAGGCTCGCAAAATAGGAAAACCCGATGTCGAGCTGCCGCGCGATGTTCAGGATGGCCACTCCCAGCGCTCCACTCTGTGACATGAAGGCAATGCGCCCGGTCAGAGGCAGCGTGGGAGCGAAGGTGGCGTCCATGCGCACGGCAGGGTCGGTGTTGATAACTCCCATGCAATTCGGCCCGATCATCCGCATTCCGTATCGCCGGACGCGTTCGGCCAATTGGGCTTCGAGCGCCCTTCCTTCGTCGCCGGTTTCGGAAAAGCCCGCGGTGATGACCACCAACCCCGTTACGCCCTTCTTCCCGCAATCATCGATCGCAGCGAGCACTTCCTCACGCGGCACGACGATAATGGCCAGGTCCACCGCGTCGGGAATCGATGACACGTTTGGGAATGCTTTTATGGAGTGAATAAAATCAGCTTTAGGATTAACTGGAAAGAGTTTGCCGTGGAAATCAAATGCGACAAGCTGATGGAGGATTTCGCGGCCAATGGATCCCTCGCGGCGCGAGGCGCCGATTACGGCGATGGATTTCGGTTTTAAGATGGCGTCCAGGGGATTCACGGATATTCCTTTCATTCGGGTGAGCCTGGAACTGGGAGCCGGATCGAGGTCCCAGGGCGTGGAGCCCGTGCGGCTCCAGGCTGGCCACAATTGAAAGCCCAATCCCCGCGGAAGTCAACGCCAGAGTAGCGCGAATGGGCATCCTGTCACTCGTCCCCCCACAAAATTCCGTAACGTCCTAATTGGAGGCGTACCACCGGCTTCCAGCCGTCACAGGAGCCGCCAGGATGGCGGCGCTACGTTCGAACTCGGGCACGACTCGAAATTAAGTTCCGGCCCGGATGAACGGGGTGATTTATAATGAAGCGGCTCTTCCGTCAGCACCGTTCGACTTAGGGTGAGGAACTATGGCTTCCCCGCTTCCCGGCTACGTCCGCTCCTCGGCTCCCGTACCTTTGGCCAAGCGCGCCGCGTGGTATCGCAACACGTTTCCCGCTTATGCGGGAATTTTCCTTTGGGTGGGTTTTTATCGGGGGCTGGCGGGCACCACGCTCGACCGCGCCGGCGTGGGTGTGTGCCTGGCCGGACTTCTGGCTGCGGGACTTCTTTGCTTCGCTTTCTATTACTACGCTCCCGCGATGCTGGGCATGCAGACGGGACGCACGCTCTACGTTGTCGGCACCGCCATGTTCGGAACGGCGGGCGGCTACCTGATGCCGGGGTTGCTGATGGGCGTTCTGCAAATCGGCTGGTTTGCGGTCGGCACCTCCATCGCCACGGAATTCATCATGCGCGGGTTGCACCAGGATTCGAAGGGGCTGTTTATCGCGATCGCGCTGCTTTGGGCCTATGGTTTTGCCCTGGTCGCACTGAAAGGAATTGGTTATGTTGCCCGCGTCGCCCAGGTTCTGAATTGGGTTCCGATGATCATGATTGCCATCGTGTTCTGGAAAAACATGGGCGGCATTGCGAGCTACCAGCCACCGCAGCACGATTCGTGGGGCGGCTTTGTGACGATCATTGACATCGTGATCGGCTTCTTTGCCACCGCCGGGGCCGCGGGGGCGGATCTTGGAACAAACAGCCGAAACGGTAAGGATGTTGCGCTAGGAGGTTTGACCGGCGTCGCCCTGGCGATCCTGCTCGCAGGCGGGCTGCCCGTTCTGTCCGTGGCGGGACATATCGCCGGCACCCCGGGACCCGCGAACTATGATTACGCCGCCGCGATCTCGAGTGTAGGGACTCTGGCCCCTGCCATGTTTTTCCTCTTCGCAGCCGCCTCCGTCGCGCCCACGTGCTTCTGTACCCTCATTGCATCAAACAGCTTTGCCACCATGTTGCCCCGGATCCCGCGCAGCGTCTCCACCCTGACCGGCGTCACGATTGGAGCGATTCTGGCGCTGACCGGCCTGGCGCAGAATCTGATTGGGTTCTTTGTGATCGTGGGCGCGTCCTTCGGCCCCATCTGCGGCGCGATTGCTGCCGACTATCTGCTATCGGGAAAGAAATGGCCAGGGCCTCGCGCGGGCATCAACTGGGCAGGCTATATCTCTTGGGCGGTGGGTTTTGTGGTGGGCATCCTGGACCGCGTTCCCGGTGTCCCGGCACAACTTATCAAGTTCGACCGCCCTGCCGCATTGGTCTCTTTCATCGTGGCGTTCATTGTGTACTGGGGATTGGCCCAAGTGGGGATGCTTCCTCCCGCCCTCCGTCTGGAGGAATCGGCGGCGAGTGCGGCGGTGAACTGAGGGATGAGCTGCACCGGAAGCTGCGCAGGTGGTCTTCAAAGCCCGCGTAGCTGGCGTCGTCATTTTAGCCCACGGCGCCAGCCGTGGGATGCGATAAGGAAAGAGAGTCCGTGCGCCCCGGCAGGGGCGGCATCCGGGTTTTCTTTAGCCAGAGGGCTGCCGCCGATCGGACTCGATTCGAGGCGAGCGGTGCCGGATGTCGCCCCTACGGGGCTTACCCGCGGCACCGCTCGCGCCCTGTCCCACGGCTGGCTCGCCGTGGGCTAAAATGACGACGCCCGCTTCGCGGGCTGTGACCTCTGGGACTGCCTGATGGCAGATTAGGCCAGCAATTCCCCCCGAACATTTTTCAACACGTAGAAGGCGCGTTCGACTCCTACCTCGCCGGTGAGGATGGGGTCTTCGTTCTCAATGCTCATGATTCCCTTATAGTCCACGTCCATGTACGCCTTCACGATTTCCTTCCAAAGATTGGCGCCATGGCCATACCCCACCGCGCGGAAATAGACCGAACCGTCAGTGGGCTTCTCCTCGGGCTCTTCGGGGAAGTTCAGCACTCCAAAGCGCGCCGTGACGTCCTTGAGAATCACCGTGTCTTTCATGTGGGCGTGATAAAGGGCGCCCTCGTGGCCAAGATAATGGACGACCTCCACCGGATCGCAGCCTTGCCAGAACAAGTGGCTGAGGTCGCAGTTGGCCCCGATTTCCTCGCCCGCGGCGTTGCGGAGTTTCATGAGCGACTTGGGATTGAACACGCTCATGTTGGGGTGCATCTCCAGGCCGATTTTGTGGATGCCGTGGTCCCGCGCGAATTTCGCCGCCCCCGTCCAATAGGGAATCAACTTCTCCTTCCATTGATACCTCAGCGTCTCATCCCACTCCGGAGGCCAGCGGTAAGTGGCCCAGTTGGGCATCTTATCCGTCGCGCATCCGGCCGGGCAGCCCGAAAACCCCACGATCACCGGCACTTCCAGTCGCTCGGCGAGCATGACGGAGTTGCGGAAGTATTGATCGTCACGCGCCGCGATCTTCGCATCGGGGTGAACCGGGTTGCCATGGCAGCTCAGCGTGCCCACCAGGATGTTGCGGTCCTCAAATTTCTTTTTCCAGGCTTTGGCCTTGGCAGGGTCGGCGAGGAGTTCCGCGATCGGGCAATGCTTCGTGCCAGGATAGCCGGCCGTGCCGATCTCGACCGCCTCAATTCCCAGCGCGGAAATCTTGTCGAGCATTTCGTCGAGCGAATAATCGTTGTACACAGGATCAAACACGCCAATGCGGATCTTTCGCGACGAAACAGGCGCGGGAGGACTAGCCGGTTGCGCCCGCGGCGCTTCACCCGCCGCCGGAGTTGCACTCGCACCGGCCGCGGGCGCAGTCGCGATCAAACTTCCGGTGGTGGCGAGGAATTCTCTTCGGCTCACAGACGGTACTTCAATTCCTTTGGTCATTTCATCCCCCTTTAACGTCGAGTGCGGAAGTATATGCCAAAAGGCGTCACATGTTGCACGGTAAAAGTGCGAGTGGGCGTTCGAAGCTAGGCCGTGTGGAATGAATACAAGAAGGGATTCACCACAGAGGCACAGAGGCCACGGAGACGTACTCCCGTTTGCAGGAGTGGGGATTACCGCTCAATGGATTATTGGCCGGATGTCTTCCTTCGGGTCTTCTCTCCGTGACCTCTGTGCCTCTGTGGTGAATCTCTTTTCGCGGTACGATTCAGATACTTGTGCTTATGGGCGGGGACGCCCGCGCTACATCCTCTCAATCCTGTTCCAGCCGCTCCACATTCCTCAGCGTTGGGAACAATCTCATCCAGAGGAGCGCCACGACGATCGTTCCCACTCCCCCCAGCACGGCCGCAGGCATGGCGCCAAACAAAGCCGCGGTGACGCCGCTCTCGAATTGGCCCAGTTCGTTGGACGCGTTGACGAACAGGTAATTCACCGCGCTCACCCGGCCGCGCATTTCGTCGGGTGTACCGAGTTGCACCAGGGAGACGCGGATCACCACGCTCACCATATCCGCAGCACCCAAAATGACGAGCGCCAGAAGCGAAAGCCAAAGCAGGGGGAACAGCGCAAACACCACCGTTCCCAGCCCAAAGATGATTACGGCCTGGAACATTCGCATCCCGGCGCGGCGGTTGATCGTGTGGCGAGCCAGCACGGCCGTCATCAGCAATGCGCCTACGGCCGGCGCGGCGCGCAAGATCCCCAGGCCCCAGGGCCCCGTGTGGAGAATGTCGCGAGCATAGATCGGCATGAGCGCCGTGGCCCCTCCTAGCAGCACCGCGAAGAGATCAAGCGAAATGGTCCCCAGGATCGCCGGGTTGTGGCGCACGAACCCGACTCCGGCATAAACATCGCCGACCGTGGGCGGCTCTTTGGTGGAAACCGGCCGGTCCAGCCGGATCGCGCCATTCAGCAGTCCTGCGAGGAACCAGAAAACCGCCATCACCGCGTACGGCACGCCCGGCGAAACTGCGTAGGCCAGGCCGCCCAGCGCGGGACCGGTGATCACCGCCACCTGAAACCCGGCGGAAGAAATTGCGGTGGCCTTTTGCAGGATTCCCTCCGGCGCCACGCCGGGCAGCAAGGCCGCTGCCGCCGGACTCTCGAACGCCGTGGCGGTGCCGAAGACCACCAGGGCGGCGAAAATCTCGGGCGCCTTCAGCCATCCGGCAAAGTTTCCCCAAGCCAGAAACGCCGCCGCTAGCCCTTCGACAATTTGGCAGATCTGCACCACCCGCTTGCGGTCGTAGCGATCCGCGGCGTGTCCCGCAACAAAGACCAAAAGCGCCGAGGGGAGGAACTGCACCAACCCCACCACGCCGAGGGCCAAGGCGCTATTGGTCAGCGCATAGACCTGCCACCCGATGGCCACGGTGGCAATCTGAATGGAGAATTCGGAGAAACTTCGCGCCCAGAAGTAGAGCAGGAACGGCTGGTGCTTGAATAGGCTTAGAGAGCTGACAGGGGAGGCAGAAGCCATCGGACAAATATACCATGCCGGGCTGAACGGCCTGCGCGACGCCGAGATTTCCAAGCGCGGAAGTGCCGAAACACGCTGCGCTTGACGCCCCTCCCTCACGGGGCCTCACGGCGTCTCCCTCGGGGGCAATCGCCCCGAGAATGGTCGCCAGCGTGCTCGGCTACATGGGAGGAGTGTTACGCCGGGTGGAATCGCTCACCTCCGCGCAGGAAGCCAGTGTGGCGAACATCCTCAAGCTCTTTCGGCAGATCGGACATTATGCGTGCGGATCGCTTGCTCGGGAGTAGGACCGAATCGTCGAGTCAGTCTGCCAACTCGACCAAATGGAAGCTCAGAATCGAGCCGTTCGGAGGTTTGACAAGGGCATTTTGTCCGCAAGAAACGCGATGAATACCCAAATGAAAAAACATCAAAAATGAAGGATGATCCGGATAAGTTATTGAAAGCAAATGACGAAAAAACAGACATTTTGCTGTATCCGAATGAGTTCATGAAAATAAAGGACTTATACAAGAATGCCTATTCGTTATTGAAAATACAATAGGAAACGTTTTCGACTCTGAAAACCACCTGAATCGCCCCGAACCCCATCGTTCCGTATAAATTACAGAAAACAAGTAACTTGCTTTATATCGTTTTGTCAACGCGGGTATGCTATTGAAACAAAATGAGTTACAAGAGGACCTAAACACCGAAGCCAGGAGGCACTCAAGCTCGAGGATTTCTGTGGGCTGTCGACTGTCAGCTATCGACTTTGAGCTACCTCCAGACTTCCGGGTTCACCAGATTCGGTGGGCGCTGGCCGGCCAAAGCCGCGAGCAGGTTCTCCGCCGTCAACATCGCCATCGCCATCCGCGTTTCCCGGGTGGCAGTGCCCATGTGCGGGCTTACGACCACATTGGGCATGGCGAGAAGGGCGGGATGGATCTTCGGTTCGAACTCGAAGACGTCGAGGCCGGCGCCCGCGATGCGTTTCGACTGGAGCGCCTCAATCAGGGCGGCTTCCTCGACCACTTTCCCGCGGGAGGTGTTGAGGAGGAAAGCGGTCGGTTTCATGATGGCAAATTCGGCCGCTCCGATCAGGTGATGGGTATCAGGGGCGAAAGGAACGTGGAGTGTCAGGAAATCGGCTTCGCGCAAAAGGGTCTCGCGATCCACGTATTGCGCGCCAAGCTCCTTTTCCCGCTCGGGCGTGGGGCGGTCTTGGGAATGGTAGAGAATGCGCATGGAAAAGCCACTCGCGCGGCGAGCCACGGCTTGGCCGATGCGTCCAAAGCCGTAGATGCCGAGCGTCTTGCCGGAGGGGTTGGTGCCCCACATGTTCCCCCACTGCCAGGATTGCCACTGCCCCGAGTGAACGTAGCGGTCGGCTTCCACCAACCGGCGGGCCACGGCCATGAGGAGGGCGAAACAGAGGTCCGCGGTGGCCTCCGTGACTACACCGGGAGTGTTAGTCACAAGGATGCCGCGGCTCGTGCAGGCAGGAACATCGACATTGTCGTAACCGACCCCGACGGTGCAGACCACGCGCAGGTGCGGGGCCTGCTCCAGCAACTCTGCGGTGACCTGCGCGCCGGAGGCCACAAGGGCGTCCACCTCCCGGCATGCCGCCGCGAGTTCAGAGGGAGGCATTCGCACGTCTTCCGGGTGGACTGTGACCTCACATTGCGCCGCGATCCGTTCGACTGCCTCCCGCGGCAAAGGACGGGTGATGTAAACTTTTGGTCGGCTCACGCAATTCTCCTGACAAAAACTGAAATAAGGGTGATACCATAAGAGTGGGGGCAGGTCAATTCCACGACCAACGGCCTAGGGCTGACGCCACCGCAGCGAGTGTCAAAGAAGATCTACAGGCTTTGACACTGCCCCCGACCAGACGCTGGAAGCACCCTGCAATAACAATAGTAAGAAAGTACCGTTGTGTACGGGCGCGGTCCGTTGTATATTACCGCCCGGCAAGTCAATACTGAAGTTCGTGCGCCGGCACTCAGCAACCCTACCGCGGCCGGACAAGAATGCCACAAACCAAATCTGGAGGAGTTCCTGGATGAATGGGGAGATTACGGAGACAGTAGAGGAAGGGTTAGAAACAACAGTCAGTGCAAGAGTGGAAACAGCAACATTCCGCCCGTTGATCACTATGCGGATGATCGGGGTCGCTTTTGGTTTTTGTTGCTACATGAGTTTTGCCGCCCTCTACTTCTTTAGACCCACCAACCCGGTTATCTCCATTGGCCAAGCACGCTTCACTGTCGATGCCTTGCTGGAAATAGCCTTTACCCTTCTGGCACTGCCCGCCTTCGGCTTGGCCTACTTTTATGGAGTCAGACACTACGATCAGAGCCCGGATTTCCCGGTCCCCGAAGTTATCATCGACGCGCTGTTTATCGCCGCGCTCGCGTGGGTTGCCGTCGGAAACGGCATCCATCTGACCGCCAAACTTAACGAACAAATCGTCTCCTCCCTCAACGACGTGCAAGTCCTGGGAGTCAAATCAAACTTCCACTGGATTCGACAAGTGGCAGGTCATGTCGTTCCCCACATTGGCTGGCAATTATTGTTCGCGGCATTGATACTGGGCAATCTCAGGAGACCCCACCTAGGCTGCAAGCCCCGCTCCTTTGTTTCGTTTTTTGGAACTCTTTTTGGTTTGTTATTTGCCCACGGCGCCATCGCCGGCAGTTGCACTCATATCGGGTTTGCCTTGACGGCTATCTCGTGCGTCGGCTTTTCTTATTTGGCTTATCGAGCCAAGCTGGAACCGGGAGAGCTCCCGATCTTGAACTTCTTCTTTTCCGGTCAAGTCACGTTTATGCTGACCATGGTCGTCTACTGGGTGGTCTTTCACAGTCCGGCGATATGACGGCTGGAGGATGACAACAAGGTGCTCTCCTGTGCTCAGGGTACCGGTGCCGCAGATGGCCCCGCGCCCTGACGGACCTTGAAGGGGGACCCGAGCATTCCACGGTAATCTTCTTTCCGCGGATGACCACCCCATGCGGATCGCCCTCTTTTCCGAAGCCTACGCGCCCCAAGTGAACGGCGTGGTAAGAACCCAATTCGAGCTCGTCCGCTACCTCCGCAAACAGGGGCATCAGGTTCTGCAAGCGGTTCCCTACTACAAGGCAAACCCCCGAGACGAGAATGTTGTCGAGTTCAGGGGCATCCCTTTTCCACTTTATCCGGAAATGCCCATCATCTTCCCTCATTGGAGATTCCACCGTCGGGCATTCGCGCGGGTGGAAGCCTTCAAACCTGACCTGGTCCACCTGATGAGCCCGGGCGTCCTGGCTTATTTCGGGCAGCTCTGGGCAAGACGGCACGGATGCACCGTTGTCGCGTCTTACGAGACCGATATCATCCGCTATATGCACTACTACGGTTTCGCCCGATTCGAACCGTTGCTCTGGCGCTATCTGCGATGGCTTTTCAACAATTGTCAGCACACCTACGTCCCCTCCCGGGTGACGATGGATCACCTGATCAAGGCCGGCATTCACGACGTTCGGGTTTTCGAACGCGGAGTCGACTGCACCCAATTCCACCACGACAAGCGAAGCGAATCGGTTCGAGCAGCATGGGGGATAGATTCTGGCGGGGTGCTGGTGCTCTACGCCGGCAGGATATCAAAGGAAAAGAATCTGGACGTTTTATTAAGAGCATTCCTCCGGTTGGTGGGGGAGCATCCCAACGCACGGATAGTCGTTGCCGGAGAGGGGCCGCACCGCCGTGCCCTCGAAAGGTCATTCAGGAATCCGAGCATAGCTTTTACAAGCTGGAAGAAAGGTGAAGAGCTGGCGGCGCTGTTTGCTTCGGCGGATGTCTTTGCTTTGCCTTCGACTACCGAAACGCTGAGTTTGGTTTCGCTGGAGTCGATGGCCTCGGGGGTACCCGTTCTGGCCATGAATGCTGGAGGTGTCCGCGATATCGTTGAACATGAGCGGACAGGTCTTCTGGCGAATTCGCCGCAGGAGTTTGAGGCCGGATTGCGCCGCCTCTTCGAGGATATTCCGTTGCGCAACACCCTCGGATCGAATGGCCGTAGATACGCGGAAGGAAAGACATGGGCACACGCCTGTGAACTTCTCGAACGGAATTATCTGGAGGCGCAGGCGGGAAAGCAGCAGAGGGCGAATCAACACTTCTAAGGTAAGATAGTTTCCGTAGCACCCTTCGCCGCGCTGGAAAAATCGCGGGGGCCTTGATGAGGAGGAGGTTGGATGGGGTTCGGATTACTTTTCATTTTGGCCTTGCATTCGGTTGCAGGGGCGGCTTATCTGATCCTCGCTCTTCGCGATGGCCTGGGTTTCTTGGAGTCGCTGCGATGGGGGGGAATCGGCTTTATTTCCGGGATCGTAGGCCTCATCGCCCGCGCACGGATGGACCGCCGCCATGTGCACTACATGCATATCGTTCAAGATTCCTGCCTTAATATCGGTTTGGAAATCGTGGCCGTTTACGGCGTCCCTCACCTCCTGACGTAGGGCCCAGGCGAGCACGCCGAAATACTGAAACGCCACAGTCGAGCGCAGCCCCTTACTTAACCCGTGAAGCTGCCACGGTTCGATGTGATCATCAGGAGGGGGAATGCTTGTGCAGAAAGTCCTCGAGTTGCGCCGCGGTGGGAGCGGAATCAGCAGCGCCCAAACCGAGCGTGGCGAAAGCTCCCGTGGCATTGGCGTAACGAGCAGCTTCGGGTAGAGATTGGTGGCGGCAGATTGCGGCGAGGAATCCCGCGGCAAAGCAATCCCCGGCGCCGGTGGTGTCCACGGGCTGCACCGCTATACCCGGGGATGTGAAGGCGCCCTCGGGTGATTCCACGTAACACCCCCCCGCTCCTAGCTTGACGATAACGGACTTCACTCCGAATTCGCGCAGGCGGTGCGCGATGGCCGCAGGCTCAGATTCACCCGTGAGCTGCCTCCCCTCCTCCCGATTGGGGAAAATGAAGTCGGTGTAAGCCAAGGCAGGCTGAAGCGTCTTGAGCCACCGCCCACGAACATCCCAGCAAATGTTGATCGAGGTCGCGCACCCCAACGTGTGAGCTCGCTTGAATGCAGGGCCGAGGGATGCTTCGTCAAAGGCAGGCATGGCCAGCGCGCTGGCGTAATGGAAAATCCGGGATGCCTCCGCCGATCCCCAATCGAGGTTGTTACCGGAGAAGAGAGCGCTGACACCGCGCAGGTGGAGGAATCGACGCTCGCCAGTGCTCTCGACCAGGACAATGGACGTGGAAGTCTTCGCGCCGGGGAGTGTTGCCAGGCCCGCATCGTCAATGCCTTCGGCACGGACCCGGTCGCGCAGGAACTGGCCAAAGCGGTCATTGCCGACGGCACTGGCGATGCGGACCGATACTCCCAGGCGCGCCAGGGCGATCGCCGTGTTAATGCTGTTGCCCCCGGGGGCAAGCGCAACGTCCTCAAGCGGCTGACTTGTCCCCGAAGGCGCGAGTTCATTTACCGGCCGCGCCAGGACGTCGGCCACGGCGTTCCCCACGCAGTAGACTTCACAAGGCCCCTTCATAAGTGTTGCCTTGCCCGCACTGATAGCCGCGCTGAGCTGGGCCAAGCGCAGGAGGTCCTTTCCCCGGTCCAAGCATCCCCAGAGTCCGGCGGCTGATTATACGCGCCATCGCCAATCCGGCAAGACATCAATTTTCATATGGGTCGGAGATCGAATTGCTAGGACTATCTGCTCGCGCTTACCCGTCTCTAATGGAATCAGCTCGATAGGAGCGAGGGAGGTGGGCGATTTTTCGGCTGACTGGACTAGAAGTCCCTGATTTTCGAAGTCTTTAGCCGGTTCTTTGCTTGACGTCAAATTTTTCTGCGTGCTATGATGCAACGCCTTTATAATTTATCCTCATGCTGTCCTAGGTTGTTCTTCCCGAGATCGGAGTTCGGAAAGGTCAAAAGTACCCACCTTGGGGGCGCGAAGAGGAAGGTTCTGTCGGAGGAAACCCAATGCACGTTTTTACGATTGTCAGTCTAAGTGTGCTCACATTAATCCTGTCTTCTAGTTTTGCTCAAAAAGCATTACGAATGTTTCTCTCGGGCGCTTGGCAACTGCGCGGCGCTATCGGCAAAACGTTCGCAGCGGCCGTAGCGCTCCTGGCCGCGAGCCCTGCGGCGTTTGCAGCAGGCGGCGACGAGGCCGCCGCCGGAGAAGCCAATCTCAAGCTCCCCGATCTTTCTTCGGTGCAGTTTCTGGGCATCGACGGGCACAAGCTGTTGATGCTCGGCATCCTCTTTTGCATCTTCGGACTGCTCTTTGGATTGGTCATTTATACTGGTTTGAAGAACTTGCCGGTTCATCGCGCGATGGCAGAAATCTCCCAGTTGATCTGGGAAACCTGCAAAACCTACCTGATTACGCAGGGGAAATTCCTGCTATTGCTCTGGGTCTTCATTGCCGCCATCATCCTGGTCTATTTTAAGGTGCTGCTCGGATATCCAGCCCTCCGGGTGGGGATTATCCTCTTCTTTAGTCTCGTAGGAATCGCCGGCAGTTACGGGGTGGCGTGGTTCGGCATTCGCGTAAACACGTTCGCCAATTCCCGCACGGCATTTGCCAGCCTGCGCGGCAAGGCCTTTCCCATTTTTCAGATTCCCCTTCGGTCCGGCATGAGCATCGGGATGATGCTGATCAGCGTCGAACTCCTGATGATGCTCATCATCCTTCTCTTTATCCCCGGCGAATATGCCGGGCCCTGCTTCATCGGGTTCGCCATCGGCGAGTCTCTTGGCGCGGCGGCCCTCCGCATCGCCGGCGGCATCTTCACCAAGATCGCTGACATCGGTTCCGATCTTATGAAGATTGTGTTCAAAATCAAAGAGGACGACGCGCGCAACCCTGGCGTGATCGCCGACTGCACGGGTGACAACGCAGGCGACTCCGTCGGACCCACCGCGGACGGATTTGAGACTTACGGTGTAACGGGCGTCGCTCTGATCACGTTCATCCTCCTAGCCGTAAAGGACCCGACGGTCCAGGTGCAATTGCTGGTGTGGATCTTCGTGATGCGCATCATCATGTTGGTGGCCAGCGCCGTGGCTTACTTCTTAAACGGCGCCATTGCCAAAGCCCGCTACGGCAACGCGGACAGGTTTAACTTCGAGGGCCCGCTCACATCCCTGGTCTGGATCACCTCCTTTGTTTCCATCGCCTTCACCTATGTCACTTCGATGCTGATTATCCCTACCCTGAGTGGCGACTCGTCATTGTGGTGGAAACTCGCGTCGATCATTTCCTGCGGAACGCTCGCGGGCGCGTTGATTCCGGAACTCGTGAAGATCTTCACTTCCACCGAATCGCGCCACGTCCGCGAGGTGGTAACCTCCGCTTCCGAGGGCGGCGCGTCGCTGGGAATACTTTCCGGCTTCGTGGCTGGAAATTTCTCCGCCTATTACCTGGGCCTGGCCATGGTGTTCTTGATGTCTCTAGGTTTCCTCGTTAGCAACCTGGGTCTGGCCAACCTCATGCTCGCGCCGGCGGTCTTCGCGTTCGGCCTGGTGGCATTTGGTTTCCTGGGGATGGGACCGGTGACCATTGCGGTGGACTCGTACGGTCCTGTGACGGACAACGCTCAATCGGTCTATGAACTTTCGCTGATCGAGCAAGTTCCGAACATCCGCGAAGAAATCAGGAAGGAATTCAACTTCGACCCGAATTTCGAGCGTGCCAAAGACATGCTGGAAGAGGGCGACGGCGCAGGAAACACCTTCAAGGCCACTGCCAAGCCGGTGCTGATTGGCACCGCCGTAGTCGGCGCCACCACCATGATCTTCT
>CAZCVY010000035.1:0-46617 GCA_964501985.1 uncultured Acidobacteriota bacterium | reverse complement strand
TGTATACCTACGATATCTATGAAAATAAAGGTAGTTGTGCGCCGGGGTCGACCGCCCCTAAGGCCCTTGAGGGCTCGACGCGGGGGGCCAGAGTGAACCCCGCCGTGGCCCATTTCCGGCAACGGGAGCAAAAGAAATTATTAAATATACGTTCAAAGCCGGAATGTGTATGAAAACAAAGGAACACAAGACACAATGCCCGAATAAAAACAGACTTTTAGATCTCAATTTTCGACATTTACGTCGAATCGACACTCATTTTGCAGAAAGATGCAGATTTTGAACGACAGTTTGTCAGGTCCATGCGGGTTTTCGCGGTTTCATTCGCACCGGCGGTGGTCCTTTTGCCAAGGTCCTGCGTTCGTAGTTTCGCTGGCTTCCAGCCAGCAGTGATTTACCGGGATGGCGCCGTTGCCTCCCGTTCGGGACACCACTGGCAGGGCCACGTCAAAGTCCGCGAAGTTCCCCGAAGGGGAACAAGTTGCAATTCCGTGAAGATGCTGGGAATACCTCGGCTACTCGACTGGACGTGACGATTCGGAGATCATTTCGGTGGCGATTTCCTCGGCGAGCCGCCTGGTCATTTCCTCGACAGCTTCGGCGGGTAAAGGCGGGGGCGACATTTTCACAACGACCTTGTGGACGATCGAGTAGAACATCGCCCAGTCGAATGCTGGAGGAGGCGCCGAGGCCTCCGCCGTACTCTCAGGTGACCCCACTGGCAATTCAGCCGCAGTTGAATTGGCTTCTTGTGCGATCACTTCTGGTTCGCGCCCGGGAGTAGCCGCTTCCACGGGCTGCGCTTCCGCGAGGTGAGCAAAATGCGCGACGCCCTCGGCCGCAACCTCGCCGGCAGCGCCTCCCAATGAGAGGGGCTCCGGGGGAGCAGCTCCGGAGGCAACTTCGCCGCCTGCTTTCTCCTCGGAGGCGGCTTCCACAAAGGGATACTCTGAGGGAGCGACCTCGGACGTGACTTCCCCAGGCGCTTCGCCTGCCGGGGCAGATTCCGCACCAGCAACCTCCGTCGGAGCAACTGCGGAGGCAGCTTCGCCGCCCGCAACCTCGCCGGGAGCCGCTTCCACTAGGGCCTCGTCCGCGGGTGCGACTGGTAAAGCAGCTTCGGAGGGTTGAGCTTCGCCGGAGACGGCGTCCAGAAAGGGATACTCGGCGGGAACGGCTGGGGAGGCGACGTTCTCAGGCGCGACCGCAGCGGCGGGGGCCTTAGCGAGTGGGTCTGCCGCCGCTTCACCGAAATGAACTTGTCCCGCGGTGGCATCACCCAGGGAGAAACTATCCAGGCTCGTCGTATTTATGGAATGGACGGCGGCAAGAGGTTCTGTTTCCTCTGGTGAAGCCACGGGGGCTTCGACTTCGAGTCGCGCATCTCCGCCGTTGGCGGGGGAAGGTGCGGGCTCGGGTGAGGAAGAAACCGCCTCATCTTTCCAAACTGGATCCGCAATATCCAAGGGAGTGCGGAATATCTCCGTGTGGAACTCGGGGATAGCGTGCAGTGGTTCACCGGTTTGTGCCGACGTATCTTCGATGAAGACCGGCTCGGACGTAATTGCTTCCATGCCTTCGAGAAACGAGGGAGTTCGTTCCGTGGATTGAGGGTCTGGCGGCGCATCGGGGATGGAGGTCGGCGCCTCCCCCCCGACCAAAGGAACCTCCTCCATAGCGGGCGCGTGCGCCTCGGGAGCAGGAAATGTGTCGACGGAATGCTGGGGCAATTCCAGATCGAAAACGGTCTCTGCCTCGGTGAGCAGCGTTGAGTGCGGCATTTCCATTCCCGCCGCCTGGGGCCCTGGTGAGTATTCGGGAGTACCCTCCGCGGCAAGCTCGGTGAACGCAACAGGCTCCGAGGCCTCGGAAAAATCCTGCGCCGGCGGCTGCACAAGAGCGGGAGCATGATCTGAGCTTTCACTCGAATTCGCGGAGTCGGAGGTGTGCTCAGGCTCCGAGGGCTCGACGGATGTAGGCATGTGTTCAGGGCTTATGCTGGAAGGAACAAATTCCCGCGTAGGCTCCGGTGCCTCGGGTGGCGCTGCGGGTGCTTCCAACGCTGGCGTTTCCGCTTCAAATTGCGCCGCAAGTTTCACCACGAGGGAGGAGAGTTCATGCGCGTCAAAGGGTTTCTTGATTATTCCGTCCGCTCTTACTTCCGCACCCCGGGCATCGTCGTAAGGCTCCATATCGCTTGCAACAAGCAACACGGGGACGCGCGAAAACTCCTCAGACTTTTTCACAAACTCGCAGACCTCGTAGCCATCTCTGCCCGGCATCGAGACATCCGCGAGAATAACAACGGGGTGAAGCAAGGCAAGTCGCTTGATAGCGGCCACACCATTGGATACGGTTTCAACATCAAACCCTTCCGCTTTCAGTATTCCAAGCGCTCTTTTCTGAATGGTGGGACTGTCATCGGCAACCAACACAATCCGAGGCAAGGGATTCTCCTATGTTGCTCCAAACCCGATTTGTCTGAGAGATACCATGACACCAGGGGGAAGTCAAGGAAGCGAAAGTAACATTCTTAAAATACTCGACAGGGGACCGACCGATGAGGTACTAAGAGTTCCTGCTACGGTTTCGGATGTGGCAGGGATGGGGGTGCAATGCCACTGGCCGTGCACCTTCAGATGTGTTCGTGGCGTGCAGGCGGGCGCGGGCGTCAAAAGGGGTCAACAATCTTCTTCAAGAGGTGGAACTTACTTTTCTTCTTGGCGGGTGGCGCCGTTTTCGCGGCGTCGGATTGGGACTTGTCGGGAGTGCTTTCCGTGGCCTTGGCATTATCGTTGCTGGGAGGCGGGGTCGTCTCCGCGGGTTTCGCCGGTTCCAAGCTCTTGTCACTCACGGGTGAAGCGACGATGGCGGTAGTAGGCGCCGTGGGCTGCGGACCCTTCGCGCTCTCGTTACCGCCGGCGGCAGTTCCGCCAATGTGTACGGGACCAAAAAGTGTGGCGCTGGTGTCGGGGGAGCCGGAGAAGCTGCCGGTCAGCTTGCTCAACCAGGTACGCTCCACCACATGACTTGCATCCGCTTGGGCGCGTGCCAGCATGGCGCGCGTGGGCTGCGGAATGGGGGCCTTCATCGCGGTCAACCGTGCTTTCGCCTGGGGAACCAACGGGCTCAAGGGGAAGACCATGATCAGTTCAGAATAATATGGGATTGCCTCGCGCCCTCTTCTTAAATGCTCGAGGCTCTGACCTTCGTAATACATCGCGGCGTCGCCACCACTAAAATCCGGATACTTATCGAGAATCTCCTGGAAGCGTGAGCGTGCGGCCGGAAAGGCGTTGTGCATGTAATAAAAGTTTGCCGTGTAATACTCCCCCTGAGCCAGCACCTCCTGAGTCTGCCGCAATCTGCCTTTGACGCGGGGGATCAAGGGACTGTCCGGGTACTTCAACAGGAATTCCTTGAATTCCGCGTCCGCCACTTTAGCCTCAGTCTGATCGCGGTCGGCTTTTGCCATCATGCGAACGTGCGCCATCCCAACGCGGTACTGGGCTTCCGGGGCCTCCGGGGCTGTGGGGAAAAAGGTGATGAAATCCTTATATTCCGCATCCGCCTGGGTTAATCCGGTAACGCCGCCCTCATTGTAGTAGGAATCGGCAATCGCCAGCTTGGCCTTGGAAAGATACTCGCTGTCGGGATAGGTGTTAATGAGGGTCTGCAGGGTCAGCCGCCCCACCTCGTAGCGCGCGTGGGTGATTTCGTTCGTCGCCTTCTGGTAAAGAACCTTGTCCGGCTGCTCCCCTGGGGAAAATATCAATCCGGGATCAGGGTGGTGCAGCCGGTTTACTGCCGCACAGCCAGGAAGAAATGCAATAGCAAGCACCAGCAGGCTAGCGATAACGAGCGCTTCGCGAACTTTTGTATAGGATGGTCGGTTGAACAGAAATCTAACTCCTCATCGGGATCAAACTCTGGAGATTTGCCGCGATGTCGCCGCCAACTCCATCATCCTCACTAAGTGCGTGGGGGCATTCTGAAGGATGTCGGAACTGGCCACGAGGATGTCCGCCCCAGCCTGCCCTAAGACTTCAATTTGCTCCTCGCCAATGCTCCCCTCGACTTGAATCGCGAAATCGAGGCGCCTTTCGCGGCGTAAGTCGCAGGCAGCTTTAACCTTCGGGATAGCCGCAGGAAGAAATGGCGGATTCGCGAAACCCAGGTCTGCGGAAAGAATCAGCAGAAAGTCAATATCCCCCAAGACCTCGGAAGCAGCCTCCAAAGCGGTGGAAGGATTGAGCGCCAAGCCGACCTTTGCGCCCCCGTTCCGAATCATGCCAAGCGCCTTATGAAGGTTCGGCGTCGCTTCCGCGTGGATTGCGATGCGGTCAGCCCCCGTCTCGATGAACTCTGCGATGTAGCGCTCAGGCCGCTCGATCAGGAGATGCAAGTCCAGAACCAAGCCGGTGGCCTTGCGCAAACTGCGGACGACGGGCTGACCCACGGTAATGTCAGGAACAAAGTGCCCATCCATGACGTCGACGTGGAGCATGGAGGCCCCGATATCCTTAAATAGGCGCAGTCCCTCCCCAACTCGAGCAAAATCTGCCGCCGTCAGAGAGGGCGCAATGAAAGCCATAAATGCTGTCCCCCGCTGAAAGCTATTGCCGCTAGAGACGTTCACTAGATTAGCACAACTCCAACCCATCCGGGGAGGTGGCGTGCAGAACAAACGGTGCCGGCATCAAAAACACGAAGCCCGCCCTCAGCCCCTTTTCCGATGCGGGCGTTGGGCGGGCTTGGCGAGCGTGCACATCAGTGTGGCGATCTACGATCCTCCCTGAATGAGCAAAATTGACCTATTCTCGCCGCCGAAGCGCAGTTCTTGAAGTTCCTGCTTGTTTTCTTTCTCCCCGAAGCGAACTTCATCGCATGAGTTTTTCACCGGTTTCTGGACAATCTGGCAACCGGAGGTCGCGACCACTTTGTCGTTCTTTTTAAACGTCACCTGCTTAGAATCATTGTTGACGGTCACTTGATACTTGCCGGCCTTAAGTTGCTGCCCGCTGGGTAGCACCGAATCCGCATAGACGTTAATCGTCTTGGCTTTTTCCGCGAAAGCGGCCGCAGACACGAACAACACAGCCACCGCTAGGAATAGCACGTTCTTGAGACCTTGCCTCGACATAGGACTCCTCCTCGCAAATGGTCGGCCAACGACGCCTTGGGGCTCTTGGCGACTTTTTATCCCCCCGCCAAAATGCCTGGCACTCATAGATGCTGCCGCCGGGCAGCGCCGACCTGAGTGGGTAAAAGCACCCGGCGTGCCAAGATAGTCGACACTTTGCTGTTTTTGTCGGAATTAATATATCCTTTCTGCAAATAGACATAGGGGAGGACAAGGTGACGTCTGGGAAAAATTGTCATGCATGGAAACCACGCAGATGGATTTTCACATAGCGAGAAAACTCTCGTTTTCGTCATAAGTCAAATTCAAACGTGCTCAATTGCAGAGGAAATTTTTGGGCAATTTCCCGCCTGTGCAGTCATCGGCGGTGCCTTTTTGTCGTTGAAGGAGCGACAGTATGGCCCCGTCGCGTTCCTGAGCGGACTAACCTTCTGTCCGAACTTACCGCGCCTTGATTTCGGTCCAATAGCGGTCGTATAGAGAGATTACTGGTCCGAGGTCGCGCATAAATTCACAGTGCTTGAGGGCAGCGGGGTCGGGGAATACGGCGGGGTTGGCGAGAAGCCAGGGGTCGATCTCCTGCCTCTCGTACCGGCTGGGGGTATTGAAGCCGCAGTCATTCACGAAGCGGGCGGCGACTTCCGGGCGATGGAAGTAGTTGATGAAATCTTCCGCCAATTGCGGGTGGGGGGCGTGGCGTGGTATGCACGCACAATCAACGGAAATCGTGCACCCTTCCTTGGGAATGACGTAACGGATGCGGGGCTCGTCGCGCATGACGAAGGTCATGTTGCCGTTGTAGGCTTGGGCGATCCAGGCGTCACCGGCCGCGAGGTCCTGCTCGAAATTAGAGCTGTTATAACCCTTCACCATCGGTTTCTCGCCGAGGAGCAGATCACGCGCCCGCTTGATTTGCTCGGGGTCGGTCGAATTCAACGAGTAGCCGAGTTTCTTCAGCGCCATGCCAAAAACTTCGCGGGTATCGTCGAGCAGAAGGATGTGTCCGGTAAAACGCTTTTCAAACAGAGCGTTCCAGCTATCGATCTTGTCGTTGACCAGGTCAGCCCGATACGCGAGTCCGGTGGTTCCCCAAGCATAGGGAACGGAATATTCGTTCTGCTTGTCGAAAGGTAACCCCAGAAACCGCGGATCAGTATTCGCCCAGGCGTTGGGCATGCGCGCTTTTTCAAGCCTGGCCAGCAAACCTTGCCTTACGAGAACCTCCACCATGTAATCGCTTGGAACCACCAGGTCGTAGTCAACGTTTCCCGCCTGTAGCTTGGTCAGCAGCGCCTCATTTGAGTCGTAGAGGTCGTAGTTTACCCGGCACTGGTATTCACGTTCGAAGCCGTGAATGACGCGCGGGGAGATGTACGACGACCAGGTGTAAATGTTCAGTTGCGGCAGTTGCGCCCCCGCCGTCCAGGTGCGCGCCACCACGGGAGTCACCATCAAAAGAAAAATACCGACCGCGCTCGCCAGTGCCGTGCGCAGCTTCATGGAACCGCGCTCCAACCTTTGGGCAACGAGAACGAGGGGAATCGTGGTGATAAGGATGATGGTCGAAATGGCATTGATTTCCGGCGTGATGCCGCGCTTCAGCCGTGAGTAGATTTCCAGAGGTAACGTCGTAGATCGGACGCCGGCTACAAAGGACGTTATGAGGTAGTCATCGAAAGAAGTGGTGAAAACCAGCAGGGCGGCGGAAAGAATGGCCGGAGCCGCAACCGGCAACGTGACGCGAAAGAAAGCGGTCCACTCGTTCGCCCCCAGATCGAGTGCGGCCTCCTGGAGGGAGCGGTCCATCCCAGTCAACCGCGCCCCCACTACGATGATGACATAGGAAATACAGAAGGTGATGTGGGCGATAATGATGGTCCACATGCTCAATTTCAGCATCAGGAGGCTGAAGAAGATAACGGTGGCTACGGCAATCACAATTTCCGGAATGACCAGGGGGAGATACACCACGCCGTCGAGCAGAGCTTTGGCCCGCCGGCGTGGCTGCGCGAAGACCAGTGCGGACATAGTGCCGAACACTGCGCACGCCAAGGTGACTCCTGCGGCCACCACCAAGCTGTTCTCGAGCGACTGAAATATCTGCTCATCGCGCCAAAGGACGGCATACCAATCAACGGTAAAACCCACCCAGTGAGCTGAAAGGCGCGAGCGGTTAAACGAATAGACCATCAAGACAGCGATGGGTGCGTATAGAAACAGGTAAACGGCGGTGGTCGAAAAAGACAGCCCCCAGCCTTTGTGGCGCGAGCCTGCCATTAGACGATCCCGCCGGTGGAATGTTCGCTCTTCCGCAATCCCGCGGCAACCAGCGCCAATACCACGAAGGTCAAAAGGAATGCCACTGCCGAGCCGAAAGGTTGGTCGCGGGCCACGGCAAACTGGTTCTGGATAAGGTTGCCGACCATCATGGTGCGAGCGCCGCCCAGCAAATCCGGGGTCACGAAGGCGCCGACGGAGGCGATGAATACCAGAATGGATCCGGCAACCAGGCCGGGAGCAGAGAGCGGCAACGTGACTCGCAAGAACGAGGGCCACCATGGCGCGCCCAGGTCTTCGGCGGCTTCCAGGAGTGCGGGGTCCAACTTTTGCAACACCGCGTAAAGCGGCAGGATCATAAACGGCAATTCCCCGTAGACCAAACCGATGATTACAGCCAGAGGGCTGTAGAGCAGCCTGAGAGGCTCATGGATAACATGCAAAGCCAGCAAAGCATTATTCACCACACCCTCGCTTCGCAGGATGATCATCCAGGCGTAGGTGCGAATAAGAAAGCTGGTCCAAAAAGGTATGACCACGAACATTAGAAGCGCGGATTTCCATCGAGTCGAGACCCGCAGCGCGAGGGTGTATGCAACGGGATAACCCAGCAGCGCGCAAAGCCCCGTGGTGAGGAGGGCCATCCAAAGCGACCGTGCATAAACTTGCAGGTAAAGGGGTTGAAAGGCACGGGCATAATTGGCAAGGCCCAGAGTCCAATCAATCGTTCCGTACGGAGACCGCTGGGCAAAGCTGACAGCGAGCAAGTACGCTAGAGGAAGCAGAAAGAATCCTATCAGCCAGAACAGACTCCCGGTAAGAAGCGTCGCCGCGCGGTACCCAGGACGGCGGCGAAAGAATTGAAGGATCATTTCCATGGCTTGGATTGAGACCCGCGAGACATGCAGCATTCCAACAACGCTCGCGTGCAGTGTAACCCAATTGTCATACGGATGGGTGTATTCTATTAGCATGCGAACCCAGCGGATGGCCACACGGAACAGGGAAATGGGGAGCATCTTCCTCCTGTTGACCGTTAGCGTCCCCGTCTTGTTGTTGGTGCGTCACCCGGCGCTGGGGCAAGTTCTTACCCCCCAATCCACCCCAAAAACCGCGGGAATCCCCGCAGATTCCACGATGCCCTCCGCGCAGGAATTCTTCCAGCAGGGCAACGAAGCGGCGCGTCTGAACAAGTGGGATCAGGCGATCGCCGCTTTCCAACATGCCCTCGCCCTGAGGCCGGGCTATGTGGAAGCCCATTACAATCTCGGAAGTGCTTACGCGGCCGAGCAGAAAACAAACGAAGCCCTGAAAGAGTATCGGGAAGTGCTGGGACTGCGCCCCGACTTTCCTGGCGTCCATTTGAACCTCGGGGCTCTCGAAGAAGCCGAAGGGCAGATTCCCGAGGCCATCGCTGATTTTCGCGCCGAAATCCGAGAGCATCCCAATAATGCCGACGCCCACGTAAATCTGGCCAGCGCGCTCTCGCTCGACCGGAAATTCAGCGAGGCCGCCGAGGAGTACCGCACGGCCCTGGCGCTAGCGCCGCGCGACGCAGAAGTCCATACGGCCTTGGCCGGCGCGCTGCTGCAATCCGGCGATGCCAGGGGAGCGGGCACGGAGTATCGCCTGGCGATCGAGTTGGACGCCAATAATGCCGACGCCCATGCCGGCCTCGCCGCCGCATTGACCCAGGCTGGAGATTTTGCCGGCGGCATCAATGAGTATCGCACCGCTGCGCGCCTTCGCCCCACTGACGCGGAAATCCATATGAGCTTAGCTGCGGCGTTGCGCGCCACCGAAGATTTCAGTCACGCCATCGAGGAGTACCGCCTGGCAGTGCAATTGCATCCCACTCAGGCCGATTATCGTTATGCCCTGGCGCTCACGTTACGCGACGCCGGCGATTATGGCGGTGCTATTGAAGAGTTCCGACGAGTGATCCGGTTGCGCCCGGATTTCGTTGCGGCGCACGCCGAGCTCGCCGCCGCTTACCTCTCCATCAGCGACCATTCCGCGGCGGTTAGCGAATACCATGAGGCGATCCGTTTGAGACCGGGCGACCCCGCGTTGCATGAAGAACTGGGACTTGTCCTGCGCAAGACCGGCGATTTGGTGGATTCCATCCGCGAACTGCGCCAAGCCATCGTGCTTTCTCCCAATGAAGCCGACTACCACGGTAACCTGGCGGAAGCGCTGCAATCTTCCGGCGACGTTGCCGGCTTCGTACAGGAATACCGCGAGGAAGTCCGCCTGCGCCCTGACGACCCCGATGCCCACGCTCACCTTGCCAACGCGTATCAGTCCGCGGACGACCTGGACAAGGCATTCGCGGAATATCAGGTGGCGCTGCAGATCCAGCCGCAGAGCCCGGAATTTCATTTTCGCATCGCGCTCGTGCTCGAGGCGATGGGGAACCAGCCGGGGGCGCAATCCCAGCTCGAGCAGGCCGTACAGTTGCGGCACGACTACGCGGAAGCCCTGGTGGCTTTGGGCGATTTGCTGGCAAAGGAAAAGAATTTCGCCCTCGCCGTTCCCACCTACCGCGATGCTTTGCGCCTGCGCCCCGACGATCCGAGCCTGCACGCGAGCCTGGCTGCGGCGTTGCGCGCCAATGGCGACGCCGAGGGAGGCGCCGCCGAGGATCAGGAGGCCGTCCGCCTGAACCCCACTAACGCCACCTTTCAACGCGATCTTGGCAACAACCTTTATGCTAAAGGCGATTTCCGAGGGGCAGTCACCGCCTATCGCGCCAGCCTCACGGCACAGGAAGACTCGCAAACCGAGGAGTCCCTGGGTCTGGCGCTGGGACGGTTGGGGGAATGGGATAATGCCGCGCAAGCTTTTCGCGCCGCCGTGAAAGGGCGACCCGATTTTGCGGAAGCCCACTTGAATCTCTCCCGAGCGCTGGGTCTCCAGGGCGACTTTGCGGGATCCGCCGCCGAAGCGCAGGCGGTGTTGCGCATCACTCCCAACCTTCCCGAGGCGCATTTCGACCTGGGCAATGGTTGGGTCCACCTCGGCAAGGTGGACGATGCGATCAAGGAATATCAGGAGGCATTGCTCAATAAGCCCGATTATGCCGATGCCCGTCTGGGTCTAGCCAACGCCCTGAGCCAGCAGGGCAAACTGGACGAAGCCATTTCCGACTATCGAGACTACTTGAAGGATCGGCCCCAGGATTCGGGCGCGCACGCGGGCCTGGCCGATGCCTTGATGGCCAAGAAAGATTCGGATGGCGCCAGGCACGAATACGAGGAGGCCATCCGCCTGCAACCGAACTTCGCCAATGCTCATTACAACCTCGCCTTGACGCTGGAAGCACAGGGCCAATTCGTTCGTGCGCGACAGGAGCTTGAGGCTTACCTCCAACTCGCCCCCAATGCCCCCGATGCGGAGCAGGTTCGCAAGCACCTGAAGGGAATGGGGGGTGCACATGCTTCACCGCCGGGGCGTTGAGACGCAGAGCAGGTGCCAGGTGTCAGGTCTGTGGTGTTTGGATGGAATTCGCTCCGCCTCGTGGCGCAACCTCAACCGAGCGAAAGGGGAAACCCAGAGTAACGCCCCCCGGATGAACCGACAACCTCGCCGCCGTTGAATCTTGCGCTGCGTGCCCATCATTGGAAAAAATAGCGACAGTAATATAAAAAAATTTGCGGTAAACGGGCTGAACGCCTGAAACTAGATGTGGTCGCGCTCCGATTTCGCGGCTGTAGATTCGTCGCACGCAGGGCTTTCAAGTTCAACGTAATGGAAAATAACCCACCACGCCTTTCGCGCGCCGCCAAATGGCTTCTCGTTTTCGGCCTTTTTCTGGTCGCGAACAGCGCCTACGTGGCCGCATTTGGCGACCCATCGCTTTTCTATGTGGCCAACTCTCTGCTCCATCCCCTGCTTGGGATTGTCGCCGGAATCCTCCTGGCGATATTCATTTTGCGCCACCGCGAACTGCTGGCGGGGTCAGTTGGCGTAATCACGGGATTGTTCCTCACGGTTGCAGCCGGATTCGGCATTTATCTGCTTATTGTCGGGATGACTCGGCCACACAGCATGGCGCTGTACGCCCACATAGGGGGATCGGGCGCCGGGTTATTCCTGTTAATGGTCATTCTGCACGCGCGCGCTCAGGGCGCGAGCGCAGGGGCCGCCGTCGGGCGGGCATGGCGCTGGAGCGCCGGGGTGATCGCATACGCCGCGGTGTTCTACGCCTCGGTGATGATCTACCAGCGTGCCGTTCCCAATCCGCAGCACATCATCCGCAACCCGTCCACTGCACCGTTAAGCATGGAGAAGGAAGGCGGGGGAGCGGGTAGCCTGGCTTTTCCCAGTTCCGCGCAAACCGCCGATGGCAAGACGATCCAGGCGGAGTTCTTCCTGAATTCTGAATCCTGCAAGCCATGTCACACCGACATCTATAACCAATGGCAGAGTTCGATGCACCACATGGGGTCGTTTAACAACCAGTGGTATCGCAAATCCATCGAATACATGCAGGACACCAATGGCATTAAGCCCTCGCTCTGGTGCGGCGGGTGCCATGATCACGCTCTGATGTTTACCGGCATGATGCAGAAACACCCCATCCGCGAGATTGAGCACACCCCGGAGGGACAAGCCGGCCTTGGCTGCATGTCGTGCCACGCCATCAGCCAGGTGAAAAGCACAATGGGACAAGGCAACTACGTGATCGAGTACCCGGTTCTCGACCGCCTGGCCTCAAGCAAGAATCCCTATTTGCAGGCGCTCGCCAGTTTCGCCATCAAACTCAATCCCAAGCCGCATCGCAATCTATTCCTGAAGCCATTTCACGCGAATTCGCAGCAGGTGCCGGAGTTTTGTTCGGCCTGCCACAAGGTTCACCTGGACATTCCCGTGAACAACTACCGCTGGATTCGCGGCTTCAATGATTACGACAACTGGCAAGCAAGCGGTGTTTCCGGCCAGGGAGCGCGGTCGTTTTACTATCCGCCCAAATCGCAACAGTGTGCCGACTGCCACATGCCGACTGTACCTTCGCAGGATTTCGGAAACATCCACGGCTTCGTCCACTCCCACCGATTTGCCGCCGCCAACACTGCGGTGCCAACTTCCTATGGCGACCAGGAGCAAGTGGCCGCCGTCGAAAAATTCCTGAAGGGGGTGGTGACTGTCGATATCTTCGGCCTGGCGCAGGAGCCGGCGGAGAATCCCGAAGAAGTCTCTCCGGCTAGAAGGGGGGAGGCCCCACAGCTTTCCAGCACCTTCGCCGTGGGTGAAGAGTCCTCGTCAGGATTAACCGGCGCGGGTGGAGGCGCGATGCCAGTCGCGCCGCTGATAGCACCTCTCGGGCGGGTTCCGGCCAGCCTGCGCCGCGGTGATACGGTGCGCGTTGAGGTGGTGGTGCGCACGCGAAAGCTCGGCCACTTCTTCCCAGGCGGCACCGTGGACGCTTTCGATTGCTGGGTGGAGCTCGAGGCGCATGATAATCACGGTCGCGTCATTTTCTGGAGCGGCGAGGCCGCGGGCAACGGTCACGGGCCCGTGGACCCCGGTGCGCACTACTATCGCTCCCTGCAACTCGATGCGCACGGTAATCCCATCAACAAACGCAATGCGTGGTCAACGCGTGCCACGATGTACGCGCGTCTGATTCCTCCCGGTGCGGCCGATACTGTTCACTACCGCTTAAAGGTTCCCGAGGACTGCGGCGACTCCATTACGCTGACCGCCAAACTCAACTATCGCAAGTTTTCCTGGTGGAATACCCAATGGTCCTTTGCGGGCATCCGCGATCCTGCCGATCCCCACCCCGATGTCGCGAAGGACCATGACGACGGGCACTGGGTATTTCAAGGCAGTCTCACGGATGTCTCGGCCAACCCTAAGCAGATTCCCGACGTGCCTACGGTGGTCATAAGTCAAAACACTGTCACGATTCCGGTGATGGCCAAAACGGCAGCGCCGTTTGCCGAAAATCTGGCGTTCGATTCTAAAGACCGCGAGCGATGGAACGATTACGGCATCGGCCTGCTCTTGCAAGGGGATTTGAAGGGCGCGGAGCGGGCCTTCGAAAATGTTACGAAGATCGAGCCCCAGTATGCCAACGGGTGGGTTAATATCGCGCGGGCGCGCATTCAGGAAGGCAACGTCGATGCCGCCAAGCCAGTTCTCGAGAAGGCCCTTGCCCTAAATCCTCAGTTGGCGAGCGCCCACTATTTTCGCGGACTCGTTTTCAAGGCAGACGGCCGGTATCCTGACGCTTTCGATGAGTTCTCCAAGGCAGCAGCCGAATACCCGCGCGACCGCGTGGTGCGCAACCAGATGGGCCGCATGCTCTTTTTGCAGCGCAAGTACCGCGATGCCGTCGCGGAACTCGAGAAGACGTTGGCCGTCGATCCCGAAGACCTGGAAGCGCATTACAATCTCATGCTCTGCTATCGCGGCCTGAATAACGACGACCTCGCAACCCGCGAGGAGAAGCTCTACTTGCGCTTCAAGGCTGATGAATCCGCGCTCGCCATTACGGGGCCGTATAAGCTAACGCACCCCGCCGATAATAACGAGGCGCAGCCGGTGCACGAGCATGTTTCCGTTGCGCTGGGACAGGCGGAAGGCAAAAAGCGCTACGCAGAAAGCGGAAGGCAGAAAGCAAAGAGCGGTGAGCAGTATGTAGAAGGCAGCAAGCCGCGTTCGGTGCGCGCAAGTTTAGCTCAGACCGCAGTCCCCGAGAGATAACTTCGACACGTATGACCTCTAACCGTACTTCGCTTCCCATGGTGGCCATCGGGTTGGTGGTTTCCTGCGGACTCCTCCTGGCGGCGCTCAGGATCGCAAATGCGTCTACAGCGATGACTGCTGCGGCTGCGCCCGAGAGCGGCGTTCACTACGTTGACGTCACCCAGCAAGCTGGATTTAACTTTGTTCATTACACCGGCGCATTTGGCAAGAAGTTCCTGCCGGAGACCATGGGGGCGGGCTGCGCCTTTATCGACTACGACAACGACGGCAACCCGGACATCCTGCTTATCAACGGTTCGGATTTTCCCGGCCAGAAATTGCGGCGCACGACCTTGAAGCTGTACCACAACAACGGCAACGGGACGTTCACAGACGTTACCGCGAAGGCCGGGTTGGACGTCGAGATGTACGGCATGGGCGTCGCCGTCGGCGATTACGACAATGACGGCTGGGACGATCTTTACGTCACCGGCCTCGGCGAAGCGCGGCTATTCCACAACGAGCACGGCCACTTCAAGGACGTGACCCAATCGGCGGGAGTGAACAACACGGGCTTTGGCGCCAGCGCCGCGTGGGTGGATTACGACAAGGACGGCAAGCTCGATCTTTTCGTGACCAACTATGTGAAGTGGGATGAAAAGGACGACCTCTACTGCACGCTCGATGGGCACCACAAGTCCTACTGCACGCCGGAGGCATATAAAGGCGATACCTGTCGTCTCTTCCACAATCTGGGCAACGGGCGGTTCGAGGACGTCACTCAGAAAGCGGGCGTCTACGACCCCACGGGCAAATCGCTCGGCGTAGCGGTGATCGACTACGACCGCGACGGTTGGCCCGACCTTGCGGTCTCCAACGACACGGAACGCAACAAGCTGTATCACAACAATCGCAACGGAACGTTCACCGAACAAGCTGTGCAGGCCGGCATCGCGTTCAGCGAGGACGGCATCGCGCGCGGGGCGATGGGCATTGATTCGGTGGATTTTGACCACTCCGGCTATCCCAGTCTGGCGATTGGCAACTTCTCGAACCAGATGCTCGGCCTGTATCACAATGAGGGGAACCGTTTCTTCATCGACATCGCGCCTTCCTCCAGCCTGGGTCGAGCCAGCCTGCTCTCCCTCTCATTCGGAATCTTCTTTTTCGATTACGATCTCGATGGCCGCGAGGACATCTTCGTTGCCAATGGCCACATTGAGCCCGACATCAATCGCATACAGCCGCAGGTGGCGTACACCCAGCTTCCACTGGTGTTCCATAACGAAGGGAATGACCGGTTTCAGGAAACGGGCAAGCCGCTCGGTTTTACAAAGAAGTTCGTGGCACGCGGCGCGGCATACGCAGACATTGATAACGACGGCGCGCCTGACATCCTGCTGACCACGAACGGCGGACCCGCGTACCTTTTTCACAACGTCGGCGGCAGCCGAAACAACGCCATCCGCGTCAAGACTGTCGGCACGCGCTCGAACCGTGACGGTATCGGCGCGGAAGTCCACGTCCACTCGTCCTCCGGCGAAGGCTGGCAGACCGTCCACTCCGGCTCGAGCTACTGCTCCCAAAGCGAACTGACCTTGACCTTCGGCTTGGGGCAAGAAACGGAAGTCACTTCGCTCGAGATCACCTGGCCCAGCGGTCAACACGACACGCTCAAGAATCTTAAGGCCAACAACACGTACACAATCGAAGAAGGCGGCAAAATCCTCGCGACGCGGGCGTTCACGCGGTAGCATCAGCATTTACGAATTTACGAATTAAGAATTAAGGTTTGCCGCCGTGCCTTCCCGCAATTCGCGATTCGTCATTGCCCCCCGGTCCTGACGCTCCTTTGTATGGACGCATGGCGCGGTTGCTGTCCGCGCCGATGAACAAGAAAGCCGCTTGGCAGCACGCCTGTCCGTTCCACAACATTTCGCGCGACGCGATCGCCACCGCCGCCTATCATCCGGTGCATGCAATGCATAGCCACAGGAGGGTTCTATGGTAAAGCATGCCTTTCAGTTCTTGCTGGTTGCGTTTCTGGCTGCGACCGCGTTATCGGCTGCGGATGACTCTTTCGTAGGGAAATGGAAGCTCAACCCCTCCAAGAGCACACTCACCGACGTCATGAAGGTTGCGGCCGCTGGTGCGAACAAATACGCCTTCGATTTTGGCAGTGGCGTTGCCGAGACTGTCGTGGCCGACGGGACGGATCAGCCCGGCCACTTCGGAACCAGCTTGTCCGTCACCATCGTCGGACCCGACACCTGGAAAGTCGTCCGAAAGAAGGACGGCCGCACGCTCCTCACGGGAAATTGGAAGCTCTCCGAAGACGGGATGACGCTCACGGATCAATACCGAGAGAACGACCCCGATGGTTCGACGTTCAGCCTGGACTACGTGTACACGCGGACGGCAGGAAGTTCAGGCTTCCCGGGCACGTGGGAGAGTACGAGCGAGAAGGTAAACTCGGTCTATGAGATCGAGATCCATCCTTGGGAGGGTGACGGCCTTTCATTTGTGACTCCCGCCCGGCGTGAAACGCAAAACATGAAATTCGATGGTAAGGATTATCCCGATCAGGGCCCGAATGCGATTGCAGGCTCTGCGTCGTCGGGGAGGCGGGTGAGCGAGAGCACGCTGGAAATCAGAAACAAGATCAAGGACAAGGTCAGGAGCACCCGGCAGATCACCCTTTCTCCCGATCTCAAAACCTTGACGATGACCGTGCACCCGGTGGGTCAAAGCAAGCCAAACATCCTTGTGTTTGATCGGGAATAGAGTGACTTTTCCGCAGGGATGAGTAAAGTAAGCGATGACACTCGGGACTGCGCTCTGGGCGGTGCGGGGAGCGGGAGACCTTTGGCGATTGATATACGAGAACGAACATCGCTTGTCAGATGGACGTTGAACAACCGATGGGGCCGTTGGATGGCGGCGGCCTTGCTGTGGAGCATCCTCGGGGTGCTTTTTGCGCTGCCCGGTCTTTCGCCTCACAATTGGAGCAATCCTCTGCTTGGCGCGCTCGCGCAGTGGTGGAGCTGGGGGCTGATGACTCCGCTCATCTTCTGGACGGATGCACGACTTCCCTTCAAAGAACATCAGCTCGGGATGCGCATCCTGGCGCATCTTGTGGCGAGCGTTGCTCTCACCATTCTCTACTTCTACGTCTTCGTCGCGATGCGCGCGGCGTTGGGTCTGAATGCATGGGGCGTAATCGCGGAGAAGCGTTTTCTTCTGAATGCCTTTCATGGAGGTCTTCTGTGGAGCTGGCTCGTGTACTGGGTCATCTTCGGCGTGCGCCAGACGTTCCGCTACTACGAGCATTACCTGGCCAGTGAGTTGCGGCTTGAGCGAATGGAGCGCAGCTTCTCGCAGGCGCGACTGAATGCGCTGCGCATGCAGCTTGAACCGCACTTCCTCTTCAACGCTCTCAACACCATCTCCTCCCAGGTGGAACGCGACCCGCGCCTGGCGCGCAGCATGATCGAGCATCTTGGTGATCTCTTGCGCCTCTCGCTCGAGTCCAAGGACAAACAGGAGGTTCCCTTCGCGGAAGAAATGGAATTTCTGGAACATTATCTGGCCATCCAGAAAATCCGATTTGGCGATCACCTGAAAATAGACCTTGCCATCGCACCGGAGGTTAAGATTGCATCCGTGCCATCTCTGTTTCTCCAGCCGTTGGTCGAAAACGCCATTCGGCACGGCCTCTCGCGCCGTTCGTCCGGAGGAACCGTCAGCATTTCTGCACTGCGTACCGACAATCGCTTGAAGATTCGCGTGCTTGATGATGGCGTAGGTCTTCCGTCCGAGTGGAACCTGCAAACATCCGCCGGCCTTGGACTCGCTGTAACCCGGCAACGCATCGCTGGCCTTTACCCAGAGGGAGGAAGCGGCTTCGCGATTCGCAACCGGGAAGGCGGCGGCACGGAAGTAGAAATCGATCTGCCCTTTCGAGTGGCGGGAGAGGATACCCATGACGTCGCCAAAGCCTGACCCCATCCGTGTCTTGGTTGTCGACGACGAAACCCCGGCACGGCAACGCCTGCTCGATCTTCTGCGCAAAGACCTGCAAGTCGGGAACGTTCTGGAAGCGGAAAATGGAACACTCGCCGTCGACATGATCAAAAGCCAGCGGCCGGATATCATTTTCCTTGACGTGCAGATGCCGGAGTTGGACGGCATGAGGGTTATCGAGGCGGTGGGGGCAGGGCGGATGCCTCTCACCGTCTTCGTCACTGCGTACGAGGAACACGCCGTTCGCGCCTTCGAGGCCAACGCTCTGGACTATCTACTAAAACCCTTCAGCGACGAACGTTTTGAGGCGACCATGGCCCGCATTAAGTCGCGACTGGGCGAACGCGGCATCCGCGAACTCGGATTGCGGGTGCTGGAAATGGTTTCCCGCGAACCAGCCAGGGAGCCCTGGTTGGACCGATTGGTCGTGAAGTCTGCCGGTACAACTCGCTTCATCCGGGCGGCGGATATCGACTGGATCGAGTCTGCGGGCGTGTATGTTAACCTTCACGTCGGAACCAAAGAATTGCTGTATCGGGCGGCGCTACACGATCTCGCCACAAAACTGGATCCCATGCGCTTCGTCCGTGTCCATCGCTCCGCCATTGTCAACATCGAAAGCGTCTCGCACCTCGAACCCATTTCCCATGGCGAATTCGAGGTCGTCTTGAAGAACGGATCACGTTCGCGGATCAGCCGCACCTATCGCGCTCAACTGGAAAAACGCCTGGGACAGTCGCTATAGAAAATACCGTGCGGACGTATATTCCGCTCCAGTCCTTCGAGGAAGTTTGTATAGCACTGGCCGGGATTGATCGCGTGTAATTCCTAATTCGTAACTTTGCTCTCTGCGCTGAATTCCAGACACAGGTTGACCACCGCCCTTTCGATGGCCAGTAGCTTGGCCTTGGTGATCCGCCCTCCGTATGCGGAAAAGCCTCCCGGCTTGCCTGCTGCTGCAAGGACTCGATGGCAAGGAATGATGAGGGGGATGGGATTCCTGCCAAGGGCGCCTCCAACCGCCCGTGCTCCGCTCGGCTGGCCGACAGTTTTAGCAAGCTCGGCGTAGGTCACAGTCTGACCCACCGGAATCTCGCGGGTAGCTTCGCAAACCTTTTGCAAAAACGTGCCGGCCCCCTCCAGATCCACTGGGACGTCACGAAAGTCTTGCAGCTCGCCCCGCAGGTGCTTGCTCACTCTCTCCATGACCTCCGCAATCGGCGGTGGGGGAATGCTCGGGCTGGTCGCGCCAGATCCGCGCGCAATCCTCGACTCTGTCAGTTCCGCCGTAGCTTCCGGAAGCTGGAACAGAGTCACCGCATAACCGCAGCCATCATCACGACCTTTGGTCCAGGCGATCCCGCACCTGCCAAGGGGCGTGTCAAAGACGCAATAAGAAACTTGTTTCAATGGTTTCTTTCTCCGAACTCGCGAAACCGCCAACCCTGCGCAACCACTCAGGGGCGGGCTATCATAAAAAACTCGCGGCCAAAATATTTGAACGCCTCAATACCTCTTTGACAGCCCCCCTTGCGGATCGGACGTCCACACGGCCTTCAGGCAGCTCTCTTCAACGAGTATGGCGTGGACTTCGCGAGGGCCGTGTACCCCTCGAATCAGGATTTGTTCAATGTCGGCCGTCCGGCTGGTTCCGGTGATGAACACCACCGAGCGGCCCATGCTGGCCCGCCCCTGGGCGCTTGAAATCGGGAGCTTGGCCAGAACTTCATCCAGAGAACCAACAAGCTGATTTCGACGGTAGAGCGCAATGTGAATGGCCGGTGCGAGGGAAGCCACTTGCACCCCCTCGGTCGAGCTGCTGAGCACTAGCGTGCCACTTTCAGCCAGCACGAAATCGACACCCGTGATGCCCGATCCAGCTTCGAAACTGGCCTTGGTGAAATCGGACAACGAATCCTTTCCCGCCTGTCCTGGCCCTATTGCCCATGTGGTTATAAACTTATCAAGTCTGGTCAGCCGTTTCCCGATGTCCAATTTAGCCAACAAAGGGTTCCTGGATAGCACCACGGCTTGTGTTTCCGCTAACACCAGGATCTTCTCGAAGACGGCCTCGAGCTCCTCCATGGTCGTCACGCGATAAGCCACACCACCGACCTTCTCCCATTCAGCCTCGAACTTGGAAAGATAGTCCTCCGAGGGCAAAGGGGGCATCACTCCGGTTAGGTCGACTGGAGGCAACGGTGTCCCGAGGGTGTCAGAACTAGGTCTTTGGAGAGCCTTCCGGACTTGATTCAGCATCTCCGCACGCGTCGTCATGGGAAAAACTCCGATGGCCAATCCTGAAAGCAAATCTCCAAAGGCGATTCGCGGGCACTCAGGACTAGCAGTAACTTAATGAAAATAAAGGCGATACAAAATATAGAAAAAACTTCAAAAAAATGTGCAACCTTGGTATCATCTGGAACATCCGAATCCACGGGCAGACCTTAAACTGAGAGGTTTTCCTAGAACGATTTGGGAAGGACGGACGAGCATGCGTACAGTTGTGAAAACTCCAAAAAAGACGTATCGAAGTCTCTTGCTGAAGAAGCGCGACGAGATTCTGGCTTCCACGCGGAGTGAACCCGAGGCCCTTTCTGCCAGTGTGCAGTCGCCTGACGCGGTCGAGTTTGCTGTCAGGACCGTCGAGCAGGACGTTACGGTGCTTACTGCCAATCTGCGCAGCCGTACATTGAAAGAAATCGAGAGAGCGCTTGCGCGTTGTGCCGGTGGGACTTACGGCGTATGCGAAGCGTGTGGCGAAGATATTTCCCCCAATCGCCTCAAGGCTATCCCCTGGGCACGGTATTGTGTCACCTGCCAGGAACTGCGCTCGCGAAATTAAGGGCATCGTCTCCAAAATATCTGCCGCGTTCACGGTGTCGAGGGAAAACCTCTCGGCGCCGTGAAGCTCCGCTGGACAACCTCGCTCCTGAGGATCTCGCCCAGGCGGCGCGGTAGTGTGCCCGCTTGCCCGAGGCGGGTAAACCCCACCAGTCGCTTTCTGTAGGCCGCTCCCGTTTCCCCGTGTAACCCACACACGACAAGAAGTTTACTCATCTAGGATGACATTTTGCGCGATTTCAAATTTCCCTGGCTGTAATCCCGCTCGCAAAGCAACGTCGTGCGCCAGCAGTTGAATATAGAGGTTGTCCACGATCGTCCCCAACCCCAGGCGTAGAGGTTCCACCCGAACCCATCGAACGTTCATGAGGTTGTCAAAGGGCATATCGGTAAAGAGCAGCACCCGCCCGCTCGATTTCGGGATGTCGCGAGCGAGCTTTAGGAGCAGTTTGCCCGTTTTTCCCTGGCGCGCAAAAATGACGTAGCGATGGTCCGGGTGAATGATCTCCATCGGCCCGTGGCGAAACTGTGCCGCGCTGATCGGTTCCGCCGCCATCCTAGCAACCTCCTTCAGCATCAGGGCTCCCTGGTAAGCCGAGGCGAGGTCGGCCCCGCGGGACATTAATGCCACATATGGGGGCCTGTTGAAAAACTCTACGACAGGCGGAATCAGGTCCTCGCGGCGCTCCAGGATGTTCTCCTGAGCTTCCACTGCCCGCATCACTTCCCGGGTAACTGGGCCGGGCGCATGGCCCGCGATGGCGAATGCCAGGTACATGAGCACGGCCACGGTACACGTGTAAGTCTTGGTGCTGACGGCAATTTGCTCACCAGCCATGAGGGGCAAAAGCACGTTTGCGCGCTTCGCCAGGGTGCTGGCTTCCACATTCGTAACCGCCAGCACGTGAGCCTTGGCAGGTAGTTTCTCCAGTAAGCGCAGCGTCTCGGCAGTCTCACCTGATTGCGAGACGATCACGAGCAGCGTATCGGGTCGCAACACCTTGAGATGGTGATGCACAAGCTCAGCGGTTTCCCAAACCAGGGCGCGGACACCCTGATCCGACAAGTAGGCTTGCGCCGGGTACGCCGCAAAGAGTGACGAGCCCATTCCGGTAAACACCACCGTCGGCGGCCAACGGCGCGCCATTTTCCGCAATCCCTTCGCCGGTATCGCCCCCGGGCTGGCATAGAATTTCCGCAGCCCGGAAAGCGCCGCAGGCTGTTGGGAAATCTCTTCCAAAAGTTCAGTCATAGCTTGAACCATCCTCGTCCATCACAATGGCACGGCCTCTTTCAAGACTCTGTCCCGGATGTCACAGCAGAACCTCACGAGAATTCATAGCGGAAGCTTATCACAATCTTCTCCGACTACAACTGTGGTTGCACCCAGCCTTTGGCGCGTTCCACCGCGCGCTCCCAGCCCGCGTACAATTCCTCGCGGCGGGCGAGGCCCATGCTAGGTTCGAAGCGACGGCCCAAGCGAAGGTGAGCGGCAAGCTCGCCTTGATCCTTCCAGAATCCCGTGGAAAGGCCTGCCAAGTAGGCGGCCCCGAGTGCCGTAGATTCCGTTGTTTCCGGGCGTTCCACGGGGATTCCCAGGATATCCGCCTGGAACTGGCAGAGGAACTCGTTGCGCGCGGCGCCGCCATCGACGCGCAGGATCTCGGGGCGCAGGCCGGAGTCGCGCGCCATGGCGTCCACCACTCCGCGCGTTTGATAGGCAATGGACTCGAGCGCCGCGCGCACCAAATGCGCTCGGTTGGCCCCGCGCGTGATGCCGGTAATCGTTCCGCGCGCGTAGGCGTCCCAATGCGGCGCCCCCAGCCCCACAAAGGCTGGAACCAAGTAAACCCCGTGAGTGTCCGGCACCGACTGCGCCAGGGCTTCACTTTCCGCGGCGTCATCGAGAAGCTTCATTTCATCGCGCAGCCACTGGATAGCCGCTCCGGCAATAAAGACGCTGCCCTCGAGCGCATATTCCGTTCGGCCTTCCCTTCCCCAGGCCACCGTTCCCAAGAGCCCGGACTCTGAACGCGGAATTTCCGTCCCGGTGTTCATCAGCAAAAAGCAACCCGTACCGTAAGTGTTCTTCACCATGCCGTTGCGGAAGCACTGCTGCCCGAAGAGGGAGGCCTGCTGGTCCCCGACGACGCCGGCGATGGGTACGGAGGCGCCGAAGAGGGAGGTCTCGCCGAAAATCCCGCCCGATGGTTTCACTTCCGGCAGGAGAGAAGGCGGGATGGCAAAATAGTTCAGGATCTGCTGATCCCAAGCGAGCGTGTGCAGGTTGAAGAGCATGGTGCGCGAGGCATTGGAAACGTCCGTCGCGTGTACGCGCCCGCCCGTGAGCTGCCAAATCAACCAGGTGTCGATGTTGCCGCAGGCAAGCTCCCCGCGCTGCGCCCTCTCGCGCGTGCCCGGGACGTTCTCCAGCAGCCAGGCGATTTTGGTTCCGGAAAAGTACGCGTCGGTAACCAGTCCGGTCTTCTCGCGGATCATGCGGTCGAAACCTTCGGCGCGAATGCGGTCGCACAGCCCCGCGGTCCGTCGGCATTGCCACACGATCGCGTTGTGCAACGGCTTGCCCGTGGCCCGATCCCAAAGCAGCACCGTCTCTCGCTGGTTGGTGATGCCGATGGCGGCCAATTCCTCGGGGCCTGAGTGGGCTTCCGTGAGAACTTTCTCCGCCACCGAGCGCTGCGACTGCCATATTTCCATCGCATCGTGTTCCACCCAACCAGGCTGCGGATAATACTGCTTGAATTCCCGGCTAGCAGCAAAGCAAGGACGGCCATCATGGTCAAACAGAATGGCCCGCGAACTCGTGGTTCCTTGATCCAATGCCAAAACGCATTTGGACATACTCTATCCTTTAATCGTGCTACTTGCGTTTCTCGATAACTCCGTTAATTATCATCAACATCGCGGCAGACTGGGGTACCCTGCGGCGCCGCTCCCGGTGCCATGGCACCTTCCCCCATCTCTCCTTCACGAACGGGCAGACAAAAGACACTTACTTCCCACTGCGTCAATTCAGCCCTGGGGAGTCGAGCATTTTAATAGGTTATCAATTTGGCGGCCAAACTCAAACCGGATGCCCTCGAATTTCCTACCACGCAGGAAATTCGCCTCGATTTATTTTCAAGATTCCCTGCGCCTGGACATCCTGTCCGGCGTTCTTGACGGTTCAGGGACACTCCCCGGACACGGGCGGTGCCACATCGGCCTTCGTTCGAACCCGGCTGCCGCGATTAGCGCTGCGCTCTACTAGCAGCGGATGGTTTTGCGTTTCAGGCCCACCCGGCCGGCGGCCTCGATTTTGGCGATCGACGCAGTGGCCAGCGGCACCTTACAAGCCGTGTCGCCCACGTCTACGGAGACGGCCCCAATCTGCTTTGCCGCCGCCTTCGCCTGTTTCAGCAAGGGCTTCACATAGGTTCCGACGGCAATTACGAATCCATTCATCGTGTATCGGACGCGGTTTTGCGCCTCGCTGATCCTGCTCGCGACGGTCCCCAGCAACTGTTCGACTTCCGCGAGGTCCAGGGCCGCATCGGGTTGTGTGGCGACGCGTCCGCTATACGTACACCAACCGGAGGACGCAACGCGCTCCTCCTTTGACTTCATCCACTCGACCGCGAGTTCCCGCGCGAGGGGGTTCTCGACCGTCACCCAAGGAACGACATATTCGGAAATCATAGTCATGCCGGCCGTGCCGTCGGCCCACTCCTGCAACTGTTGCTTATTCAGTTTCGACCCGTCTGCCACCAGGCCGGCAAGGTACATGGCATCCATGTTCCCAGTCTGGTAGAGCTGGCACGCCAGAACTTGTTGCCCCTTGATGGTTTTCGCTATTGCCTTGAGCCCCGCCACGCTCACGCCGAACGTTCGCTCGGCGGGGATGCCGTGACGCGCGTAAGTGCGGCGAGTCTTCTCGCTGCCCAGGGCTTTCAACTTGGCCATAATGGACTCTAGGGTGTGCATTGATTTCACCTTTGTCAGGATTGCCCCGCCTGGCGCGTCATCGTGTGATATCGTCCCACCCCGCCAAACCACCCGATTCATACGCCGGGCTACATTATAGCAACCTGTACCCGGAAGTGTGCTGTGTGTCCCAGCTTCGGCTTATTCTCAGCTTATTCAAGGTTGCAAATGATAGTGACAAAGGCCTGCGTAGCGCGGGCGGGAGAAGCTGCGAAAAAATCAAAACAATCTCTCGCAAAGGCGCCAAGCCGCAAAAGCCGTAAAGCACAAGCTTCCTGTTTTCTTTGCGACCTTTGCGGCTTGGCGCCTTTGCGAGAACATGTTTTCGCACTTCGGCAGTTTGATTCACACCTTCGGACGCCCGCGCTACGAAAGCAGTTCGTCACGGTATTTCGTAAAACTCAGTAGTGTTGCTTACGACCTCCGCCGTTGACCGCTTCAGGGCGCGGACGCTCAAGTCGCAGGGCGCTGTCCGAGATTGGGCTTTTCGGTGACATCCTTCATCGGAACGTGCTGTCCTGCGCTATACTCTTGAGTTCAGGGTCACCTATGTTCAAAACACAAACGAGTTCTACCCAGTACAAGGCGGCACTGGCGGGTTGTCGAGCCGAAGGAGCGGACACCTGTGACGGCCACCGTGTTACCCCGGATTCTGAGCTTCAACCTCTCCGGACTGTAAGTGGAATCTTTCTTGCCACGGTTCTGATTTTCGCGGCGTCATCGGCATTCGAGACGTTTGGACAGACACCTTCGCGCGAGATGATCGCACGCGGCGAGAGCCAGTTCAAACAGTCGTGCGGCTTTTGTCACGCGCCGGACGCCACCGGCGCGCGCGGCCCAGACTTGATCCGATCCAAAGTGGTGGCGCATGACGTCAACGGGAACTTGATTGGCGAGGTCATTCGCAATGGGCGGCCGGACAAAGGCATGCCGCCACTTCCACTCACCTCGGATCAGATCAAAGCCGTTGCCGCGTTCCTTCACGACCGTGCCCACCAGGCCCTTGAGTCCTCGCAAGTTCCCGAGAAATACCCGCTGGCGAAACTTCTGACGGGCCACGCCGACGCAGGGCAAGCTTATTTCCAGGGAGCGGGCGGCTGCAAAGCTTGCCATTCTCCCACCGGCGACCTGAAGGGCATCGCGGGCAAATACGCTCCCCTTCGCCTCGAAACGCAAATGCTTTACCCGACGGGAGGTTCCGCCCACTCAACGGTGACCGTCGTGCTGCCGACGGGTGAGCGCGTGCAAGGCGCTCTCTTGCACCTTGACGAGTTCACGGTGGCCCTGCGCGATGACTCGGGCTGGTATCACTCCTTCCCGCTCGACAAGGTCACGATCGACGTGCACGATCCGCTTGCGGCGCATCGCAAACTGCTGGATGAAATGACACAGCAACGGTTCCATGATCTTTTCGCGTATCTCGAATCCTTAAAGTAACAGCAGTCCTCAAGACTGTCACGAAACCGCCGTCATTAGGGCTTCATCTATGAATCTTCAAAACCACGTTAGCTCGCACGCAACAGATGGAGTGCGCACAATGGACGGTCGGGTGAAAGAGCTGGGCTCGCGTTGTCGGGGTAGGTTCGCTACCAGGTTTTGCAGGATGGAGTTGCTCTTGGCCCTGTTGATCGCGAGCTGCGCCCTCGCGTCACGCCTCGCCGCCCAAGGGCTTTCCCCTGAGACTCTCTTGCAGCCACCCACTACGAGCTGGCCTACCTATAATGGTGAGTACTCCGGCCGGCGATTCAGCACGCTCGACCAAATCAATTCCCAAAACGTCGGCTCTCTCACTCTGGCTTGGAGGTTCCGGGCCAACGTCACGATCAAGTCGACGCCCTTGGAAGTGAATGGAATTCTCTATCTCACGACCCCCGATAACGTTTGGGCGGTGGACGGACGGACTGGCCGTACGATCTGGCATTATCATCGCGCCTCGACGGGCGACCACATTGGACACCGCGGTGTGGGGATGTATGGAGACTGGCTATACTTCACCACCCCGGACGCCCACTTGGTGAGCCTCAATGCGAAGGATGGCAAAGTCCGGTGGATTATCGAGCTGGCCGACGCCAAGCTCGGATACTTTTCCACCATGGCACCGCTGGTGGTGCGCGATCACGTGATTGCGGGCGTCTCGGGAGACGTAACGGACATCCCCGGCTTCCTCGAATCGATTGATCCGAAAACCGGCGCCGTGCAATGGAAGTGGTTCACCGAGCCGCGGCCCGGCGAGCCGGGGTCGGAAACCTGGCCGAAGAACTCCGACGCCATCCTCCATGGCGGCGCCATGACGTGGATGACGGGGACCTACGACCCCGACCTTCACCTGCTTTACTGGGGCACGGGCAACCCCAACCCGGTCCTCGCCGGCGACGTGCGCCCGGGTGATAATCTTTATACCTGCTCGATCGTGGCTCTCAATCCTGACTCCGGGAAGATGGCTTGGTACTTCCAACCTTCACCCCACGACGTACACGATTGGGACGCGGTTGAGACTCCCATTGTGTTTGACGCGGAGTTTGGCGGCGCGCCGCGCAAGCTCTTGGCCCAAGCGAGCCGTAACGGATTCTTCTTCGTGCTCGACCGGACGACCGGCGAACACCTGGTCACCGCTCCGTTTATCGATCTTAATTGGGCGTCGGGTGTTGATTCACGCGGGCGTCCTGTCATCAAAGCGGGGTACGCGCCCAGGCCCGACGGCACGCTCGTCGAGCCCGCTTCCGATGGCGCTACCAACTGGCTAGCCCCCAGCTTTGACCCGCAAACAGGGCTTTTCTATGTTAGCGCGCGGCGCGTCTTCAGCATTTTCTACCTAACCACGACGGGTAAACCGGAAGGTTGGGCAGGCCGCGATGCAGGCCTGTGGGCCAATTCCACGATTCGCGCCATCGATTATCAAACAGGCAAAATGGCATGGGATCACGAGCTCGGCGACGGCGAAAGCGGGGCCGGGATCTTGACGACGGCGGGCCATCTGCTGTTTACCGCCGACGTGGATAGCAATCTCCTGGCCCTCGATCCGGCAACGGGGAAAACTCTATGGCACGTGAGCGTCGGGGATAGCACCGAGAACAGTCCCATGACCTACGAACTCGATGGAAGACAGTACTTGGTGATGGCGGTTCACGACGAGCTCTTCGCCTTCGCGCTGCCGGATAATTCCGCAAAGGGAGAAATAAAATGAAGCTGCTTACGTACCTCAACTATGGCGGAAACTGCGCTCAGGCTTTCCGTTTCTATGAACAGCATCTCGGCGGAAAGATCACGATGATGATGACCCATGCCGAGCAGCCTGATCCTCAAAACGTCCCGCCCGAATGGCGGAACGCCATCCTCCATGCCCGCATGACGCTGGGCGAGACGGAGCTTCTGGCAGCCGATGTTCCGCCCGACCGCTTCCAGCCCATGCGCAGCGCCTATCTTTCACTCTCCGTCGCCACCGCGGAGGAGGCGGAGCGGATTCACGCGGTACTCTCCGACGGCGGTCAAATCTTCATGCCAATGCAGGAGACATTTTTTGCCCACCGCTTTAGTATGCTCCGCGACAAATTTGGCACCTCGTGGATGATTATTTGCGAACGCACAATGTCGCGATGATGCGGCGACGCGGCGGTCGAAGGCTGTCATTTGGTGGTATGATCAAGCCTCGGGCTTTTAACCCTAATCCGCAATAGACTCATGCACCTCGGCTCGTGCCTTGAAGGAGGCAAATATGCGAATACTTGTCCGCGTTACGTTACCCATCGAGCCTTTTAACACCTTTGTGAAGGACGGCAGTGCCGGAGCGAAGATGAAGCGCATCCTCGATGAACTCAAGCCGGAGGCGGCCTATTTTACGGAAATTGGCGGCCACCGCGGCGGGATACTGATTGTCCACATGGAAAGCACTTCGCAGATACCGGCGATTGCCGAGCCGTGGTTCCTCACCTTCAACGCTCAAGTGGAACTTCATCCGGTGATGCTCCCCGAGGATTTGGCCAAAGGCGGCTTGGAGACCCTCGGCAAAAAGTGGGCATAAGACGAGCCCCGTAAACAGGCAAGGGTAGACGGCATCCTGGGAAGCACGGGGGGCGGCTGAACATGCTGCGGAAAAACTCAGCCGCAGTCCGTCGCCCGCTCCGCGCAGGGATCCCGTGAACGAGTCGGACGCAAGGCCTCGATAGGCTGCGCTGCGGCAGAGCCCGGCCCGAGGCCCTCTCACCCAAGGGGTGGTGGATTCGGTTGGATTCCCCTACCCAACCTTTAGGCGGTGCCGGCTGAGTAGGAGGATGTCGGCCGGGAATTTCTGGCGGCATTTGCCGCGTTCAAAATCTCAACGATTTTCGCTCCATATTTTTGCACCCGCCACTCACCAAATCCTGTGATTTTCTTCAGGTCGTCCACTGTCCTGGCCGGCATCCGAACCATATCCTCGAGCCACTTGTTCTGAGAAACCATATAGAGCGGGACGCCCTCCGTCGCCGCCTGGTCGCTCCGCCATTTCTTCAAAGCGATGATCCACCTTCCCTGCTCGCCGGTCAGGGTTACGCCGGAAGCCGGCGGTTGGGCGGGGGTGACAGCAGCTTTCTGCGGCACCGGCGCTCCATCCTCATAAAAGAACAGGACGGACCACATGGGACCTTCCGGCTGACTGGCCAGAGAGGCAAAAATGCGCTTCACGTTTGTTGCGCCGAGAAAATCATTCAACTTTCGCTCGCTATCGAACGCTCTTTCGCCTCCGGCTGGAACACTGAAAACTTTGCACTGCATGACGCCTCCTATAATCAAATGAATCTGCATTTCCATCCCTATCATCGGCGGGTAGGTATTGAAGCATGAGGGAATTCTCATCTGCGGTTGTGCCGCTTCGGCAGTCGGGCTACAATGAACTCAATGGGTGATCTGGTACAAATTGGTTTGCCCCAGTCGGCGGCCCGGCGGCCCGACTGGTTAAAGGTACGCCTCCCCGCGGGCGAGAACTATTTTGACCTGAAGCGCCTGATGCGGGGATTGGGACTGCACACGGTGTGCGAGAGCGCGCGATGCCCGAATATCGGCGAGTGCTGGCAGCATCGCACGGCCACTTTCATGATTCTTGGCGAACTCTGCACGCGGCGGTGCGGTTTCTGCGCCGTGCCCAAGGGAAAGCCCGCCGGCGAGGTGGACTGGGCCGAACCCGCGCGCGTGGCGGAAGCCGCCGCAAATATGGGGTTGAAGTACGTCGTGGTCACGTCGGTCGACCGAGACGACTTGGAAGACGGCGGCGCGACGATTTTTGCCCAAACTATCGAAGCTCTGCGTGAGCGCATTCCCGCCTGCCAAGTGGAAGTGCTGATCCCGGATTTTCGCGGCTCCGACGAGGCCCTGGGAATTGTACTGCGCGCCCGGCCCGACATCCTGAATCACAACACGGAAACCGTGCCTCGCCTGTATCCTGTGGCCCGACGTGGTTCGCGCTACGAACGGTCGCTCCGCCTCTTGCGGCTCTCACGCGAAGTTGCCCCGGACATTCCCACCAAGTCCGGCCTGATGGTGGGGCTGGGCGAGACCTTTGATGAAACCTGCGGGGTGCTACGTGACTTGGCCACCGTGGGTGTCCAAATCGTTACCATCGGCCAGTATCTGCGCCCGTCGGGTGAGCAATTACCCGTGGCGCGCTTCTATTCACCGGATGAATTTGCCGCCCTCAAACAGCATGGCGAAAGCGCGGGGATTCGCCACGTAGAATCCGGGCCGCTGGTCCGCAGCTCCTACCACGCGCACGAACAGACGCAGAATCTGATCGGGTGATCGGGTGAATGAGAAACCGGTTCAGTGCGCCATCTTGTCATCAGGCCATTTAGTCATTTGATGAGTTGATGATCTCGAGATCACAGGGCTGAGTGCGGAGCAGAATTCTCTGCGGTTTTCGATCGCCCGATCACCCGATCATCGGATCACCCGATAACTTCACTGGAATTTCTGCCCGGGATGGAGCCTTTCCAAACCTTGGCTTGCGGCGTGGTGGACGGCTTTGTCCACCTCAGAATTCTTCCCCATGGTCCGCTGATAGACCTCGCGATAGATTTCGTCGCCTTTTTGGCGATTCCCCAGGCGGAAATACAGGCTCCCGATCAGCATGGGCCAAAGCGGGTTATGAGGAAATTCCTGTTGTAGCTCTCCGAAGAGGTGTTGGGATTTCGCGTACTGCTTTTCGTTCCACCTTGTGTAGTCCTTGGCGAGATAAAACTTCGCTTCCGGCCTCCCCACTTCTCCCTTCTCGGCGCAAAGCTGGAGCTGCTTAAGCCCCTCGGTGCGGCTGCCGCCGGGGAGCCCGATGAACATACTCAGGAATTTGACGATGCCCGGGAGCGTATCGACAAAGTAGTTGTAGATGCCGAGACCCAGGTAGGCGTCGTTCAGGTTTGGATCGAGCTCCACCGCCCTCAGGAGCAGCAAACGCATCTTCTTCCCGGCTCGAGCGGTGGGCAAGTCGCGGTCATGCAGGCCCTCAAACCGTGCCCGCAAGGCATAAGCATAACCTTCGTAAAGATAGCTGAGCGCGAGATCCTGGTGCTGGTGGATGTGGGCTTCGGCATGGTGAATCGCCACATTATCGAGGTCATAGAAGTGGGAGTCGAAAGGTGTGGCCTCCATATTCGCGACGTCAAAAACGTCTGGATCAATGAGGTTCGCGGAAAAATAATAGATGCGCCACCAGGTTGCGTCGGCTTCCAGCTCGTAGCCCAAGGGTGACGTCGGGTCTTTTTGCTCGATCTGCTGAAAGACACTGACGGCACCGTCGAGGTCGCCATCCATCATCATTTCGACCCCACGCACAGCGGAATGACGGCTATCCTCATCACTCAAAGGGGCAGGTGCCGCCAGCGCCGGGCGGGTAGTGGCAAAACTCGACACAAATACCGATATCACGAGCAGAGGTATCTTCATCATGGCGTTGGGATTCTGCATGAAGCGGCCAGATCGAAAGAACACCATTTTTACACAGCGGTACCCAAACCCCAAGGATTTTCGTTGGCCCACAGAGCGGTTGAAGAAGGACAAAACAAATAGTCTGGTAGGACTATTTATCGTAATTTGGGATTGTGCATCGTGGAAACTGGTACCTAAGCGTCCTTGTTCCGATTCGCTTGCCTCGTGTATCATGGTCGTCTTGGTAGTCGAATATTTCAGGTAGGACAGGGAGAAATGCGCCATGCCAGAGGTCAAGATTGGGCTTCAGGACGTGGTTATCCCAACGTCGGAAATCTGTGCGATTGACGGCGAGAGGGGAACCCTTGTCTATCGCGGTTACGATATTCACGACCTCGCCGAACACTCGACATTCGAGGAAGTTCTTTACCTTCTATGGCATGGCCGACTCCCCAGGGCGGAGGAATTGGGGGACTTCGAAGACCAATTGGCAGCGAACAGGTCGGTCCCGCCGGAAATCTTGGACTTGCTGGAACGATTCCCGCCGTCGCAGCCGCCAATGGATATCCTGCGGACGGCGGTGTCTGCTTTGTCGCTCTATGACTCCGACGCGCACGACATGTCGCCCGAAGCGAACGCCCGCAAAGCGCTTCGCTTGACCGCCCAGATGAGCACTTTGGTGGCGGCTTACGGGCGAATCAGGCAAGGAAAGCAATCCCTGGCTCCCGTCCCCAAGTTGAGCCACGCCGCGAACTTTCTGTACATGCTGAACGGCCGGACGCCAGACGCGGCGTCGGCGCGCTGGTTTGATATCGCGCTCATCCTACACGCCGATCACAGTTTCAACTCCTCGACCTTTGCCGCACGCGTTACCGCTTCCACCCTCTCCGACCTTCACTCCGCAATCACTTCCGCCATCGGGACCCTCAAAGGCCCCTTGCACGGCGGCGCTAACGAGCAGGTCATGAAGATGCTGCTGGAAGTTCAATCCCCGGACCGGGTGGATGACTATATTCATAGCCTCCTAGGGCAGAAGAAAAAAGTGATGGGGTTCGGGCATCGCGTGTACCGCACCGACGACCCACGCGCTACCGAATTGCGCCGAATGTCAGAAGCGCTCTGCGCCCGGGCCGGACAGACCCGTTGGTTTGAGATTTCCAGAAAAATTGAAGCCCTGATGATCCGCGAGAAGAACCTCAACGCTAACGTGGACTTTTACTCCGCCTCGGCCTACTACGTTTTGGGAATTCCGCTGGACCTCTATCCGCTGATTTTCGCCCTCAGCCGAATCTCCGGCTGGACCGCGCACGTCCTCGAGCAATACGCGCACAACAAACTCATCCGCCCCTTGGCGGAATACACGGGACCGGAAAACCTGAAGTACGTTCCTATAGAAGCGCGGGGGTAGATCGGAAGAAGGTGCCGGAGGCATTAAATTTCGACAGGCGCACCACTCCGGCTGCGAGGGTAACGAAGGTCAGGGCCGCCCTCTGGCGAGCGGCCCCAAATTCAGCGGAAGGAACGCTACCTGTCTTTCCGAATTGTTTTGAACTTATCCAGGAGCTTCTTAACTTCGGCCGTCTCGTCTTTGTTGGGCGTGTCTTTTAGAGCGGTCTGGGCAGCCTTTAGGCACTCTTCGCCTTCGTCGCAAATCGTGATCAATTTCTGCGGGTCCCGGCTGTGATGGCGATCGAAGACGATCGCGCCATCGGCGAGTTCCTTAGCGAGGAAAATGGCGAAAGCCGCGCCGTCGAGTTTGACAGGGCCACTGGCGAGAGCTGTGCGAGCTTTCGCCCGGTCACCCGAAACGACATCAGCTAGCGCATTGTCGATACCCTTGCGAAGTGAATCCGCCGCCGCGCTGTCCTGCTGATCAGGCTCGATCCAGCCCCCTTCCTCGACAAGCGCCAGCGATTTGACTTCGGGCGGGCCCTCAGTGGTTGGATAGCTTGCGTCCAGAGTCTGCTCCTTGGCGATGATCCCGTCGGGAGCAATCTGGTGCGCCGTTTCGGCAAGATTTAGCGTCGCATTCCCCGCGGCCTGCCGAAAGTTCTGCTGCAGCCGCCGATACTCCGATTGGAAGCGGGGGTTCTTGGCCTTCTCCACCCCTTTGCCGTAAGCCTCGGCCAGTTCCATGGTGCTCTTAACTTCTCCGGTGTAAATCACGGCGCGCAGCACTCGCGCCCTGTCTGTAGCATCTTCGGGCGGAACGGCTGTCGCCAGCTTATCCGTGAGGCCCAGCGCTTGGTCGAGTTGGCCGCCTTTAAAGGCGTCTTTCGCGCGATCATAGGCACTCACCTGAACCGTAGGCTTGTTTGTGGTAGGGGCGCAGCTTGAGAGAATAATTACGGCGATAATCATCAAACCGAGAATGCGAGAAAGTTTGGGGTCGAAACAAAACAGAGGATACATTGCGAGACCTCCTGGAAGGTATGACCGCGATTGGACCCGATCGCGACGGTGGGGCCGGTGCGAAGGTCCCCGCTATTAGGATCGCCAAGACCGCTGCTCAGGCGCGAGGGAGGATAAGCTGGACAGCATGCCTCGGCAGTATTGCGGCGCAACTATAAGTCAACCCGGCGGAGAATTCAATAGGCAGCTTACTGAAAGTCTTATGGGGGTGATAAAAATAATTTTTGCTTGCGACGGGAAGTTTGGGCGCCCCTTCCGTCGGGGAGGAGTATAATGCCCCTTAAACAGTGACCCCCCTCGCAGGGATGGAGGAATACTCCATGGCACGCATTTTCACCACGCAACAGTTATCCGATTTCCTCTTCGACCGCATCATTGTCAATTGTCCCAAGTGTCTTGAGACCGGCTGCCTGAAGATCGCTTGCACGTTGACCGCGGAAGAGCTGATGGAAGAAGCCGACATCGTTCATAAGCTCGAGCCGGTTTCGGACGGCGGCGCATAAGAACTTCGCGGGTTGTCCATTCCGACCATCCAGCGCCCTAGCCACACGAGAGCCACGCTGTCGATCATCCAATGCGCGAACATGCCTGGGTAAAGGCTGCCCAATCGAACGACGGGATAAGCGAGCAGCGCTCCCAGCAATGCGGCGCGGGTCATGCCGCTCCATCCCTGGTAGAAGTGCGCCAGACCAAACGCCAGGGATGACACTACCCAAGCCCATAAGAGCGAGTGCAGCCAGTCGTGCAACTGCGTGAGCAAATATCCGCGGAAAAGGAATTCCTCGCAGAACGCGGCAGTGGGCGCAATGAGAAGAACCGCCCAAAGCCGCTCGCGGAGAGTTTCCGGTATCAACAGGTAAACCAGGTCGGATTCCCGCGGCAGCCATCCGCGCCCTTCAGACAAGATAACGATGCACAGGGCCAGGATCACGGCCAGCGCGATGCCGCCCCCCCACTTCAAAATAAGCGTCCAAGGCAACCCGGCAAACCCTTCCACGAACACCTTGCGCTCGACTACGAACACAACTCCCAAGCCCACAACGGTCAAAAGCCATTGGGAAATTATCGCGGATAGGTAGAGGGACAAACGGGGAAGCTTGGGGACTTCGACATTTCGGGCAGTGGAGTAGGAGAGGGCCGGAACTCCCGCCACCAGCACGAGAGTGAAAGCGATGGCAATCAACTTAGTGAACATACACGCTGGCCGCGTTGCCTTGAGCAAAACTGAGGGCCGGGGGCGGTAGGACCAGGTTCCGCGGCGGGCTCAGGGCACATCGACGTCCACGTCTTGGTCCAAATATGCAGTGAATTCAAATCCGCGCGGAGCTCCCAACTGGCCGTTCATTGTGGTTTCAACCTTAATCTCGTCTTTCTTCGATCGAGATCTCTTTTGCGGAGTACAGCGAAGCAGGATGATCTTTCTACTCGGGAGCCGCACGCCCTCGATATCGAATACGAGGATTTTGCCCTTTTTTGCGGCCTGCACCGCACCCCATGCCTCCGCCCCCTCCGGGATGACCGCCTCACCCTGCAGTACGACGGACTGGGCGACTTCCAAATTCACTCGGGAGCCTGTTTCCGCCCGGGAGCTAAGAAGGTCCGCCGTCAGCCGGACGCGAACCGGCATGCCGTCCGAAAGGCGCAACACCCGTGCTTGGGCATGAACGCCGGCGAAGGCTATGACCAGCCCCCATGCAGCCGCCACTTGCCTGATTCCCATCGCAAACCCTCCGTATCCTTGGCCCGGGGTCTCGATACACCGTTCCCATCCCAATTTCAAGGTGATGGAGGTACGGCCCTTTTTTTCCGTGCGCCCCCACTAGCCAAGAAATCATTGCCCGGTTCTTGGCAACTCGCTGCTCAAAATATTGTTCGTAACGAACTATGTTACCCGGTGACTGCGATCCGCGCAATTCTAACTGTGGCATGTTCGCGTCTTAACGTGCGGGGGGCGTGTCCCTCACGGGCTGTTGATGCGCCCCCCTGCGATCGCCCACCACTTGCGGGGCAGAGCCGCGATCATAATTCAATCGAGATGGCGCTGGCACCGATTGCGGGTATTATTGGGGTGGTGCGGCTTCCAAATTCAGCTCGGATTATCATCCTCGCCTTCATTCTTGTTGGAGTGACAGAATTGTCCACATCCGTATTCCCTGAGCCTCAAGAACGCGCGCCTGAACCTTCCGGCCAGTCACAACCATCATCGAGCCAGCAGTCAACGTCACCACCGGCCACGCAAGTAGGGGCGGCCATCGAGTATAGAAATAAGCAGTACGGTTTCTGCTTCTGCCTGCCGCAAGGATGGCGAAAGTTTTCAATCAAGATTGACCAATGGAAAGGTTACTCGAATGGCCCCGAAGGTGATGCCGTTACCCAGCGGGGTCCGCTTATTTCCCTGCGCCATCCCCGATGGACCCAGGCCAACCCGCGGCAAGATATCCCGATCATGGTTTTCACCTTGACGCAGTGGGCCTCCCTCCAGCGGGAAGACTTTCACGTTAGCGCCGCGCCCATCGGACCTAGCGAACTCGGCCGCAACCGCAGGTATGTGTTTGCTCTTCCCCCACGTTTTGACTGGGCATTTCCCACCGGGTATGAAGAAGTGGAACAGATCCTGAGTGCCAGCCCGCTTCGCGCAGGATCTCGGCCTTCTGGACGGGCTTGGTGCGAATGCAGTCGGCCAACGTCTACCCCTTCAACAATTCCATAACGACAAATGGCCGCTGTTCCTGCTCGTCGACGAAGTAAACCTCGTTAGGCCCTGCCGATAGCCGAAGGCTGGAATTGGCCCCTTCGTCATCGGAGAAGGTAAGCACCCAAAACTGCGCGGCAGCGATCCCGATAGGATTCAATTGTCATGTTGTTCGGTCCGACCAACCACTGCAAGCAATACCCATCCACTAACGCGCGAATGGTGGCGGCGGCATCCTGGGGATCCACCCGGCGGAATTGCTGCTCGCGAATTCCTAGTTCGACAATCTCCGTGTCGCGGCGGCGGCATTCCGCGAAAAAACTCTCCCAGAGCGCGCGGAACCGTTCCTGGCGCGCCCCCAGTGGCACAAAATCAAAGAAAACGAGGTAAAGCTTTCGGTTAACCTCCGCGCTGTGAAACAGGACCTCCAATTCCGAAACCAGTTTTCCACGCGCAGAATCCTGGGCTTGCAGGACTTCGTCCAGGGTTCGATTCAACTGTCGCAGGAGCCAATCCAGGACTCCGGTGAGAAGATCTTCCTTGGTATGAAAATAATAAAGCGCGCCACCCTTGCTCGATTCAGCGCGAGCAACCACGGAATCCAAGGTCAACCCTTGGATACCTTTATCCAGGATTTCCGCGTATCCAGCCCTAACTAGGGCTTCACGGCGTCGGTCGGCGAGTTCGAGATTGGCACGGCGTGGGCTCATTTGCTCCTCTCAGCATTCAAAAGGCGCCTGGTCGGATTATTTATGATTGAGCCTGTTTGTCAATAAGATTCGATAGCACCCCAATCTGCGGTGCGGAGGCTAAGTGGGGCAACTCTTCTCAGGTTTTCTTCTCTTCCCTCCGTCACCGTTTGACCGTTGGCTGCGCTTTTGCCCTACCTTCCGCAGGTGCCTCCGGCTCGGCATGACTGGACTCATCGCTTCCACTCGTATTGCAACGGAACTTTCCCGAGCCCGTCCAACGTATAGCAGATAGAATCTCCCCGAAGATACCACTGCTTTCTCGCCAGGAGGGTGTTGATGGACGCGTTAGTACAAGACTTCAAGTTTGCTGCGCGGCAGTTGCGGCGCAATCCCGGTTTCACCGCCACGGTGATTCTTACTCTGGCGCTTTCCATCGGCGCCAACACCGCGATTTTTTCCATGGTTAACGCGCTCATGCTGAAGAGCCTGCCCTATTCTCATCCCGAACGAATGGGCACGATCTACACGCGTGTCACCGGCCCCCGGGCCTCCGATGAGCGGCACGGTCTAAATGGCGAACAATGGGAGTTGCTGCGCGACAATGTCCCCTCCCTGATCTCGGCCGTTTCAAGCCGCGGAACTTCGGGCGTGAACCTCCAAGCGGGCTCACACGTGGCCTATGTGCATGGCGGGCGCATCTCGGCCCACTACCTTGACGTGCTGGCAGTTCAGCCCATGATGGGGCGAAATTTCTCGCAGGACGAGGACCATCCGCATGGACCCAAAGCCGTGATCCTGAGTTACAGCTTGTGGCGAGGTACCTTCGGCTCGGATCCCAATATTCTGGGGCAATCGGTTGAGTTGAAAGGCGAGGCGTACCCGGTCAACGGCGTGCTACCCGAGGGGGTCACGACTCCCCTGAACGCCGACCTCTATACCGCGCTTCAACCCAGCCGCGGGGGCGAAGGAGGGGGAACGAACTTTGAGTGCATCACCCGGCTGCGCGATGGCGCGACGTGGCAGCAGGCGGACGCCGAAATCAACCGCACTTGGTCCTCCCGTGCCAGCCGCTATGAACTGAGAGAAAACCCCGGAGCGCAGGTGACATACTATTCCGTCCCGCTTCAGAAAGGCGAGACCGCCGAACTCGGCCCGCAAGTGCTGGCGCTGATGCTGGCTGCGGGCTTCATTCTGCTGATCGCCTGTGCCAATCTGGCGGGCTTGACGCTTGTCCGCATGCTGCGCCGCACCTCGGAAGTGGCCACGCGTCTGGCGCTGGGAGCATCGCGCTGGCAGGTCCAGAAGCAGTTCTGGGTCGAAAACCTGCTGCTCGCGCTGGTGGGCGGAACGGTGGGCATCGGCGTGGGTTTTCTTGCCCTTCGCAGCCTCCTGCTGCTGTTGCCCGAACACTTTCTTCCCGTCGCTCACGTCCCACTCGACGCTCGCGTGATGGCTTTCACGCTGGTTATCTCGCTCGCGACCAGCATTCTGTTCGGGATGCTCCCGGCGCTCGCCACGCGGAAAGTGGACCTGCGCTCGTCGATGGCAGGCCGCGCCGTGGCCGGAGTCGGCAGCGTGGGCCTGCGCCAGGCGCTGATTGCCGGCGAGGTTGCCCTTACCGTCGTGCTGCTGGCCGGTTCCGGACTGCTCATTCGCACCCTGGTCCATTTGGAGACGCTACCGCCCGGGTTCAATGCCAACGGAGTCATGGTCGCCAAGGCCTCGCTCGACGACGCTCGTTACCAGCGTGCTGCAGCCTTCCGCAAGCTGTTGGATGACGGCACTGCTGCCATGCGGCAGATTCCCGGCGTGCAGAGTGCCGCAGTGGGCTTGAGCCTGCCTTACGAGCGCGCCCTGAACGACGGGGTGACCCTTAGCGACGGCAAGGAAGCTGGCCAACAGGATGGGACCGATGAGGTCTATGTCACGCCGGGATATTTCGAAACCTTGCAGATGCCCGTGCTCGCGGGCCGCACCTTTACCGATGCTGACGGCCCCACAACGCAGCACGTGGCCGTGGTGAACCGAGCCTTCGCGCGAAAGTTCTATGGCGGGACCAACCCCGTGGGCCGTTACGTCAACAAGGACACGTTGATCGTGGGCGAAGTGGCCAATGTCCCCGTTTCTTCCGGTCTGTACGAGGGAGCTCCGCTGATGACCGAGCAGGCGATGTATATTCCTGCCGCCCAACTGCCTGCGCAATACCTCGCGGTACTGCACGTATGGTTTCAGCCGGATTGGATTGTCCGCACTGCCGGCCCGGTGGTGGGATTGACCGGGCAGATGCAGCGGGCGCTGGCGAGTGTCGACCCCAGCCTGCCCTTCTCGGCCTTTTACGGTATGCGCGACCTGCTGGCGAAGACGCTTGCGACGCAGCGGGTAGAAGTGGCGCTGCTCGGCGCTATGGCAGCCCTGGCTCTGCTCCTGAGCGCGGTGGGAGTTTTCGCACTCGTGGCCAACCTGGTGGCCCAGAGGACGCGCGAAATCGGCATTCGCATGGCCCTGGGCTCGACCGTCGGCCGGGCCATGGCCGAGATCGGCCGCTCCGGCATGGGCGCCGCGGCCCTCGGCCTTATTCTTGGACTGGCCCTCTGCGCGGGAGCGTTGCGAGTGATGCGTAGCGTGCTCTACGGCGTAGGCGTGTACGATGCGCCCACGATCCTCACGGTCATTTTGATGGTCGCAACTGTGGCGCTCATCTCAACCACCGTGCCAGCTCTGCGAATTGCCAGAATCGATCCAGCCAAGACGTTGCGGGATGAGTAGGACAACGGCGAGGCTCGTCCAAGCCAGTCTTATGATAGTTGCGTGTTCCGAGTGCGCTGTCACGCTCCCAGAGTTTGTGCTCCCCGCTAACAAATCTGTAGACAAGCCGCTCTCCAGAAACCCCCAGATTGGTTTATCGTGAGCTTAAAAGCCTGTGGACGCGGCAACAGTTAATTGCATCAAATACTCCCAGCGACGAGGTTAACTGGTGAAGGGGGCGAAGATGTCCAGGTTGGGTTGGTGTCTGGCCACGCTCGCGCTGGGAGCTGGCTGCATGCAGTGCATCGCGCAGGAGACGCCGCCGGCGACCCATGTAGAGGGGGTGGATGTTCGGCTCGAAACCAAAGACGGGCGAACACAATTCAAATTAGACGAGCCCATCTGGTTGGAACTGGTCTTTACCAGCCAGACGCCCGGATTCGAGGTGAACTCGACCATCTACAACGATATGTCCGAACAGGTGAACATCACCCCGGCGGAAGGCTGGTTCCGGTCCCATGGAACCAGCGGGCACGACTATCTCACCACAACAAAACTGGGAGAGGAACCGATCCGGATTCCGGTGCTGCTGAATCAGGGGTTCGTTTTTGAGAAGCCCGGACACTACGAAATATCGGTAACGACGGGAAGGGTAATCGGTTCGCAGGAAGGTTTCGCCGGAACTCGCCTGACGACAAACACCATAGCGCTTGAAATCGCGGCCCCCAACGGGCAGGAAGAGGCCGCACTGGTGCGCGTGCTTTCGGACCAGATTGCGAACGGCAAGGGGCAGGAGCGGCAGGATGCCGCGGTGCGGCTGGCTTTTCTGAGTGGTGACGACGCGATTCGTGAAAAAGTGCGCTGGCTCCTCGATCCCCGCAACGACCTGGGCGAGGATGTGCAGCAGCAGATGCTCGATGGCCTTGCCAGTTCCGGCAATCTCAAACTGCAACTGGATTTGCTGGAAGCGGCTTGGCGGGATCCCCGGCAGGTTCCAGAACCAGCCGTGCTCGATGCGATGCAGCAGACGCGGGCGTTCATGCGGAAACAGACTCTGGATGGCTGGACCATGTCTGTGGCGGCGAAGACTGACGCCGCCTCAAAGTTGGCAGATCAGGAACGGCAGCGCGATATCAGCGAAATGGTCGACACCCTTCCCCAGAGGACCGGAGAAAATCGTAGAGATACTGCCTATCTCTTGATGGAGTTTAACGCATTGAGCCAGGCAGAGATGGCGCAGGTACGCCCCGCGGTCCTGGAGGAATTTGGCCGGATGGATTCTTTGGCGCAGGCCATGCTCCTCGAGACGCGCTGGAAGGAAATTCGCGACCCATCCCTGATCCCGGATTTGGAAGCGATGTTGGACGGCCCGGCAGAGGTTGGCGAGCACCGGGACGCCCTCAAGCGATTGATCGAACTCTCTCCCGAAGCGGCAGAGCCCTACGCGGTGCGCGAGATCTGCGATCCGAAGTCTGAGGTGATGCTGGAACAAATCGCCGATCTGCCCGAAGATACTCTGCCCCAGATCGACGGGTGCCTGGAAACGCAATTACGAGCGTCGACAGGCCTGCACAACCATCGCTGGCAATGGAAAGCCATGATTGCGGCGCGGTTGGGGAGCGAGAAGATGCTGCCGGCAATGCGTGAAATCTATGCGGCCCGTAACGACTGGAACCCGCAGTCGGATGAGGGCGCGTTTCTCGCTTACTTCCTGCGCTATTCCCCTCGAGATGCGATGCTGCCGATCGACGCGCTGAGCGCCAATTCGCAACCGGTTTTCTTCTATATCGATAAGGTATTTGCCGCCCGCAAAACGGCATTCCCGAATGAGCTTGAGGGATGGCTTCGTGAGAAGTTGAAAAAGGAAGCGGCCGATGAAGCGGGGTGGGCGGCCTACCAGCTATCGCTATTTGGCAGACCGGAAGACAAAGCGTTGGTGGAAAGCAAACTGGAAGAGCTACGGCAGGGATGGGCGGCGAGCGGTACGCAAGTCGAAGGCGCCCCTATGAAGACTCCGGAAGCCGAGGCACGCAGCCTTGAAGTAAATCTGGTGAGCGCACTAGCGGGCAGCGAGGGGAAGATCTGGACCCTGACACCGGATGAGATGGCGAGTCTGCGGGAGCGCTGTCTGACCTCGGAATGCCAAAGATACCTTTCCCCGGCTCCGTGACTCTCCCCTGCCAATACCGTTGATGGGCGGACAGGTCCGATAAAAGCAAAAAGGCGCGACGGGACTTCCGTCCCGCCGCGCCTAAGATCCGCAGAGCTACACCGATTAGAAGATAAACCTCAACCCAAACTGAATCTGGCGCTCGGGTGTTGCCGTGCCTCCCGTGAACCCGAAACCAGGGGAACCGACCGTGGAGCCGGCCTGACCAAACGTGGCGAAGTTGAAAATATTGAAGAATTCAGCCCGGAACTGTAGGCTCTTCGTTTCGGTGATGTGGGTGTCCTTGATGATTGAAAAATCCAAGTTCGGCCACCCGGGAGCGGTAAACGTATCGCGCCCCAGGGTTCCCGGACCAGGCATCACTGTATCGCCATTCACCGGACTGACGACCGTCGGCAAACTGAAATAGCCAGTGCCTTCGCCGTTTTCACTGCCACTTCCAATCACGGCATTGGAAAAGAACTGCGGCGAGGTCCGCTCCGACGGACTGAGGGTGGCCTTTTGCACGAAAAATGGCCGGTTGCTGCCTCCTTCACCGTATTGCAACGTTCCATACGGGGAATAAAGGGAGACGGGGTAGCCTGTTTGCGCCTGGAAAATACCCAGGAACTCCCAGCCGTTGGTCAGACGTTTGGGCAGACTCGAAAACGTGTTCATTCGGCCGAACGGCAGGTCGTACTCAAAATTGGCCACGAACCGCTGGACGATATTGTAAGCGGCGGGAGCGTACTCGCACTTCAGGCAGTTCGGATTCTGCATGTTGGTTGCTCCGGTGTTCCATACCGAATCGGCATCCGTCATGTCCTTCGCCCAGGTGTAATTAGCTTGGAACTGCAGGCCATGTGATGAGGAGATCTTGCGTGCCTGAACTTGCAGGGCGTTGTAGTTCGAGTGGCCGCCATTGTAGAAGACCTGCATTTCGCCAAGACCGGGCGTGGTGTTGGAGTAGGGAGTGTACTGGGGTTCGGCTCCGCTATACGCGTTAGGGTACCACTGGTTGTAAAGAGACACGCCAATATTTGCTACGTATGCTGCGGAAGTCGCGATTCCCCCGGGAAACTCATGTTCCAGGGTGAAATTACCGTTCATGGTGTAGCCGTTTTTCATCGCGTCGGAAGGGTCGTCTACGAAGAGATTGCCCAGGATTGCCGCGTAGGGGGCAAGGTTAACCGGGGTATTCTTGGGAATGGTCTTGGTATCTCCGTTGGCCGCGATCGGCTGCCCGCTGGTACTCGTCAATACCGGAAGTGCAACGGCGCTGGGGGTGAGGGAAAACGGCGCGTTGAGCTGATAGTTTTCGCTGGCCAGGGGAAAGTTCACCAAGTCCTGGTCGGGATAAACCGTGGGAATCATATTCGTGAACAGCCCGAAGCCGCCGCGCACGACGGTTTTCTTTCCCAGGTCAAGCGCGAAGCCAAAACGCGGAGCAACGTTGCCGGCGAGATAGTCCGGCGCCCACAAGGGATCAGGGTTTACTACAAACGTACCGTAGAGACTGCCCTGGTCGTCAGGGCGCGCCATCCGATCGCCCACTTCCCAGGGCACGGAAGTGTATTCGTAGCGCACGCCGAGGTTCACGGTCAATCGCTTATTGACTTTAATGTCGTCCTGCGCAAACCCCGCCATGGTCCACCGGCGCAGGCCCCACCACACGCCACCGCCACCAGCTCCGGCGGGTCCGAAGCCTGGCACCGTGGTCGCGCGTTCATAGTCGTAGTCGCTGCCCTCCATAAAGCTGATCAGCCCGCTGGGGCTGGCCGCCCCGGCCGCCAGACCCGTGCCGCCGTTGGTTGAGGGAATGGCTACCGGCAAGGCCGTGCCCGGTTGAAAACTGTAAGCGCCGCTGGGACCCGTTCCGGTGACCCCGGTGCCGTTGTCCCATTCTCGCCGGAACTCTCCGCCGAAGGTGAAGGAATGGCGGCCCGTGGTCCAGTTGAGGATGTCCAAAGGATCAAACACGGTGGTCACGTATTTGGTTTCGAAGGTGTCGGGTCCCCAGCACTGCAGGCTGCCGTCGGAAGTGCAGCTTTGGGTGGTGGTGTACTCGGCAGGCGTCTCCGGCACACCTTCAATACCCCGGTTCAGCGTAAACGTAAAGTTGTTCACCAGGGTGGGCGTGAAGATGCGCGTTTCGCCGATGGCGTAATTCCGCGCGTCCCCAATGTTGCTGCTGGAAAAATTATTGCCTCCAAGTGTGGCAGCCCAGGCGTCGGTATCCCTAATGATGTGGTTGTCGTAAGACGCGCGCGCGAAAAATGTATCCTTGGAAGAAAAATGATGATCCACGCGTGCCGACCACTGATCGTCGTTGATCGGCTGGGAGAACTCGTAGGTGTAGGTATTGGCCCCGTAAATTCCGCCCGGCGCATTAGGGAGCGGATAGCGGTTGAGAATGCTCTGGGCAATGGGATTCAGCGGGACCTGGACGTTATCCGCAAATCCGTCTGCGTCCGTGATGGTCGCCGCGCCGGACCTTTCCGCGCTGGTCGGAACGACGGCGTTATTGGGTTCCCCCAGCCGCTGCCGCAGGCCCGCGTATTGCAGAAAGAAGAAGGTCTTGTCCTTCTTGATAGGTCCGCCAAAGGTGCCGCCGAATTCATTCCGGCGGAATGGGGGAACGATTCCCGCGCTGCCCGGTCCATTGGAGAAAAAGTTCCGGGCGTCGAACGCGCTGTTGCGCACAAACTCAAACACACTCCCATGAAACTGATTCGTGCCGGATTTGGTTACCATCTGCGTTATCGTGCCGGCGCCCTGCCCATACTGGGCGGAGTAGTTGTTTTGCTGAACCTTGAATTCCGCAATGGCGTCGAGATTAAAATTGGTGAACTGGAGCGTGCCCATCTCCGCATCACTCGAGTCGGCGCCGTCCAAAGTCCCCACCGACGTCTCACCCCGATTCCCGTTGCCAGCAAACTCGTTGCTCATCCAGCCCATGTTGGCGCCGTTGTATCCCACAATGCCGGGCTGCATCGTGATGAGCCCTTCGATGTTCCTGCCATTCAGTGGGAGGTTCTCCACTTGCTCTGTGGAGACCACTTGGGCGAGCGTGGCATTCGTCGTGTTGATTAACGGGGGGGCGGCGTTCACCTCCACCTGTTGAGTGACTCCCGACAGCACCAAAGTGAAATCCACGACTCGCTGCTGGGAAACGTCCAGAGTAATGTCGGTCGCTGCTCCGGTTTTGAAGCCCGTGGCCTCCGCCACAACTTTATAGGTACCCACCGCCAAGCTCGGGATGGTATAGGAACCGACGCTGGTGGTTACGGTGGACTGCGAAACGCCCGTCTCCACCCGAGTGGCCGTTACCTTCGCGCCGGCAACGACTGCGCCGCTGGGATCCGAAACCGTTCCGGTAATCGTTCCCACCGCCTGAGCGTGTGCGAAAGGACAATCGGCAAGAACCGCAAACATCGCCAGTAGAAGCAAACTACCTAAACCCTTTTTCATGACATCTCCCCCATGCAAATTCGACTCTTTTTGCGCAAAGGCAAAATTCTCTGCCGCCTTACATCGCCTGATTTATAAAAGTCCCGTCTACTTTACGCTGGTGTTAATTCAGTCGCAAAATTGTTGCCACAAAATAGCATTTCGTAAGTGCATGAAGCTAAAGAATATTGCTCAGTACCGGTCATGTTTTCCTCTACAAAATGTGGATTCTTATACAAATTCCCATATTCTCTTTCTGATTTGCCGTACCCTGACCCTTTCGCTTCCACCTCCCTCGATTCGGTCCTGACCGGTTGGAGCTGGTGGCACCACTTCCAGGGCGGATGGCAGAGCGATCAAAAAAAAGCGCACCCCAAGCCCTTGCGCACCTCAAACACCATTCCCTATAAGGCGGTAATTTGCTAGAATCCCTGCCGCACTTGGGGTTTCATTTGCGCTTATGAAAACCTGTCCCACATGCCAACTGACCTACACGGACGAATTTTCGCACTGTCCGTGTGATGGTGCTCGCCTCCCTGTTCTGCGGCCGGAGACCAAAGCTCAGGTCGCGGTAGGGACGACCATTGCTGGCCGCCCCCCGCACAGATCCGTGCGAGCG
>CAZCVY010000034.1:0-46666 GCA_964501985.1 uncultured Acidobacteriota bacterium | reverse complement strand
AAAGGATGTCCTGATACAGCCTGTAAAGGATGTCATGATACCGTACACACGAGGGTGCCCCTACGAAATTCGACGTAAATTCAAAAGAAATTCTTTTCCGCCGGAAGTTTTTTCCTATTTAACTAGCCTCTTAAAGCCATAGCGATAGGTAACTAGAGGAGTACTGTTGCGTGGTTAAAACCGCGCACCGCAGAACGGGTTTTGGGGGAGGCGTCAGGGAACCCAGGAACGGCCGGAGTCACCGCGCCGTGACCTATTTCCGGCAGGGAACAAAACCAAAGATGTTAAGAAAATACGTTCGAAGCCGGAATGTCTGTGACAACAAACAAATCTCGGACACACTGCCCGGAAAAAAGTCGGACATTTATGTCTTAGATTCGGACATTTACGTTTAACCGATGCCAGTTTTGCAGAAAACGACTGTTCTTGGACGACAGTTTGTCAGATCCATTCGATTTTTTTAAAAAGTTTTTTCGTGCATGATACGACCCATTTGCGAAGGATGAGCGGTCCTCATTTCGGATATGGCCCTGGCTTCCATTGCAACCTATTCCTCCGCTAAAACGTCAGATGGAAGGACGATGAGTCTGCCAACCGTGAGCCGCGCGTGGGGTTCAAGAATTTGGAAGCCAGCCGTGGCCCTTCTGGCGGCCTCGGGGACAGGATTACTTCTGCTCCTTGTTGTTAAGGAGCACGCCAAGCCTGATGGCGCCAAAGTCTTTAATCAATATTGTGCCCCCTGCCATCGCCAGGGCAGCAACACCGGAGCGGCCAGCCCCGACCACCTGCGCATGATGACACGGCAGGACATTCTTCGAACCCTCCAGAGCGGAGTCATGAAACCCCAGGGATCAAGGCTCAACCCAGCTCAACAACTTGCCGTGGCAGACTATTTGGGAACTGACCAAACCGCTATTGCCCAATCGATGGGGGGAGGTTGCCAAGGCGATCCGCCCCCTCCCCCCGCGGATTGGGCCTGGAGCGGCTGGGGAGTTGACACCTCCAACACGCGATTTCAACCGGAGCGAGTCGCCGCGCTCACCGCCAAGCAGGTGCCCTCGCTTCGCCTCAAATGGGCGTTCGGTTTTCCCTCTGCCTACGCCACCTACGGCCAGCCGACGGCCTATGGAGGGAAGATTTATGAAGGGAGTGAGAATGGCACCGTGTATTCCCTCGATGCGCTGTCCGGCTGTGTCTATTGGACCTTCAAAGCTGGAGACACGGTGAAAACGGCCATCTCTATCGACCCGGAGGCCAAGGCAGCATTCTTCGGCGATACGGGGGGAGAAGTCTATGCGGTGAACGCGCTGACCGGGCGATTGCTGTGGAAGAAGCACGTTGACGAGCATCCCGCCGCCCGCATCACGGGCTCCCCCATGTTCGCCGATCATCGCGTCTACGTGCCAGTATCCTCCGGTGAGGAAGGCGCCGCCGTCGATCCCACGTATCCTTGCTGCACGTTTCGCGGTAGCGTGGTGGCGCTGGATTCCCACACCGGCAGAACGATTTGGAAATCCTTCACCATCCCCAAGCCCGCCAAGCGGACCGGGCGAAAAAACTCCGCGGGCGCCGAGAGCTGGGGCCCTTCCGGAGCTGCGGTCTGGTCTCCTCCCACGGTGGACCTGAAGCGGCATGCCATTTATGTGGCGACGGGAAATGGCTATTCCGATCCCCCGTCCGCGTACTCGGAGGCGATCATTGCCTTCGATCTCGACAAGGGCAAAATGCTGTGGTCCCGCCAGTTGAACCTCAACGACACGTGGAATAGCGGCTGCTACACCCCCGAGAAAGTGAACTGCCCGCAGCCCTCCGGGAATGACTTCGATTTTGGCGCTCCCCCCATTCTGAAATCGCTCCCCGACGGAAGGGCCCTGCTGATCGCGGCACAGAAATCCGGCATGGTTTACGCGCTCGATCCGGACCAACAGGGAGCCCTGGTGTGGAAGACACGCATTGCGCGCGGCGGTCCCCTGGGAGGCGTCGAATGGGGCGGCGCGGCAGACGACTCGCTGGTGTTCTACCCCCGGTCTGATTGGGCAGACTCGAAACCCGCGGAGGGTGGTGGGGTGTTCGCGCTACGGATAGCGACGGGAGAAATAGCATGGTCCGAGGCGCCGCCCGTCTCCGCGTGCTTGAAGCAGGACGGATGCAGCGCGGCGCAGATGGCGCCCATCACGGCGATTCCCCAAGTCGTCTTCGCCGGCTCCCTCGATGGGCACTTGCGCGCATACGATTCGCAAAGCGGCAAGCTGATTTGGGATTTCGATACCGCACGGCCGTTCCCGACGGTGAATGGAGTTGACGCGCGGGGCGGCTCCCTGGTGGCCACGGGACCATTGGTGGTCGGCGGAATGCTTTATATTAACAGCGGCTACACCAACGCCATGGCCGGAAACGTTCTTCTGGCTTTCACGACACAGGAAGGTAAGTGAGGCGGGCCGCGCGCCCTTTTTCCCTTTATCGCACAGGTACTCCTCCCTGTGATTTCCGGACACAGCCGGGAGTGGCTGTGTCACTTCTTGCTTCGGTGGCTTCACAAATCATCGGACAAAATGTCATTTCCGCTTAACCCTCGCTTGATAAGGTATGGGCGCTTTGCCGCAGGCTCAACTGTGCGGCGTAACTTTCGAGCATGAGGAGGTCTCTAAATGACGGAGAAGAAAGAGCATAACCGCGGGCGCGGGTGGGCCTTAGGCCGAAGTATGGCGCTGATTGCCTTGGGTGTTCTCCTTGGCAACACTCTGGCAACTGCGCAGGATTTCGATTGGGCGCGTGGCGCGAAATTCCTGCCCGGCAACCTGGTCGTGAGCCGCAGTGTTTACGACAACAAAGCCAGCAATGTGATTGTGGGCGAGGCTTTGCCCCCCAACTGTGTGGCCACGTCTGGTGGGTGTGGTGGTACGGCCGGATATAACGGCCTGTTCCCATATGTGTTTAACAACGATGCCGACGATGGCAGCTTCGGCATCACGGCAAAAATTTACCTCGACCAGATCACACCCGCGGGTTGGTTGATTAATTCGCTCGAGGTACCCAACAATTCCCAGCGCGGAGTAACCTCCGGGAGCGATCAATTGGTCACCAGCTTCAGCTCCAAATCCGAGTTGTCACTGCATCTTTCCACCGACGGCCGATACGTCACGTTTATGGGCTATGTCGCGCCCATCAATGCGATCGATGTATCCGCCTCTAACACTCCGGGCGTGGTCGATCCGACGAATCCGGTCGGGCTGTATGTTTACCGCGCGGTGGCGCAAGTGGACAAGGATGGAAAATTCCACTTCACGGAAACCAACGCCTACAGCGGAGACAATGGGCGCGGCGCAGTCCTGAATACCCTTAACGGCGCCGACTATTACTACACCACGGGCAATGCCGGAAATGGCGGAAACCCTGAGCCAACGGGGATCGTGCTCGGTGCGGGCGCTCAAATCATGGATCCCTCCGATGAGCCGGAAAGGGTGCAAGCTCCCGGAACTTCCACGCCGGTCGGCACCTTTAACGTCACCGACTTGGGCGACAAAGCGGATAAATACGGCAAGGATGACAACTTCCGCGGCATGACCATCTTCAATAACGTTCTCTACTACGCCAAAGGCAGCGGCAGCAACGGGGTTGACACGGTCTATTTCGTTGACACCACGGGCACGGCGTGTTCCAACGGCGGAGGTCTTCCCTCACCTTCGGCGGTTCTGCCCTCCACTCCCGATACGGCTTACAACCCGGCGACGGGCACCCCCACCAATATGTGCATTCTAAAAGGCTTTCCCACCGTGTTGGCCAAGAGCACCAGCTCCGTTAATTATCCATTCGGCATATGGTTCGCGAACGACACCACGCTCTATGTTGCCGATGAAGGTGACGGCTACACGGGAGGCACAGACCTTTACACGCATGCCGCCGCTCAGACCCTGGCGGGACTCGAGAAGTGGGTGTTCGACTCCACCACCCAGCAGTGGAATCTGGCTTATACTCTGCAAACGGGGCTGGAACTTGGCGTGCCCTACACCGTACCCGGTTTCCCCACGGGAACCAACGCCGCCACGGGTCTGCCGTGGTCGCCCGCTACCGACGGCCTCCGCAACCTGACGGGCCGTGTGGACGATTGGGGGAACGCCACCATTTGGGCCCTCACTTCAACAGTTAGCGGAAATGGCGATACAGGCGCAGACCCTGGCCGCCTCGTGGTCATCGAGGACTCGCTCAATAACACCGATCCCACCGTGGCCGCTAAGGAAGAGTTCCACACGCTTCGCCAAGCCGGCTTTGGTGAAGTGCTGCGCGGCGTCTCTTTCACCCCGGGAACCGAACGGGCCCGCAATGGCTGGTAACTGCATCGAATAGTTTTGGACTTTTGGCGCGGACCTCCGCAAATGGGGGTCCGCTTTTTCTTGCGCGATCCTCCTTTCGAACGGCGCCCTACCCACGGGGTCCTCCCTGAATCAAGCCGGATCGAGCAGTGTGTTTTAGGCTCACCCCCAATTCCTCTTCTCTAAAGGTATAATGCAGCAGCCTTCTCCGCCGCTTGTGGCCCTGTCGAATCCGCCCTTCCGCTGTGGCTGCCGCGGCCCATCACGCGAAGGTTGAAAATTCAAATTCGAGAATCAGGATGGCCCCATGGATAGGAGAACGTTTAACCGCATTGTCGCGCTGAGCGGCGCCGGCAGCGCCTTGACAGCCGGGAGCGCCCTCAATGCAAATTCTGCGCTGGCGTCTTTATCTGGAAATCCGCACGCCGCTCCGCTGCCGAACGTCTCCCGCGAGTTCGTCCCGATCGAGTTCGACACGGTCTCGTATCGCATCAACGGAACGCCGACGTATTTATACTCCGGCGAGTTTCACTATTTCCGTGTTCCCAAGGCTGATTGGCGGCATCGCATGGAACTCTTCCGGGAAGCGGGCGGCAACTGCGTCTGCACTTACGTCCCGTGGTATTTGCACGAGCCCGAGGAAGGCAAGATCATCTTCGGCGGAGAAAGTGGAGTCCTGGATTTCGAAGGCTTCCTCCGCATCGCGCAGGAAGTGGGCCTTTATGTAATCGCCCGCCCCGGTCCCTACGTATATTCGGAAATGATGTACGACGGGTTGCCGGGATGGCTCTGCGAGAACTACCCGGAATTGCGGGCGCAGGGTATGGACGGCAAGCCGTTTCGCGTGGCGTCGGTCTCCTACATCCATCCTCTGTTCCTGGAGAAAGCGCGGAAATGGTATGACCGCGTGGCCCCCATCATCGCCGCGCACTCCGCTTCCCGCGGCGGTCCCATCGCCCTCACGCAGTTTGACGACGAGATCACGGGTATACACATCTGGTACGGCTCGCTCGATTACAACGCCGTGACCATGGGGTTCGGCAAGACGGACGGCCGTTATCCGCGTTTCCTCCGCCAGCGTTATGGCGACGTTGCGGCCATGAATCGCGCTTACCAGACCACTTTTGCGTCTTTCGAGAATGCGCGGCCGATTGCGCCCTCGGACTCCGCCAGTGTAGCGCAAGTCCGCCGGGCGAAAGATTACTTCGACTTCTACCTGACGACGATTGCGGAGTATGCCAAAACCCTCGCCGGTTGGTTGCGCGAGCATGGCGTGGACATGCCGCTCATGCACAATTCCGCCGGCCCAGGCATGAATGCCTACTATCTGGAAATGGTGGAGGCGCTGGGCAACAAGACCTTCATTGTGGGCTCCGATCATTACTACAACCTCGATCAGAGCTGGCCGCAGAACAATCCCACGCCGCAGTTTGCCCTGAATATTTTCTACTCGCTGGAAATGCTGCGGCTGCTGGGATATCCCCCCACCACGCTGGAATTGCCCTCGGGCAGCGCCGCCAACTGGCCTCCCGTCACGGCGCCGGACTGCAAGGCCTGCTATTGGACCCACCTGGCTTTTGGCATGAAGGCAAACAACTATTACATTTTCACCGGCGGGCCGAATCCTCCGAACTCCGGCGTCACTACCGACCTTTACGATTACGACGCGCCCATTGGAGCGAAGAATGAAGTGCGGCCGCTCTATGACGTGCAAAAAGACTTGGGGAAGTTTCTTGCCCAGGCGTCGTGGCTGGAGGAAAGCGAGCGCGAAAGTGATTGCCGCTTTGCCCTGGATTTCGAGTATGCGCGCGCGGATCAATATTGGAAAAATCAAACGGGCTTTCTCGTCTCTAGCCCGCAGGCGTGGGACTTCCTCCGCAAAGGCGCGTTGACCTCCGCGCTTTGCGCCAGCCTCTCGCCGGTTTTCTGCGACTTGCGCCAAGACAATTGGATCCACGACAAGTCGACGCCGCTGGTGCTGGTGTGCGCTTCCAGCATGGCGCGCGCGAAACAGGAAAGAGTGGTGCGATTCCTCAAGGAAGGAGGCAGGGTGCTGATCGCACCGGTCCTTCCGGTGGTCGATGAAAATCTCGATCCTTGCACTCTGCTGAGCGATTTCCTCGGCCGTCCCGCCATCGAGCGCAATCCCGACGCATTTGCGCGAATCAACATCCTCGACGTTCAGAACATTCTCGATAACGGGGAGAACTACTTGACTCATGCCCTACCGGCCGAAGCGAGAATACTAGGGAATGACGAGCACACGAAGGGTCTCCTTGCCTGGGAACTCACCACCGAAGGCGGAGGCAAAGCCAGCTTCCTGGGGTTCCGCTGGCTTCACGCCATGCGGGAGCACTCCCTGATGCTGTCGTCGCTCCTCACCCACTTGGGCCTCGCGCGCCGGGTGGAGTGCCCGAATCCCAACTTGTGGACATCGCTGAGGACGGCTGGAGACCACTCGGCGCTGTTCATCATGAATCTCTTCACCTCGCCCCAGGAAGCAGAAATCCATTGTCACCCCGCCGGGCGAAGCGCGCCGGTGAGTCTGGGTCACCATAAGCTACAACCCATGAGCGTAAAGTACGTCGAAGTCTAACCACCTGGGAGCACTGGCTGGGAGCGCGGGCATCCTGCCCGCTTTAACGCGCGTCGCGCACGCAGTTTCAATGGTGACGCAGTTTGATCTGCGGCCGGCTTTACGCGGGATATGGCGAGGTAAACTCGCCGCTACGATGTCAAACTTCGCCGGTACCGCGGGTTCTGCTTTCTTTGCAGCCCTCGTCCCGCAATGTATAATGGCCGCTTGTTTGCAATCCTGCGGAGCGCCCTAAAACCAGGCAATCCTGAGAGACAGAATGCATAGACCCAAGCTCGTATCAGCTCTTCGCCCGATCGTGATTTTGGCCGCAATCTTCACCGCCTTTTTCATCTTTGCGCAAACCCGGCCCAGCGGCACGAAGTCGAGTTCGCCCCCGGCCAAGCAAGCGGTGGCAGCGTCGTCCGCTTCCATCGAGACGTTCCGCAACGTCGGCAAAGCTTATTTTGAGCAGGGCAAATATACCGAAGCGATCGAGCAGTTTCAGAAGGTGGTGGCTTCCGGTAAAGCCTCGGCGATCGATCACCTGAACCTGGGCATGGCGCTGATGCAGGCGAACAAACAGGATGACGCGCTCGGCGAGATGACCACCGCCAAGCAGATGGACTCGCACCTGGTGGCCGCCGATTTCAATCTGGGCATCCTGTATAAGCGCGAGCTCCGCAATCCCGATGCCGAGGCGGCCCTGAAACGGGTCATCGCGGTGGATACCGAGGACCCCTCCTCATGGTTCAACTTGGGAACCGTGTATTTCGCCGAACGCAAGCTGGACGAATCCCTCGATTCCTACCACCACATCGTGGAGATGGGCTTCGGCCGCGGGCAGAACTTCTACGTTGCCGCGCTCTTCCGAACTTTCACCGTGCTCGTCCGCCTCAAGCGCCAGGAAGACGCCCAGAAAGCGCTGAAGCAGTGGGAAGGGCTCCACGATAAGGTTCCCAACATTTCCCTTCAGGACCCGGCGCTGGAAGGCGGCAAATATGGCGTCATCTCTCTGCCCACCGCGCCGCCCACGGAAATCGAGCGCGCTGCGAGTTTGGAGAAGGTGACCTTTGCTGAGATCAGCCAAAGACTCAATCTCAATCTTCCTGCGGTGAACGCGGCAGCGTTCGACCCGCACCAAGCCATCAAGGCCGCCGATTATTCACCCGATTTCGCCCGGCAGAATCTCGTCCCGCTCTTCGGGCCTTCGATCGCCGTGGGCGATTATGACAACGATGGGCATCCCGACCTTTACGTGGTAATTCCTTCCGCCAAGAATTACCTGTTTCACAACAATGGCGATGGAACGTTTACCGACGTCACGGAGAAGGCGGGAGTCGCGGGTCCTGGCGCGAGCCTTTCCGCCACCTTCGCCGATTTTGATAACAGCGGCAAGATGAGTCTGTTCGTAGCCGGCCTTGACGGCGTGAAGGTCTATCGCTATTCGGGCGACGGCGTGTTTCAAGATATTACGGAAAAGGCGGCATTAAAGCCCGAACCCGGCGAGGTTGACACGCGCGCCGTGCTATTCGACGCCGATAACGACGGGTTGCTGGACCTCGTCGTGACCGCGTACACCAAGTTGAGTCAACCTCCCGCCAAGGATCCCTTCACTTTTCCCAGCGATTTCCCCGGCTCGACGATCCACTTCTATCGCAACAACGGCGACGGATCGTTTACGGATAAGACTGCCACCGCCGGCCTCGAATCGGCCAAGGGGCGCATGCGCGGGGCGGTGTTTGCGGATTTCTCGAATCGCGGCTACTCCGACCTTTTTCTATCTCGCGACGATGGCCCGCCGCTGCTTTACGAGAATCAAGGGGAGGACAAGTTCGTATTGCACCGGGAGACGGGCGCGGCGCTGGCCAAGACGGTGGTGCTCGACGCGCAAGTGGCCGACTTCAATCACGATGGTTACTTCGATTTGGCCGTCTGGACCGAGGACGGTTACCACGTGCTGCTCAACCAGCGCGACTGGAAGTTCACGCCCGCTCAGGCGCCGTCCATTCCACCCCCGCCTAGCCTTTTCGCTTTCCGCGGCTTCGCGGCTGACCTCAACGGCGATAGCTTCTCTGACCTTCTGGTGGCCGACGCTCAGGGTAAGCTTCACTTTCTGGTTAACCACGAGGGCCGTATCCGCGAAGGATCGATAGCGCTTCCTTTAGGCGACGCCGCGGCAATCGCTTCGCTCGCATCCACGGGCATCGAGAATCCCGGTCAACTCGATCTGCTCGCCATGACCCCGAGTGGCCAGTTGCGCGCCTTTGAGAAAGAGGGCCCGCCCGCGCACTGGGTGGAAGTGAAGATGAACGGCTATAAGAGCAACAACCGGGGAATCGGCAGTGTGGTGGAATTCAAGGCGGGCAATTACTACAACAAGGTGATGATCACCAGCAGCCCCGTGCGGGTTTATACCGGCGACCTTACGAAGCTTGACGTCATCCGCGTGACCTGGCCGAATGCGGTGGTGCAGAACTGGATTGACGTCGCGACCGACAAGCAGGTTGAGGTTCGAGAATCCGAACGGCTGGCGAGTTCCTGCCCGTTCCTTTACACGTGGAATGGAAAGAATTTCAACTATGTCACCGACGTGCTCGGAGTAGGGCCGCTCGGCGAACTTGCGCCCGATGGCACGCGCGTAAAGCCTTTTCCCGAGGATTTGGTGCGCTTGCCCAACCTTATTCCTGATTCCAAGGGTAACTATGTTTTCCAGTTGACCGATGAGATGCGCGAGGCAGACTTCTTCGACCAGATCGAACTTGTTGCCGTAGATCATCCTGCAAATGAAGAGATCTACGTGAACGAGATTTACGCGACGAACCCTGCCCCGCCGTCGCTCTATGCGGTGTCCGACAAGCGATTCCCCGTCTCCGCCGTAGACGATCAGGGCCGCGATGTGCTGCCGTTGCTCTTGGCCCGAGATGGCCGCTACCCGAGCGACTTTGGGCGCAACCGCATTTTGGGCATGGCGGACTTGCATTCGCTCACGCTTAACTTGGGTGACCTTCCCGCGAGCGCGCCAGTCAGCCTGTGGCTGAATGGCTGGGTTTTCTGGACGGACTCGAACGGCGCGCGCGCGATGGAATCCAACCCGAAAATGCAAATAGTGTCTCCATACCTCCAGGTTCGCGACGCGGGCGGCAAATGGGTGACCGTCATTGATGACATGGGGTTGCCGAGCGGCACGAATCGTACGATGCGCGTTGACTTGGCGGGGAAATTCCTCTCGGCAGACCGCCATGTGCGCATCGTGACCAATCTCTGCGTTTATTGGGATCAGGTGTTTTTCACGACGAATGAGGCAGCGGCGCCTGCTTCCATCTCCTTGCCCGTGATCGATGCGGACCTGCACTACCGCGGCTTTTCCGCCTTCGTAAGCGATCCCGAGCACGTGAAGCCCGATGCCTTCAATTATCAGCAAGTCATGACTATGGCGCCATGGAACCCGCTACGCGGGCACTATACGCGCTATGGATCGGTGGAAAAGCTGCTGGCGCGGCCGGACGATCAATTGGTGGTCATGGCCACGGGTGACGAGATGACCGTCAAGTTCAGCCCTCGCGCTTTGCCGGCCTTGAAGCCAGGATGGAAGCGCGATTTCTTCCTCGACTTGCGCGGCTACGCCAAGGACGGCGAGCCCAACACGTCCTACGCCTGGACCGTCGAGCCGCTGCCGTTTAGCGGCATGGCCAATTATCCGCCGAGCCCGAGGGACCAGGCACCGAGCACGCCTGATTATCAGCGGTATCTGCGCCAGTACCAAACGCGGCCCGGCTACGCCCTGATTCCGCCCCTCGCCCCGGCGATTCATTAGCGAGGAGCGTTCAGTTGTCAGTTTTCAGTTGACAGCAAAACCGACCCTGGCGGGAGGTGGCGATGCCTACCGATGGTGGAATGCACACCGCGTGGCAAATCAGCAAATGCACGAGCGTTTCTCGATGTGTGAGAGGACTTGAGGCAGGACTAGGCAGTACTACTCGCGGGAGGCTCGGGGGGGGCTTGGGCCGCCGCGGCTTGTTTTTGCACTGCCACAGCGCTCTCCAGAAGGCGGGGAAAATCGTTACTCAAGATCTTGCGGCAGTTCCGGCATCGCCATAAAGTATCCTGCGGATCGAGGTAATTGAAATTGATGCAACCGCATGTGCAGATCACCTGGAGACCTGTGCTGCGTCCCTGGACAACCTTGACGTCCTCAGCTCCCACCGGAAAGTTCATCGTTCCTCCTCGTAGCGCCCACTCAGGCCCCAGCCGTGCCGCCGTTGCAGGAATCATATTGTACCCGATTGCCGCGAAATCCGGCGACCTCTAATGGCCTTTCCCTACCAACCCGCGGCAACTCTAGCAGCTACGCAGGCGAGTGCGGCGGATCGTTCTTCTTCAACTCATAGCCCGCGCATTGGCGGACCGGAAGGCTCGGGTATTTTGGATACCGCGGGTCGGTCACTGAGCGCTGGCATTGATAGAAAACCGAACCGCGATCGGTGCGAACAAGCCGCATATGCTGACACGAGAAGCACAAGCCGACCCGCTCATTTTCCGGAGAGATCGAAGACATATCAATGGGCTCACTTTGGCGAGTCGTCAGTTGTCAGTCGTCAGTCATCGGCCCTCAGTAACACTTTCGCAAGGTGGGGGTTCCGCTGATAACGGACGACTGATGGCTGATGACTTTTGATACGCTCGCCGCAATTCGCCGACCCAGTGGTCCGCCTCGCGTGTTGGTTTAGGAATGCGAAATCCATCCACGCATTGGGTCACGATTCGCACGGCCGTCTCCAAGGAGACGCGATGCCCGACGGTAACGTAGATCGGCCTCACATGGTCACGCGCGCGCAGCGCCATCCCCACCGTTTCGCTTTTGTCGATCAGCGGGGACGTGGAACCGGCCCGCGCCCGGCTCCCCCGCTTCGCCCACCAGAATGGATTTGGCGCAGCCGATGGTTGGGCAGTCCAAAAGCAGGCCGAGGTGGCAGGCGATTCCGAAGCGCCGGGGATGTGCCACGCCGTGCCCGTCGATCAGGATAAGGTCCGGAGTAACCCGCAAGCGCGCGAAGGCAGCAAGCAGAACCGGACCTTCGCGAAACGAGAGCAACCCACGTACATAAGGAAATCGCAGCTTGCCCCGAGCCATGCGGCGGTCCACCTCTTCGAGCTCCGGAAACCTGTACACAATCACGCCGGCGAAGGCAATGTTGGTTACTGGATCGAACGCCATGTCAGCCCCGGCTACATATTGCTGGGACCCAAACCGGTCCTGCGTTTCCACGCGCTCACGCCATGCCTGCTGCAGGCGTATGGCTTCCTGCGGGGTAACGCCCCAGCGGGCTCGCAATTTCGTTTTCATCCGGCGTCAGTAGTGAGAGAATGTCCAAATCTTGATCTAGCCAATCTGCAAAGATGCGACCCCGGGCTGCCCGCGCTAAACAACTCACCGGGCGCTTGGTCACGGCCATCAAGAAATTTAACACGCTTCGGTCGATGAGGCGATTCGCTCTTATGAAACTCCTCAACTTCGAATTCAAGGCGCGTATGCAAAACGGCGCTCATGTACGAGCCACTCTCAAGCAACTGCGTGCCCGCTTTCTGGGAACCGACCGCCAGATTGACACCTACTTCCGTGTTCCTGCCGGTCGTCTGAAGATCCGAGAAGGGCGCATCGAAAACTCCCTGATCTTCTACCAGCGGACCAACTCCGCCCGCGCCCGGCGTTCCACAGTAGAGATGATGCTCCTGCCGCGCCGGAACTCCGTGCGGGCAATTCTTTCGCGCGCCCTGGGAGTCTTGGCCGTCGTGGACAAACAGAGGGAAATCTATTTCGTGGGCAACGTGAAGATCCACCTCGACCGCGTGCGCGGCCTGGGAACTTTCGTCGAGGTCGAAGCGATGACCCGCACGGGCGACATTCGCAAAGTCCGGGCGCAAGCGGCAAGGTTCCGCAGACTTTTCGCGATCCCTGCGGCGGACATCGTTCCACAGTCGTATTCTGATTTGATCCTGCAGAAGCGCCCAAAGCACCGGAAGTAATCTGCACGCGCGCGGCCGGACACTCAGACTGTGTATTTGCGCACCTGATCCATGGTGCGGTTTGCCGTTTCGACATCCGGCACGTGCTGCACCTTGTAGAAAACGCCGCCTTCGAGATTGTGCGATTCGAGTGCGGATACAAAATCCGGAAACTCGACACTGACCACCACGGGGAGGTCTCCCAAGCGGCGCCGGAGCTTGCCGAGGATTGAAAACGCAGACGGAAAGTGGAGATCATCCGCCAGGAACGCCGCTTTGAGTCCGCGCACAGTCGAGACCGCTTCCAGCAGGTGGCGACCATTCGCGTGGATGTGCACTACACCGCCATCAAAGGTCTCCAGGATTCGCTCCACGGGCTCGCGCCCCCATTTTTCAAAATCGCTGACGGAGGTCATGTGGAAGGGGTAGACGCTCTCGGAAACGATGCGGCCGGGAATCCACTCCACCATATTGCTGCAAGTCCCGCCCGCCAGCAGCGGCGCGTATTGGAAAAAGGTTCGCTGTACCTCCACGTTCAACTGGTAGGCGAATTCAATCGCTTCGCGCACCTGTTCGGGACGGTCAATCAATTCGAGATAGGTTTGGGTGGCGCCGAAGAGCTCGAAGACGAAATTGAGGCTGTCGATCAGGATGAAATGGCTGATGCCGAATTTGCCTTCGCTCGCCGTGTGGAACATTTCCAATTCCTGGAGATAAAAGCGAAACCACGGCGAATGGCGATTGACCTGCAAGTCGCGAAATCCCGCCCAGTCCTTCAAAATGGGCGGAACCATCGATGAAATCCAGCCATTTTCCGGATGCGCCATGAACTGCACGTTGCCGCCGACAATGCCGCCATACAGACCTTGGTCCATCTCACTCAGGTAGGCTGAAGGGATAGAGTCATCGTGAATCGCGGTCCGCTCCGCCAACAACTCATCCCAAAACGCTGCGCGCTGTGCCAGTTCCGGGCGGTCAACGTAGCCGGGCGGATTCTTCGCAGCAAATCTGCGGAGCGCGTTGGTCTCAATTTCCATGCGGGCGAGGATAAGGTCCTGCCGCCGGTGGGTGTAAAGCAAGCGTAAGCTGTCCAGGCGCGCTTCCAGGTCAGGACAATATTTAAGTGGAGAACCCATGAAATCCTCTTTGTTTTTGTTACTTGTCCTTTTCGACGTAGCGGCGATTGTTGGGAAGATCGAAATCGGCTTTCATCTCGCCGCTAACGGTGACGGGAAAGGTCTGCTCCGATGCGACGCCATCCGCTCCCTCCACCTTCAACCGCACGATGTAGGAGGCAGCCGCAGTGAAGGCATGATTTACTAGTGCGCCCTCTTCACTATTGCCGTCGCCGAAATCCCAACGGTAGGTGATGGCCGGGACACCCTCCGCGTTGACCGCGGCGGAAAATTTCACCGCCGCACCAGTTTGCGCGCTCGAGGGAACCTGTGCCGTGACTGATGGTGGCGCGGCGGCCACGGAAGTGTCGATGATCTTGATCACGCGTACGGTGTGCGAGGGTTGGCCGTCAAGCGTCAACCTGTCACCTGCCAGGTCGACGGACTTGCTGCTGTCAAGGATGTCAGAAGCCTGGTAATTATCGCCCTCGGGCAGCCCCAAATCCGCCAGATTGAAAGTGTGCGACCGCGCTCCTTCCGTCCAATTGAATACGGTCAAGATCGTCAGGCGCCGGTCTTCTTTCAACAGGAATATGCTGGGGATTTCGTCTTCCGGCCGGTAGGTCATCAAATCGACCGGAAGGGAAACTCGTCCCAGTTTCGCAATTTGCAGCACATCCGCGTTTTTCACCAGCGCCAACCGATCGGGTTGCACACTCAGCTGCGGCATGTCATCGCCCAGCTCGAACATCCCTCCGGAGACCGCCGCGAGTGCGATCGAGATCTCTCCATCCTCCCGCGAAATGGGGGTCTTTGCCGTGTGCCACCGCGTCGGCTGGTGCTGCGCCGCTACGGTAAAGGCGTCGGGATCGCTCACGAACCAGTTTCTGTGCATGTAGTAACGCGCGGCTATCCCCGTGGCGGCTTCCCTGCTGGCAACGAAGGAGTGGCCAGTATCGACGGAAGTCCGGCCTGCATCCACGATTCCCACCGGATTCAGCATGGGGCTGCCGTCTTTGTCGAGCAGCACGTCTTCGCCCACCGCTTCGCGGATGATCTTGAGCCCGATTCGTTGGGCCTCGAGCGCGGTGGTATTGGGCCGGTAATGAAAACCCTCGATCGCGCTGTCATCCATAAAATCCATTTTGATCAAGCGCACGCCCCAATCGCGAGTCAGGGTTTTGTAGGTTTGGCGCAGGTACTCTTGCGCGCCCGGATGGGTCGTGTCGAGCGCATAAATCGGGTCCGTCTTACCGCTTCCCACGAAGGCAATCTGGATAGGTTTGCCCTGGGCATTGTGCACCAGCCAATCCTTGTGGTGCTCGTAAACCCAGGCGCGTGCCGTCACTTCAAAAGGCGCGGTCCAGATGCCGAACACGAGGCCCTGCTGGCAAATCTGGTGCCCCACATAGCGCATGCCGTCGGGAAATTGCGTGGCGTTAGCGGTTGTATATTCACCGCGCGCATACTGGTATCCCTCATCGATGAAGAAATACCTGTACCCGAGGTCCTTGATGTTCTGTGCCTGCCAAAGCAGATTGGTCAACGTGGGCGCCTCCGTAATCCCGCCATACAAAACCGTCCAACTCCACCAGCCGATGGGGTTAGGGGCCGCCACTCGGGCGTGGTGAAGAATCCTGATCGCTTCACCGTACCCTTCGAGTTGGGCATGATAATCCGTCCCCACGGTAAACATCATCCGCTCGGAAGCCAGCTCTTTCCCTGCGTCGACGGGTACACTGAGCTCAACCCGGTCCTCTGCCGGAGCCTCTTTAAGGGATTCTCCCACTTCGATTTCGGTGGTTCCCGTCGAGTCCACGGTGTACGAGGTAATCTTAGGTTCGCCTCCCGGTACATTCTTCACGTGCAAGTGCAGGATGTTCAGTAGCCGTCGAGACGTGAGTACAGCCAGCAACAAGCTCTGCTTGCTTTCCTGGTTGTAGATCAGTTGGCTGCCTACACCTCGGTGCACGCCATTGGGCCCCTGTTCCAAGTCGTATATTTGCAGGTATGGCCGATCTTCGCTAAAGCTGTCTGAGAGCACGCGGTCCGCCGCCTCGTGTCCCCCGAGATTCACCAAGTCTTTGCCGGTTGCTTCCAGGCTGCGGATGGCCTCGATACTCAGCGCCTTCCCGGTCGTGTTGCGCACGGTCACTTCCACGTCGCCGTAAGCGTGGTTCTGGTAAAGGCGCAGAACTGTGACCAGGTCCGGCTTTCCTGCGAGACCACTGGAAGTGATCCGAAGTGAACGCCCGCTGCCGAGTGCATCTTGAAAGGTAGACTCTTCGGTGCTCTGCTTGGGGTATTCGCTCGATCGCGCCCACTGACGGTCAACTTCCGCGCCAACCCCCGCCACCAGCACCGGTTGCTCCAAGCCCGTCGCGCGGATGCTGTATGACCCATCTTGCGTATTCACGGAAACGGTCAACTGGTCATTATGAATTGAAGCGTTCTGCTGTGCCGCCGCCAGCGTCACTCCCACCAGAACTAGAGTTGCCGCGAGCGTGCATGTGCCTTGAATTCCAAGAAACCGTCTGAACATGCCCGACTCCAATAAACCCGGATTTTGCCGTGCTTCCATTCGGCGTGCAGGATTATACCTATCATCATCCCCACTGCCAATCTGCCTATGGCTGCCGAGGTTTGCACCCGAATCGTGTGAGGAAAGGCCTGGGGAAGCGGCGGGAGATCTGTCGGTGGTCGATTTGCAAATGACTTACTTTGGGCAAGGCGACAGTAGCGGCGCGCCGCAAATCAGGAATACCTCGGTCAGATGATTCTGCAGATTTCGGGACGGTGCGCTCCCTCGGATCAGCAGACCAAGAGCATGTGGAGAATACCTGCTCACATCAATTGGGCTGAGGCGCAGAGCCCCGGCATGTGGTAATCGACGCGCCGCAATCCCTAGAAACCCGTCGAGCTCTTCTCGAACGCCGCCAGTTGTTCCCTCGCCGCTTTCAGGCTGTAGTCACACGCGCGATCGGTCTGCCGGCACTTGAGCAGGGTCAGTTTGCAGACACACGGGCACGGCTGGCTAGCCAGTTGGCTTATAAACGCCCGCTTCTGGGCCGGGCTCAGCTTCGAAAGGTCAAGCCCAGGAACCTCGAGATCAGCGTCCGCCTGGGCTCCAACATCGTTAGGGTTGACCTGTCCGGAGAGGCGTTCGTAATTCTGCCGATAGGTGGGATTTTGCGAGTTCATTTCGTAGGCCGCGCGGTATTCCTGCAACGCGCCTTGCCGGTCGCCCTTATTTTCGAGAATCATGCCAATCCTGCTATGCGCCTCCGCATCCTTCGGGTTCAGGCGCAGCGCCTCGCGGAATTCCGACGTGGCGCCATCCATATCGCCCGTGTTCTGAAGCGCCACGCCGAGCAAGCCATGCGCAAGCGCGTTGTTCGGGTTCAGGCGCAATGCCTCGCGCTCCTCCGTGGCCTGGCCCTGCCAATCACCCTTGTTGCCAAGGGCCATGCCCAGATTCAGGTGCGCATACTGGTTGTTCGGGTTCACTCGTACCGCCTCGCGCTCCTCCGCGGCTTGGCCATCCCAATCGCCCTTGTTCCCGAGCGCGATGCCAAGATTGAGGTGCGCATAATCGTTATTCGAGTTCAGGCTCAACGCCTCGCGCTCCTCCGCAATCTCGCCATCCCAATCGCCTTTACCTCCCAGTGCGATGCCAAGATCGACATGCGCGACCTCGTTCTTTGGGTTCAGGCGCAGCGTTTCGCGTTCCTCCGCAATCTCGCCATCCCAATCGCCTTTGTTTCCCAAGGCGATACCGAGATTGACGTGCGCCCATTCATGATTCGGGTTCAGGCGGAGCGCCTCGTGGTATTCGGCGATGGCCCCATCCTGATCGCCTTCCTGCCCGAGTGTGAAGCCGAGATTAAAGTGGAGGTCAGCATCCTGGGGGGCCAAGCGAATAGCCGCGCGAAATTCCTTCTCGGCATCGGCATAGCGCCCCTCCCGCATAGCCGCTGCCCCACGCGCGGAGTGCTGTTGAATCTCCCCTTGCTGCGCCGCGGCTTGCGGGTCGACATGGCTCGGCTTCGTCACCTTGGCGATCTTGAGCGCGGCGATGAGTTCATCGGTGCCACCCGCCGCGCGGACTTCCTGAAGATAGTCATCTGTGGGTTCGAAATTGAGGCCGCGGTCCTGGACCAGCATCGTGACTCGCTCGCTTGCCACCTTACCTGAGAGCAAGGCAAAAATCTGGACCTGAGTCAGGGGCTTTTCGGATCCTCCCGCCGCGGCTTGGGGATGCTTCGCCGCGCGGACCGCTGCGAGGAACACCTCGTTTGCGCCGCCATCTTTGAGGCTTTGGAGGAAATCATCCGTGGGCGTAAAATCGATGCCCCGCCGCTTGATCGCCTGGGCGCCCGTCTCGTCCGCGAGGCCCGACTGGACCATGCCTCGCACTTGGTCTTGGGTGAAAGGCTTCTGCTGCGCGGTCACGGGCAATGCAAGAACTCCTACGATTGCGAGGATCATGACGGTCACAATGGGTCGGCCCTTCATTTGCACCCCCAGGATGCGGAGAATTCGCAGACGATTGGAATGCATTTTAGCATGGCTCGAAATCCAGAACCTCTAAACTTCGCCAAGGTAATGTGCCGCACCTCCACCAGTATGCCGGAGAAAACGCTCACGAACGGCAGCAATCCCATCCTATGCGAATGCGTCGGGTTGACATTTGCCCGTGGTGATCAACTTGCGCAGATTGCCATTGATGAGCGCGCCCCATGCGTTCGAGCAGCTACCATAGCACTCATGTTGGAGCACCAGACCTCGGTGGGTGAAACGAACCTCCGTTTTGCCATGTTTTCGAGAGATCTCAAAAACAACGTCCGTACCGTTCCACTCGGTCTTGTCTTTCACAAAGCTAAGCTGGCTTTCCAACACGTGCCAGACTATTTTCTTGCCGGGGATGAACTCCGTTACCTTTTGTTTGGAACGGTGCATGTCCGCGTAACGGTACGTGAACTCAGCGCCAGGCTTGCCGGTGTCGCCCTCGAATTCTCCTGACCACCATCCACGAACATTGTTGATGGCGTCGAAGACTTCAGTGGGAGATTGGTCGACCGTAAAAGCACGAGTGTAATCCTTAGTCTTCATTGTCTGTTCTCCTCTCGTTGCCGTCAGATTCGCAAATTCATCCCGAATCTGATATGTGGTTAATCTGTGGCGGCGAGTTCACCTCGCCTTCCCAAACGTAGGGGCGAGTTTATCTCGCCACGTGGCGGCGTCCCGATAGGATCGGGACAGGCGACGCCGCCTCAACGTCGAATCGATCCATTACCCCAAATTCGCCTCGGACTGCGGCACGAAAGCTGCGAACTGGCGTTCGAGCGCCTTGGCTACGCCCGTGCGCCAACCCTCGGCGATGGAGTGCGACGCGGGTCGGGGAAGATATCCTCTTCGCCCCTCTCCAACCCTTCAAAAATGCCTCGCGCCGCGGACTCCGGTGAAGCCTTTGGGATGTTGAAGCCCCGGTTCATGTCGGTGTCGATGGGTCCTAACACGACGGCATGGACCGTGACTGCCTGGCCCGCCAGGAGCGCCCTCAGTGATTGCGTCATATCGAACGCGGCCGCCTTGGAAAGAGAGTAAGCGGGTATGACCGGCAAGGCTGCGAGCGCCACCAATGACAGATTGTTGACGAGGGCTCCTCGGGAGCGCCTCAGAAGCGGCAAGAACGCGCGCGTCACATTCAACGGCCCGAAGAGGTTGACGGCCAGGTGCTGTTCGATCACGTCGAGATTGTCCAGATCGTCGTAGATGGCGATGCCGGCGTTGTTGATGAGGACATCGAGAGATTCGACTTTCTCGCGAGCTTCCTGAATCTGCGCGGCGTTAGTTACATCCATGGTCAGTGGCGTCACGCGCCGATCCAAGTGGAACAAGGGGTGTCGCGTACCGGCATACACTCGCTTCGCGCCTCTCCTCAAGGCTTCCTCGACCAGCGCCTTTCCGATACCGCGATTGGCCCCAGTTACCAGAACTGATTTGTCTGCGATTGTCATAAAGCGTCTCCTTAGATAGACGTCTTCCTGGGTGGCGAAGCGTTTCCGCTAAGCCGCCTCTATAGGGGTGACGGGCGAAGCGAGTTGATTTCGACAGAAGAGGTAGGAAAAAGGACATAGCGCGGATCGCGGTGCCTGGAGGCCGCATCTCTTCCTCATCCTGAAGGGGATTTGTGGTGGCTCTAATATCCGGTCGGGGGCTCGGTGAGGTTCTCATGCGTCGATGGTCAAGAGAAAAGACGCGGACCGCAAAGGCGGCGGTCCGCGGTACATTTGCTCCGCTCTTCAGCGTTGGGGCACAGCGTTCTTCGGCCAATACGGCTTGTCCGCGTCGGCTAAGCGCCCATCCGCGTAGCGATCGTGATGGCGAAGCCACGACATGGTAAAAGGCAATGCGTCTTCGTCGCGGCCTTTGGGCACGAGATCGAGATAGTTGTACGTGTTTACAGTCGTCTCGGTGCCGCGCGCATAAGCGGAGTAGGTGTGGAAGATCTCTCCGCTCGCGTTCATGTAAAACACGCTGAATCCGGGCGCCTCCTCGCTTGGGAATTTGCCCATGGCGTAGTTGTAGTACACGCTGCCACTCGCGATTTCGTCTTTTGTGAACGCCACGTGATAGTCACGGTTGAAATCGTTGGCGTTCGACGAAACCCAGTTGAAGTGCCAGCCCATGCGCTTCTTGAACGCAGCAATTTTTGGATAAGGCGCGCGTGAGATCGCTGCAAACGCCACATCGCGTTGGGCCAGATGCACCGGCGCGCCGTCGGTGTGGTCCATGTTGAACGAGCAACTCGGGCAGCCTTCCTGCCAATCGGGACCGAACATGAAGTGGTAAATAATCAGTTGGCTCCTGCCGTCGAAAAGGTCCGCGAGGGTCGCCTTCCCGTTCGGCCCGTCGAAGACGTAACTCTGTTCGACCTTTACCCAGGGAAGCTGGCGGCGCTCGGCGGCAACGGCGTCTCGCTCGCGCGTGAGCGCCTTTTCCCTGGCCAGTAGTTTCTTGCGGGCCACAAGCCATTCATCTCTCGATACGGTTTTGTGGTTTTCAAGCGTGTTCGTTGGCATCTTCATCTCTCCTTTTGATTTGAATTCGGGGCAACTTCCCCGTTCCTTTTGCGAGACACCTTCACGGCCAAGGCCGCGAGTCCGCCCGCGGAAGCCGTACTGGCCACGATCAATCCCATGGTTGCCAAACAGAATGGACACATCACGCACCTCCTGGGGTGGCCCAGCTCGGCTCCCGAAGTCTGACCGCTAAGCCGCCTCTATGGGTATGACGAATGAAGGGAGGTGATTTCGACATGGCAAGCAGGAAAATTAAGCACGTCTTTGGAACAGGAACTGCCGCACCGCCGGATCCTCGGCCAAGCCAATTGCCCGGTCGAAAGCATCCGCGGCCTCCGCGGCTTTCCCCAAGCGTTGCAACAGATGAGCGCGAACGGCCCAGTAGGGCTGGTAATTGGAGACCGCTTCGAGCTCGATCCCATCCAGTACCGCGAGGCCAGCTTCCGGCCCGACGGCTTCGCCGGCCGCGGCGGCATACCCCGTTCGTGTGCCCAGCGTCGGGGACAAACGCAGCAGTTGTTCGTAGAACATGGTGATTGCGACCCACTCGGTCCGGCCGCTGCGCGCCCGCTCAGCGTGTACCGACTGAATTGCGGCTTCGAGTTGAAAGCGGCCGGGGCGGCCTTGCTTCGATGCTTCGGCGAGATAGCGCTCCGCCTCTTCGATTAACGGCAAAGACCACTGCTGGGTATCTTGCTCAGAAAGAGGGATATAGCGGCCGTCCGGCCCCCGCCGCGCCGCTCTACGGGCTTCGCAGTGAAGCATCAGAGCCAAGAGACCCAGAACCTCGGCTTCACCGGGCATGAGCTGCAGAAGGACGCGCGCGAGCCACTCCGCTTCCTCGGTCAAGTCGCGCCCGCGCTGGTCGACACCCGCCATGTCATCCCAGCCGATTCCGAAGGCGGCGTAGATAGCCTCTAGGACGGCGTCGAGCCGCTGCGGCAGTTCACGCTCTTGCGGGACTTCAAACTGAATCCCGGCGTCCCGAATCTTGACCTTGGCCCGCACCAGGCGCTGCCCCATCGTCGTGGGCGATATCAGGAAGGCATGAGCGATGCGCACGGCATCCAGGCCCAAAACCGTCTGAAGCATCAGGGGGGTGTGTATGGCCGGATCGACTGCCGGGTGGGTGCACACGAAAAGCAGTTTCAGTCGTTCGTCGGGAAACTCCGGCGACAAAGGAACCTCCCTGGGCTCGCCTCGAAGCAGCAGGAGAGTGGGCTCGCTCGCTTCGGCTACTTGTTGATGACGAACATGATCGATCAGCGAGTGGCGCGCCGCGGTCAGCAGCCAGGCCTCCGGATTTTGGGGCACGCCGTCTCGCGGCCACGCGCTGAGCGCAGAGACCAACGCGTTGCTCAGGGCGTCCTCCGCGCTGGCCACATCGCGCGTGTGCGAGCAAAGGTAGGCCACCATGCGGCCGTAGGACTCGCGAGCCACCCGCTCGATTTCCCGGTGCGCGCTCTCTTCCCCGCTTTCACTCATCCCGTGACCCGGCGCAAGTATTCGGGCGAAACGGGACGGACCTCCACCGCACCGTGCGACGCGGCCGGACAGCGTGCCGCCCACTCCAGTGCCGCATCAAGCGAGGGAAGCTCCAGAATGGTGAATCCCCCCAACTGCTCCTTGGTATCCGCGAAGGGGCCATCCTGCACGTGCCGCTTTCCCTCCTTGAGCCGCACCGTGGTCCCCGTTTCCGGAGGCTGAAGGGGATTGCCCCCGACGAAGATGCCGGCCTCGACGATCGCCTTGTGGTACGCCCGCCAGGCGCCGAGGTAGGGATCGGTTTCGTCCGCATTCCGTGCCGCAAAAGCTTCCGGTGATTCGAAGATGAGCAGGGCGAATTGCATGGTCCTCTCCTTTGACGTCGATTTTCGGCGCGATTGCTCGCGCCTAACTGTATGACGGATGGAAAGCCGTCAATTCGACAGATTTCAGGAAAACCATAGGGATGTCAACCAGCCGCAGGCGAATTAACGGGCGCCGCTCATACTTCGCGTATGGGTTTGAGCATGCGCGACGGAATCCGCAAAAAACCGGATTGCTCTGACAAACAGTCGTATAAAAACAGCAATTCTCTGCAAAATGAGTGTCAGTTCGACCTAAATGTCGAACATTAAGAACTAAATGTCTGTTTCTATTCAGGCATTTTGTCTCGTTATCCTTTGTTTTCATGCACATTCCGGCCTCGAACGTATTTAAAAGAATTCTTTTTTTCTGCACACCGTCCGTAGCGCGGACCTTTTGTCGGTCCGCGGCCTCTCCCTCGGAAGTTTTTCTTGCCCGTAGCGAAGAAGCCCCGCCTCCAAACCAGGTGCGCGCTTGCTTCTGGGCAAGCACCTTTTGGGGCGAGAACGTTCACCGCGCAAATTACCGCAGCAAAACGGACTTGCTGATTTCGAGATGGCTCAAGGCGAAGGATAGAAACTTCGTGCCCGCTTACTTTAGGGCGCCGCAGAATGGCGCGGACTGACGGCGGCGAAAGTTCCACTTTGACCGTCCTTCCCCAATTGATCGCTCCCGCAAGGCTCGAAAAGCGTCCATAATGTCGTCGAAACCGCTCCAATCGGATCGAAAAAGTGCGGTTTCTCGATCGACATTCTGTCGCTCGACCCTGTGTTTTCATGAACTTAGTCGGATCATCCTGCATTTTTAACATCTTTTTGCGGCGAACCGGTGATCCGCGGCTCTTTAACTCATTTATTTTCAGTAATTTGACTTTGCCCTGCTTTTTCACAAACTTCTCGTAACTACTCATATTTTCATAAATATAGTCGCTTCGGGAGCGGTTTCGCTAAATAAGCGTCCGTAATCACCGCGCTACGAATAACTGCCTTTACTTCAATAGCTTGACCTTCTGCCTTCCCCTTAGCTTTGCCCCCAATTCGACCCGTAACAGTACGTCTTTTCATGAACATAGTCGCGTTCGAGGAGGAGCAATGGTCGGGTGGTTCGCAGCGAGGCGTCCGTCAGCGACTCCGGCCAGAAAGCGAATACTGGGCAGCCGACGCCACGCCTGCCAAGTTCACTCTACTATCTGGTCTGCGGCCGCAGATCGTATTAAAGGAGTGCGCAAGTTTACCCAAAGACAACTCCACGCCCCCTACTCCAGCAATTTGACTGCCATAGGCTACAGACATTTTGACCATGATCCCGCCGGCGGTAAGAATGTCCCGAAGTTCCTCGCAACCACCGGGGCGGCTCTTCGTGGCGCAAAGAAATTGCCGTCCCCCCGAGGCATTGCGGCTCGTTCTGAGGCGTAGCGCCCCGGCTTCACGCCGGCACCGGAGCCGCCAAGATGGCGGCGCTACGTTCAAATAAGGACAAAACCCGGGCGTAGGCGGTATTGGGTGGCACAGGCGCTCTTGCCCGGGGCCGATGCATTCCGTGGGAAAGCAGGGGCGATACACCCTATTTCTTTTCGGGCACTTTGACGCTTCCGCCTCCATTTCGCCTGACCTAAGACGCGGCGGGGCGTAGCACACCCGTCTTGGAGGGGTGTAAGGTGGCCGCGGCGAAGCCTCCTGAACCGACGGCAGAGAATGTTAACCTTCGCCCCACCGCGACGGCCTCAGCGGCTACCCGCACGAAACCCTGTGTAAGGGTTGTCTTTCACCGAGTTCTGAGCGGTGCCGCCCGTTTTTTATGGATGTTGGACGGCCTGCACTGCGGCAGGGGTGAGCGGCGCGGTACCTAACATCCAGACTTTCCCCTGCGCCCATGGGTGGTCCGAATCGAGCGTCACCCAGACGGGGCGCGGTTGATCCCCTCCTGTAATTGGCGATGCCGTTCGCACCACATAGCTTCGCCCCCGCCATGTGAACTTCAGATCGCCCCAATTCGCTTCGCCCTGAACCGCGCCCGGTGAAGCCCACAGCGCAATGACAATTTGTCCCGTTCCCGGAACGTAGATCCGCCCCCCCCAATTCCGGTCTTCAGCAAGAGAGTTGGCGCCCTGAAGGTTCGCGAGCAGCGTCTCACCCGAGATTACCATCGGGCTAGTGAGCACAATCTGATCAGGGTCTGGCTCCCCAGGCATGCCCCAAGCGATCTTCGGCTGGTGGTCTACGACCTGCCCCCGTAGTGCCAGCACGCCGCCACCCTCGATTGGAACGTCGAGTTTATCTCCCACTGTGTACGTGAACTCATGATCCTGCAGATCCCCAAGCTCTTTTTCGGGCGAATAACCCTTGTCAGCCTCCCCTGGGCTGAGCTTTCGTGCTCTAATCCCGAGTTGGACGCTCTTTTCTTTGATGGCAGTTACTGCAATATGCACGCCGATCTGGTTGCCGACCCTCCAGATCACCCACCCATCGTTGGATCCCTCGTGCGCCACTTGACTCATGACCCTGGGAGGTAAACCCACATCATTCACACCAAATTGGAACCAAAGAGGCCGGGTTCCGCTCTGCGCGCGCAAAACTACGATACTGGCAGATGTCGCCACCAGAGCAGTCGCCAGCAGCGCTAAGGCAAATCTGGGCACAAGCACGCAGGCCCGCAAGAATGCGAGCCTGGCCGGCCGATACGGAGGGCGAAGCTCGTCGCGGAAGGCAAATGGGGGAGTGGGATGCGGAACTTTGCTGGCCATTAACCGCAACTCCGCACCCATTTCGCAATACGAGCGCAGGCGCGCACGACAACTCGGGCAGCCATCCATGTGGTCAGTGATTTCCACAGGTAATGGCTCACCATCGTACAGGACAGAAACAAAGGGTTCCGCTTGACTGCAATTCATAACCCTCCTCATTCGCCGGTCTTCCATACGCGGCGCAATTCCTCGCGCGCCGCGAACAGGCGCCATTTGACAGTGCCGAGTGGGATATCGAGTATGAGGGCCAGTTCGTCATACGAGTAGCCTTCGACTTCTCGCAGCCACAATACACTCTGCGATTCCGGGCGAAGCTGCTCGAACGCGTCTTTCAGGAGCAAACTGGAGCCGATAACCCCGGAAGCCACGGCCGCGGGTGGAATTTCAGGCCGTGGTCGATGGCGCCACCAGTCGGCAGCCTTTTTGCGAGCGATACCGAACAGATACGCCTTCAGGCTCGATCGCGACGGATCGAAACCCTGCGGACGGCGCCACAATTGAAGGAAAGTATCCTGTGCTACGTCATCAACCGCTGGAACGTTGCCCAAACACATCCTCAGGAACCTGCGCACACGAGGATAGTGGTTCTGATAGAACTCCTCAAAAGCCTCTGCGTTGTGGCCCAGGACCTGCGCCCACCACTCATCATCTTCGCGCATCAACCACTCCTGCCCTCATATTCGTTGGCGAGAGTCAAAAAGTTTGTGAGCAGGCAATTCTCCCTTAAATCCGCAAGGTAAGTCCAAGTTGATTGTTCCCGGGCGTTCCTAACCGTTTCTCACGCCGCCAGCCGTTGGCACTGTGGGTTACCGGCCATTTTGACTGTGTCAGGTTCCGGGTGTCAGGGCGGCGGGTCAACTGTTGGCTTCCGAACGCATTGAACCGCTTTCCGTCTCGGCTTGAGCGACCTGCGGCGGTTTGCGTTTTCCACGCTGGGCGGAATATGATGAGTCCATCATCAATTTGCGGGGCCGAATACTTTTCCTAGGTGAGGGAAGCGAAGATGGACATCCGCACCAGCATCGATTTGACGCTTAATCGATCCTCGGCCTTCGACGCGATTCTTGAGGAATTGTCCGCCGCGCTATTGCGGCTGGGCATGAAGTTCGAAGCCGGCGGCGACGGCCGAATCATGGAAGGCGACGTCCAGGTGGGACGGGTCGTGCGCTGGCAACCGCCCGACGAGATTGCACTCGAATGGCATGCGGCGACTTGGGATCCCGCGGGTCTCACTTCCGTAGTGCTGCGATTCGAACCGATCGAGAATGGCACGCGTGTCATCATGGAGAACCCTGGATGGGGAAATCAATTGGGGGATCAGGGGAACGAACTGGCCGGCTGGTTCGCAGGAGAGGTTGCCGCGCCACTTCTCAGCGCGATGGCGCCTCGCCGCTTGGGCGACTGGATCACCGACCGCCGGGCGCGGCGTCCATCCGGCCCTCAATCGCGCGCCACCTATCGCGACCCTCTTTACCATCGCCCCAACTTCAAAGCGATCCTGGCCGTGCTTCGCCTCAAACCTGATGACTACTTGGTCGAAGTCGGTTGCGGGGGAGGGGCGTTGCTGCACGATGCTCTCGCCAGCGGCTGCAAAGCGGCGGCCATCGATCATAGCGCCGACATGGTGCGAGTGGCTCGCGAAGCTAACCAAATAGCTATCCAGGAAAACCGGCTCGAGATACGCGAGGGCGACGCCGGTTCCCTGCCCTACCCGGATGACACTTTTACATGCGCCATAATGACCGGGGTTTTCGGTTTCATTTCGAATCCCGTCGCAGTGCTCTCGGAAATTCGACGCGTTCTCGCGCCGGGCGGTCGGTTTGTACTCTTCACCGGAACCAAGAAACTGCTGGGAACGCCCGCTGCGCCGGAGCCCGTGGCCTCGCGCCTGTATTTCTACGAGGACAATGAACTGGAAGAACTGGCGCGCAAGGCCGGCTTTGCCGAAGCCCACTTCGAGCACATTGACTTTGAGCCTCTGGCGCGGGAGGCAGGAGTGCCCGAGGAACATTTGGCGCTCTTCCGGGGAGACGACGGCGCGCAGCTCCTCGTTGCGCGCAAGAAATAATGCGTTGACTCCGATTGCGGTTGGATCGCAAACCAGAAAGGGCTTCACCACGGAGGCACAGAGGGCACGCAGGACGGAAACAGAGGAGCCTGCGGTGCAACAAAAGCAGGAAATGTCGTACGCTGTGGCGCCTGCGTGGAGGTTTTCTCCGTGACCTCTGTGCCTCCGTGGTGAGTCTGTTCCTCGCAGCGGGCGCGGCTGAGCATCGACTTGGCATGCGCCTTGTAAGGGAGGGTCGAAATGGACCTACAGTATCCGATCGGGAAATTTACTTGGAACCGTGAAGGGGAAGGCCTGTTGGCTAGTGAGTCGGAGCGCCACCAGTGGATCGCCGACATCGCAGAAGTCCCGGCGCGGCTACGCGAGGCGGTCCGCGGGCTCACGGAAGAGCAGCTCGACACGCCTTACCGGCCGGGCGGCTGGACCGTCCGCCAATTGGTGCACCACCTCGCTGACAGCCACATGAATTCCTATGTGCGCTTCCGCCTGGCGCTGACCGAGGACGAGCCCACCATCAAGCCCTACGAGCAGGAACAGTGGGCGAACTTGAGCGATGCGCGCGCGGCCTCTCCCGAAATTTCCTTAACCCTTCTGACAAGCTTGCACGAGCGCTGGGTGATGTTGCTCCGCTCGCTCAAGCCGGAGGATTTCGCCCGCGTGCTGAAACATCCGGAGATGGGCCGGCTGACGCTGGAGAAGCAGTTGGCCCTCTACGCCTGGCACGGGAAGCATCACGTTGCCCACATATCCGGCCTCCGACAACGTTCGAATTGGCAGGCGGCGGGCGCCTAACCTTCCTGGCGAGGGCCAGAAAGCGCGGCGGATAGCCGTCCCGCCGAGGTTCGACGTATTCCCTCTACACCCTCGAATGGAGGCCGCGCGGCGAGCGATCCACCACGCGCGGTGATGCGGCGGCTATTTCTGCATCACCAAGAGGCTCGGGTACGAGGTCAGGAAAGTCGCGGGGCTGAACATCACAAGCTTCGAGCTCGAGATGATAATGCCGGCCACCGCGCCATCGGAGCTACTGACGCTGAAGGTCCCATCGGAATTGACCGCATAGGTGGTGGCGAGGAAGCAGGACCCCGCGTCTTGAGCGCTCATCGAAGTGATATCTGCCGACCCGGTGAGGTCGGCGACGCCGTCGATTGCGACGGGGTCCACCTCCGCCGGTTCGGTTTGCGTCGCGGCCTCTGCCGTCCCGCCGAAGAAGCTGCCCGAAAGAGAAGCATTGTTGAAAGGGCCCGCCGATTGCGGCTCGAACGATCCCGTATCCACGCCTGGAGCGGTGTCCACGATGAAGCCGGTGTTCAAACCCGCCAGATAGAATACGGGAAGATTGCTGCCGCAACTCTGGGTGGCGCTGCTCAGGGTGACACGGCCGTTTGGTTGGACCGTGTACGTGCAGGTGTCCGTGGCGGGGACCTGCATCGTGCCGGCGCGATCCTCATAGAACGTGATAGCCATGGAACTGGTCCCGTCGGCGGTGGCCGTCTCCATGGAGACGGTGGTTGCGGTGCCGCTCAGGCTCAGCCCGCTGAGGTAGAGAACCATGTTGCCATCGAGCGAAGTTTGGCTAAAGCCGGCCCCACCCTCGGGTACGCTCTGTTGGTCCCACTCTCCGCTCGCGAACGGGCCGGGGTCGGCATTCATCACGAGCAATCGTGAACTCGAGACCATGTAGAGGGTAATGTTGAAGTTGCTGTCGCCGAGGGAGTTGATTCCTGTAGCGCGACCGTTCGAATCGAAGGCGGTGTATGCTCCGGCGAGATCTGGAGCCGACGAAGTGGAGAGCGTCCAGGCGTCGTTACAATCCTGCTCGAGAGCGTTGAACGCGTTTTCGTTCGCGCTGAGCGCGCCCACGCAGACGTCACGCCCGCCCAGGGAAGAGGGATCCCACCCAGTGGTGCGGAAAACGTAGCTGCCGGTCAGTCCGCCGGAAAAGGCGGAGGAGGTTTGAGCGAGAAGTTGGCCTGCGGCAATGTAGGCGCTGGCGCTGGGGGCGTCCCATTCGATGATGCGGCCGCAGGTGGCGTGGCTGGACGACATCGACCCGAGAGCGAAGTGGGTGAGGAAGGTCCCGAACGGCGTCGCCAGCGTGGCACAGCCGCGAGTGTCCGATCCCACCGAATAGGAACTGGCGCTCGGGATGAGGTTGCCGTTTTGGGGGCCCAGCACGCCGTTGGTGTCAGCCTCGCCCGCGGTGATCTTGCCGGTTCCGTCAGCAGTGAAAGAACCCATCACGGTGATAAAGCCCACGTCGTTGAATCCACTCAGGCTGAAGGCGTACAGCCCGCTGAGGACGGCGTTGTTGCCGGAACTCGCGCAAACTTCCGCGGGGTTCGCGATGGTCACGCTCAGTGCTTGCGACTCGGTCTCGGGCGGCGAACTCGAATCCGCCACCGCGACCGTGAATGCCGACGTTCCAGTGGATGAGGGCGTCCCGGAAATGGCGCCCGTCAATGAGTTGAGGGATAGACCCGTGGGCAGCGCTCCAGTGGTAATGCTCCAGTTGTAGGGTGGTGTGCCACCCATCGCCGCCACTTTGGCGGAATAGGGCGCATTCACCGTTCCGTCGATCAGCGAGGAAGTAGTGATGGCCAGCGGTCCGGGCGCGCCAATGGGGATTGAGAGGAATTGAGTTTGAGTTTGCTTCGTGGGGCTCGAGTCCTGCACAGCGACCGTAAAGGTAAAGGTACCCTGCGACGTCGGCATTCCGGAAATCACCCCGGACCCGGGCGGCATCGTCAATCCTGGCGGTAGAGTGCCGGTCGCGAGGCTCCAGGTGTAAGGGGGAGTGCCGCCGGTGGCTTCAACTCCTGCAAGATAGGTGATCCCCTCGGACCCAGCCGGAAGCGCTGTGGTGGTGATACTCACGGCCGTAACCACCGTTAGGCTGAGCTGCGCTTGCGCCGTCGCCGGACCGCACGACGCGGCGGAGGAATCGGCTACCTGAACGGTGAAGGTCGAGGTTCCCGAGGCGGTAGGGTCTCCCGTGATTGCTCCGGAGATGCCGAGCGACAAACCTGTTGGCAGAGTGCCGCCGGCAAGGCTCCACGTCAGCGTTCCCGCGCCCCCGGTGGCTTGTAGGGTCGCGCTGTAGTTCGCGTTAGGACTGGCTTCGCTGAGTGTCTTGGTGGTGATGGCCGGTGGCGGAGTGACGATAACCGTTCCGGAAGCGCTCGCGGCGGTATCTGCTACAGAGGTTGCTGTGATGGTGATGCTGAGGTTGGCGGTAACCGTGGAGGGGGCAGTGTACGTTGCCGTAGTTGTTGTGATGTTGCTGAAGGCCCCGCACCCAGTGCCCGTAACTCCCGTCCCGGATGCGCTCCACGTGACTCCTTTGGCGCTCGTGTCATTGGCTACGGTGGCGGTGAAGTTCACCTCCTGCCCCTCATCCAGAGTGGCCTGGGGCCAGGGAGTAATTGAAACGGAGATGCTGAGAGGAGTAGCAGGCGCAGACGTCCCCCCTCCACCCCCGCCGCACGCGCAGGTGAACAGCACGCCGCATATTGCGAGCACGAGTTTCTTCATGGTGGCACCAGCTCCTTTAGAATTCCTTCATGAATGGTTATCGGCTGGTGCTGAGAGCAGGATGAGGGAAATCGCCAAACGGAAGGGCGGGCTGCGTGCGAGGTCGACCGCTATTGCTGTCCGATCAGCAGGGTCGGAAACGTTAATGTCGGGTTGCCGACGATGACAAAGTTGGTTCCGGATATGGCGATGCCCACCGTGACTCCGCCGGACGAACCGGTGCTGAAAGTGCCGTCAGGATTCAAAGACAGGGTGTCTGAGGCGGCAACGTCTACGTTCTGGCTAAGGATGGAAGCGGAGTCGGTGGTGCTGGTAAGAATGCCATTGCTCGTCAGAGTGAGAGTGCCCACTTCTGCTTGGGAGGATTGGCTTACGACCTCCGAGGTCCCGAGATAGTAAGTCCCTGCCAAGGAGCTGGTCGTGAGGCCCGTCGTTTGGGGTACAAAAACCCCCAGCTCAACCGTCGGGTCGGTGCCAAGGACGAATGCGGAATTAAGGGCGTTCAGATAGGAAATGGGCGGATTGGCTTCGCAACTGCTGCCGGTGAGTGTGAGCCGGCCATTGGCGGTGACGGAATAGGCACATGTCGTGCTTGAATCCTGCCAAGCCCCCGCCGAGTCCAGATAGAGTTGTTGCGCGACGGAGCTGTTTCCATTGCCGGTTTCGGTGGCAATCGACACGTCGCCGCTTGCTCCAGATGACCCCAGCCCACTGGAATAGGCGGCAACGTTACTGTTGAAGGATTGCTGATTGAAACCCGAGGCGCCGGAAGGTACGTTTTCCAGCAGCCAATCCCCACTGAAGGTTATGCCGGGATCGGCGTTGATCATGAACAGGTGCGAGGCCGTTGCCCAGTAAAACGTGTAATCCGCTACGTTTTGACCGATGGTAATGATCCCGGTGCTCCTCCCATTCTGATCCGCAATGGTATAGGTGTTGATCAAAGTGTTGGTCGGGACGTAGGTGTTGTTCGTGTTGGAAACCGTTCCGTTATCGTTGCAGTCTTGTTCTTGGGAACTGAACTTATACTTGGATCCGGTCACGGTTCCCACGCAGGCGATCCGTCCGGGTGCGGAGGGATCCCAGCCCGACGTTTTTACCGTGTAACTTCCCGCGAGGGGAACGACAAAGTCGGTAGCGGTTTGTTGAACGATCTGGCCGGAGGCGACGTAGGCGGTGGCGCCGGGGTTGTCAAACTCGATGATGCGGCCCGCGGTCGCGACCCCGGCGGAAACATCCCCCACCGCGAAACGCGTGTTGAACGTGCCAAAGGGAGTGGCGAGGGTGGCGCAGCCGCGGTTGTCAGGCCCCACCGAGTAGGAACTGCCACTGGTGATAAGGTTGCCGTTTATGGCGCCGAGAACGCCGTTGGTGTCGGCCTCGCCGGCCGTAACATTGCCACTCCCGTCGGCGGTGAAGGATCCCACTACGGCAAGATAGCCCGCTTCATTGAATCCGCGCAGGGTGAAGGCGTATTGTCCAACGAGGACGGAATTGTTACCCGCATTCGTGCAGGCCGCCGGCGCGGGATTGATGGTGATGCTCAAGGGTTGGGTGGAGGTTTGCTGCGGCGAGCTCGTATCCCCCACTTCCACGGAGAACGAATATGCGCCCGGCGTCGCCGTGGGAACGCCCGAAATTGCCCCGGTCGTTGGGTTGAGCGTCAACCCCGACGGCAACTGCCCCGAGGTGATCGACCAAACGAGGGGAGGCGAACCGCCTGTCGCCACCAGTTGCGCCTGATACGCCGTGTCAACTGTTCCGTCGAGCAGGGAACTCGTCCTGATGGTCAGCGGTCCCGAGGGATTGACGGTGATGGTGAAGGTTGGACTAATGAAATACTGTTCGATGGGGCTGGAATCGACCACCTCGACGACAAAGGAAGATGTTCCCTGCACCGTCGGCGTGCCCGAAATAACCCCTGTGTTCGCCTGCAACACCAGTCCCGCCGGAAGAGTGCCGGTGTAGATCTTCCAGGTCAGTGGCACCAGGCCACCCATGGAGGTAAGGGTGGCGCCGTAGGCCGCGCCCACATTGCCGGACGGCAGCGTCGCCGCGGGGATGGTAAGGATACCCACGACGGTGAGGCTGAAGGTTTGTTGCGTTGAGGCACCGCCACTCGGCGATGGGGATGAATCCGTCACTTTGATGGTAATCGTGGAAACACTTGTGGTATTGCTTTGGGTAGTCGGTTGTCCATAAATCATTCCCGCGCTGTTCAGACTCATGCCAGCGGGGAGTGTTCCACTCGCCAGGCTCCACTTCAGGGGCGCTATCCCGCCGCTCGCTGTAATCGTGGTTTTGTAAACCTGATTGGGTGTGACGGTGGGCAGATTGGTGGTAATGATGCTTGGCGGCGGCGTGACGGTGAAATTCGTCCAACCGGATTGCGTTGGTTGGGCCACAGAGGTGGCCGTCACCGTAACGACTAAGGGAGCTGTAACCGAGGGCGGGGCGTTGTAGGTTGCGGAGTTGGCGGTGACATTCGTAAAGGTCCCGCACGAAGTGCCCGCGCATCCTGGCCCAGTGGCAGTCCACGTCACGGCAGAGTTGAAAGTGGTGGAAGCGTTGTCAGCCAAGCTCGCGGTAACCTGTATGGTCTGGCCTTGATCGATGCCGAGCGGGTAGGAGGGGCTGACCGTCACGACAATGAGCGAAGACGGCGGTCGGCCGCAGCCGCACATGAACACCAGGATCGACATCGCCAGTCCGAGCTTCTTCATTATTATTTACGCCTTCCCTTTACCGTAGCACATCCGTCACGCCTTTGTGTATATCCCGCTCTGCACCTGTCGCTGCAATCCCGGAGCGAGGTCAATGACTCAAAGCCTCATGGGAAAGATGATAGAACCCTTCCAAACGCTGCCTCCAGCCTCGTTAAAATCGGCTGGGGTGCCATTCAGCCGGGGTTACCTCGGCAACATTAGCCGCCCCACCGGCCGCGCGGTGCGATCAGTTAACCTGAAATGGCGACGAAACCTGAAGCACTCCCCCGCTGAAACACGCGATCTGAGGTGGCGGGTACAGCCGTTCGTGCAGAAAACAAAAGTGAACCTCACCTTAGCACGATGGGTACTCAAACCCGCGCGCAAAGGCGATCTATATTTCTACCTGCGTCGAAAAGTATTGTCAATTCTTCTTGAGCTTACGGGTTTCCACCCCGCCGTCCGCCCGGGCGCGATCAGAGCCTTACGGAATGCGTTTCCCCGGCATGTTGGCGCCATTCTGGTGGAGAGTCAGACTGGTGGCGCGACCGCTGGCATCGGTCTCGAAAGTAATCTGCGCATCAACAACCTTCAGGAAGAAATCGCGCTGGCCCTCGGGAAAGATTTGAAACTTGGATTGGCCGGTGGCCTGGGCGAAGAGTTGGTCACCCTCGCGGGTGATCGTCAGGATGAAGTTTGGCGCCAGTTGATATTGGCCTACGTATCCGTCGAAAATCTTGGGATCGAGAGTGATTTCCCTGTGCTCCTTGGGAGCGGGCATCAAGGGGGCATGCGAATCCAGCAGATGCATTCCGATGTCGTCACCGCCGGTAGCCGTGGAGGTATTCGAAAGCACAACGATTCCAACGCGAGTCTTCGGGTTAAAGCCAACGAAGGACCGATACCCGCCCGTACCACCGTTGTGCCACACGATTTCGTCATCCGCGGGTTTGGTAATGAGCCAGCCGAGGCCGATCTCGCCCCCTTTGGGACCTCCCAGCGGCCGGCGGACCGTCAGCATCGCGGCCATGGGCGAAGCAAGCGGCGATTTCACATAACCCAGGTTTGCGGCGAGGAACGTCAGCATATCGTTCGCGGTCGAACGCAATGCCCCGGCGCCCACCAGTGTGGGCAAGTCCCAATTGGCGACTGCCGCCAACTTGTCGTCGTGGCCAGTGGCGAGCCGCGCCTTCATTTCCGGCGTCAGGGCGATACCGGTGCTGCTCATTCCCAGCGGACCCGTGATGCGCGATCGTACCAGCGCCTCGTAGTCCATGCCGGCCCGCCGGGCCAAGGCGTGTCCCAGAAGCCCGCCTCCCAAGTTGGAATACTCAAACTGCGAGCCGATGTCCCGCGTGAGTTGATAGGAGGACAGGAATTGATAGAGTTGTTCAACCGAGTAATCCGCGTACGGATTGGCCGGATCCTTAGGCTTAAGGTTAGTAGGCAGCCGCGGAAGGCCCGAGGTGTGGGTGGAGAGGTCCACAAAGGTGATGACGCGGCCCCCGCGCTCTGGGACTTTCACCTCGGGGGGAAGATACTTCGCGACGGGGTCGGTTAGCGCAACCTCGCCCCGCTGAACCATGTCGGAAAGGAGCAATGAGGTGAACACTTTGGTCACAGAACCGATTTCGAAAATGGTATCGCCGTTGAGCGGCCGCGGATCGCCCTGATTGAGGTTTCCGTAGGACACCACCCGGCGCCCTTGTGGCTCGATCACTCCGACCACAAATCCGACCCCCATGTGGAAGGTATCAATCCGCTCGACAAGGATTTTCCGAATTTCGGAATCCGGCGGCACGAGGGGATTTGGTGAGGACTGCGCTCCGGCACCAGCGGCCATCATGATCACCATCGCAAAGGCAAAACTGACTGCTTCTCTCATGGTTCAACACCTCCGTGCGCTCCGTTAGCGCTGCGCCTCCAGGGCATTCAATTCGTCGATCCGGGATTGCAGCTTGCGTGCGGCCCAATGGTTCAGCCACCAGACGGAAACAAAGACCAGTGCGATCACCGCAGAACTCAGAGCGACTCGCCCGAGGTGGCCTGGGGCAATTCGAGCCCTCGCCACCATCAGAACAACGAGCCCGGGAACCATCGGCCCCAGGTACCACGACCAGACGCTCCGGAGTAGGTCGCGCTGCCTTTCGAGCTCCCGCCGGTAGTACTCGAGACCACTGGCAACCCCCATTTCGGTGGGCACGCTCTTCGCTGCGCCCCTCCCATGCAGTTGCCACATCACATAGAGAGTCCCAGCGATAATCAACCCCTCTGCAAATCGCACCAGCGCGTCAGTAGCGTGCCAAAACCCGAGCCCGAAGAAACCTAACACGATAAGGGCCGCAGCATACTCACGTGCATTCCGCCAGTAGACCTTCGTTTGAAGCTTCCCCGCGCGACGACGGATTTCGTCAATGGACAGGTGTATACCCTCCGTTGGCTGGTTCTGCCAAATGTTTTTCAGCCGATCGTTTGGGGGAGATTCATTCGTCACGGCGGCCCCCCTCCTGAAATTGTCGAGCCAGGATGCGCTTGATCCGGTGGATCTTGGTCGCCACATTCCCGGCTGAAATCCCGACAATCTCTCCGATCGACGCGGCGTCCAGGCCTTCGAAGTATGCCAGCATCACCTGCCGGTCGAGCGGTTTGAGGCGTTGAATAAGCTCAAGAAGCCGCTCCAGGCTGTGACGCCGGTCTGCCGCGAGTTCGGCTTCACGGTGATCGGAGACGCTCTCTAATTCTTCCAACCCGACGAGCGCCTGCGATTTTTTCCGCCGCTGCGAAATCACGTGTGAGACAGCAATGTTATGGGCCACGCGGTAGACCCACGTCCGCACCGAACAGCGCCCGTCGAATCCTGCGAAACTCCGCCACAACGCGATGTGGATGTCTTGCAAAAGGTCGCGGCGGACTTCCGCGTCGGCTTCGTAGGCGTGTGCCAGGCGTTCCAGAGCCGCGGCATAAAGATCCGCGGCGTCCCGGTATAGGTCGTCCTGTGTGGACGGCTGAGCCAGCATGAACCCAATTCCTTTCACATCTAAGGTAGTCGCGGCGCAAGCAGGTTTCTTACAGATTCATCCACCACCCCTATGCGCCCGGCACTCGCGAGTCGCCTAAAATCCGATTCTTTACTGCGCCGCGCTCCCGTGGTAAAGTTCAGAAAGCGATCAGGGCTGACCGCTCGATAACTGTGAGTTGCAACGCCTCGGATACGGAGGAGCGTCCATGAACTCGACCGATGAAACGCGCACGCCTTTAGCAAGCCTCGATGAATGGGAAGACTTTCTAAAGCAAAGGTACCCTGAGACGCCCTCGGATGCCGGGAAGTTGGCGTCGGCGAAGCCGTCGGTGGGCACTGACCCCAACAAGAAGCCGGAGGAATTCCGCGACCACGGTGCTGACGCACGCGCCACGGTGAAGGAGTTCTACCGTCTCAACCATACGTACCAGACGCGCGACTTCGTCCTCGCCAAACAGCGCGAGTTCGTGAATCGGGGAAAAAGGCGAATGGGAATTTGGGAGGCCATGGAGTACCTCAACACCCTCATTGATGACAGTGACCCGGACACCGACGTCCCACAGATCGAGCATCTTCTCCAGACTGCTGAGTCCTGCCGGCGCGACGGCCACCCACGCTGGTTCATCCTCACCGGTCTGGTTCATGATCTCGGAAAGATCCTATGCCTTTGGGGTGAACCGCAATGGGCTGTCGTCGGCGACACGTTCCCTGTCGGCTGCGCCTATTCTCCCAAGATTGTTTTCCCCGAATACTTCGCCTCCAATCCGGATTCGAAGGTGCCTGAGTACCAAACCAAACTCGGCGTCTATGAGGAGAACTGCGGGCTGGACAAGGTGGATATGTCGTGGGGTCACGATGAGTACATGTATCACGTCGCGAAGGATTACCTGCCGGAAGAAGCTCGCTATATGATTCGCTATCACTCCTTCTACCCCGCCCACAAGGAAGGTGACTACGAGTACCTGATGAGTGATCGGGACAAGACGATGTTCAAGTGGGTGCGCGAATTCCAAAACTATGACCTTTACTCGAAGAGCCTGGAGCGACCCAATGTGCAGGAGCTTCGGCCCTTTTACGAAGAGCTGATCGCGGAGTATTTCCCACCCCAGATTTCGTGGTAGGAACGACTGACTTCAAAACCACCGGCTCATGATGACCTTTTGCTCGGTGTAAAACGCGACGGCGTCCTTGCCGTGGGCGTGCAGGTCTCCGAAGAAGGAGTTCTTCCATCCGGCAAAGGGGAAGAAGGCCATAGGGGCGGCAACGCCGACGTTGATCCCCACCATCCCCACCTCAATTCGCGAAGAGTACTCGCGCGCGGACTTGCCGTTGCTGGTGAAAATCGATGTCGCGTTGCCGAATGGCGAGCGGTTCACTAATTGGATGGCCCCGTCCAGGGTTTTGACTCGAATCACGGAGAGCACAGGTCCGAAAATCTCTTCCTTGGCGATCGTCATCTCGGGCGTGACATGGTCGAAAACAGTGGGTCCGAGGAAAAATCCGCCGCTTGCGGATTTGTAACGGCGACCGTCGCAGAGTGGCGTGGCCCCCTCGGCGACGCCCTTTTCGATATAGCCCGCCACGCGCTTCGCGTGCTCGAAGGTAACGAGCGGCCCCATATCGATTCCTGCCTGCGAACCGTCGCCGACTGCCAGCGCTTCGGAACGCTTGGCGAGCAGTTCGAGCAGCGGACCAGCGGCCTCGCCCACCGCCACCAGCACGCTGCCCGCGAGACATCGCTCACCCGCGGCGCCGAAGGCCGAGCCGATGATGGCATCCACGGTCTTGGGCATATCTGCGTCGGGCATAACCACCAGGTGATTCTTCGCGCCGCCCAATGCCTGCACGCGCTTCCCTCCTGCGGCCGAGGTGGAGTAGATGTACTTGGCGACAGGCGTTGAACCGACGAACGACACAGCCTTCACCATAGGATGGTGTAAGAGCGCGTCCACTGTTTCCTTGCCGCCGTGGATCAGGTTCAGAACTCCCGCCGGTAGACCCACCGCAGCCAGCAGCTCGATAACCCGCGTGGGCGTAAGTGGAACTTTTTCCGACGGCTTTAGCACAAAGGTGTTCCCGCAAGCAATCGCGAACGGATACATCCACAGCGGCACCATCGCGGGAAAATTGAAGGGTGTGATGCCGACGCACACGCCGATGGGCTGGCGGATGGTCTTGCAGTCGATCTCCCGCGCCACATCATTCAGCGAGTCGCCCATCATTAGGCTCGGCATGCCGCAGGCTACTTCTACCATCTGGATAGCGCGGCGAACCTCCATCCTCGAGTCCTCGGAGGTCTTGCCGTTTTCGCGAGTGAGGATAGCCGCCACCTCCGCGGCATGCTCCTCCAGCAGTGACTTGAAGCGGTAGAGCACTTGTACGCGATCCACCACTGGTACGTCACGCCATTTCAGGAATGCCTCATGCGCGGTGCGGACGGCGCGGTCAACGTCCGCTTCGCTCGCGTAAGGGACGTCTGCGATCACACCACCCGTGGCCGGATTCGTAACCGCCAACGTTTTGTGGCCCTGCGGCTTCTCCCACGCGCCATTAATATAAAAACCGACCAGACCCACGGCGGACTCAGTTGCTATTGTCATCCCTCTCCCTCCAGTTCCGGCATTTCTACGGGCTCAGGCGCTCGTTGCATCAGTGCCAGGTACAGGCCGCCCGCCACCGCGAACCCAACAAACCAGGCGTAGTCATAGAGAAAACGCAACGGCGCGACCACCAAGCCCAGCAACGCCACGGCGATTCCCACTCCCAGAGCGATGACCGCGCGCCAGTTCACTCCGCCATCGTACTCGTATGCACCTCTCCGGCGGTAAAGGTCATCCAACTTCAGTCGCGCCCGGCGCAGAATGAAGTAGTCTGCGATCATCACTCCCGCCACGGGTCCGAGCAATCCGGAATATCCGACCAGCCAACCGAATATGTAAGCGCTGAAGTCACTCAGCAGCTTCCACGGCATCATGCACACGCCGACGACGCCGGTGATCAGGCCGCCGGTCCGAAACGAAATCAGGCTAGGTCGCAGGTTGGAAAAATCATTCGAAGGCGAAACCACATTCGCCGCGACATTGGTGTTTAGTGTCGCCAGCACCAGCGCCACCAGCGCGATGAGCGCCACGGCGGGGTGATTGAATCGCCCCAGCAGTTGCACTGGGTCCCAAATTGCTTCTCCGAATAGCACCACCGAGGCGGAAGTGACGGCCACGCCAATGAACGCGTAGAGGGTCATTGCCGTGGGCAGTCCCAAGGCCTGGCCGAGCATCTGGGCCCTTTGCGATTTGGCGTAGCGGGTGAAATCCGGAATGTTCAGCGCCACCGTGGCCCAGAAGCCCACCATGCCGGTGAGCGAGGGAATGAAGAAGCGCATAAACTCCCTGGCCGTCTGAAACTTGCTTGGGGTGCTGAGCACTGGTCCTAGTCCGCCGGCTTGTCGCGTGATCCACCACAAGAGCAGCAGTCCAATACCGAGCATGAAGGGGGCACCGACGCCTTCCAGGAACTTGATGGTCTCGATGCCGCGCCAGATCACCGCCATGTTCAGTGCCCAGAATGCGAAGAAGCAGAGCCACACGCCACCCGCGAGATGCGCGGCGCCCGGCCAGAAAATCCGCAGCATGGAGTAAATTGCCTGCCCGCCAATCCACGTCTGGATGCCGAACCAGCCGCAAGCCACCAGCGCGCGCAATACTGCGGGAATGTTTGTGCCCCGCACGCCGAAGGAAGCGCGCACAAATACCGGGAAGGGGATTCCATACTTCGCGCCGGCATGCGCATTGAGCAGCATGGGCACGAGGACGATGAGGTTCCCTAACAGAATGGTGCCGATGGCCTGCCACCAACTCATGCCGCCGGCGATCAATCCCGAAGCCAACATGTAGGTGGGGATGCACACCGACATTGCCACCCAAAGCGACGCGTAGTTGTAAAGCCCCCAACTGCGGCGCTCCTGCGGAATCGGGGCCAGATCCGGGTTGTAGAGTGAGGGGTCGTTCACTTCCACGCCCCGCCGCGCGCGGCCCGCTTCAGGTATTGTCCGCGACCGGGCTTGCCGTAAAACTGGCCGTTGTCCACAATCACCTCGCCGCGCGAGATCACCGTGCGAGCATTTCCGCGGACTTGGAATCCCTCAAACATCGAGTAGTCCACACGCATGTGATGCGTTTTGACGCTGAGCGTGTGCGTCGCTTCGGGGTCCCAAATCACTACGTCGGCGTCGCTGCCCGGAGCGATTTCACCCTTTCGCGGATACATGCCAAAAATGCGCGCGGGCGTGATGGAGGTGATTTCCACAAAGCGGTTGAGCGAAATCTTCCCCGCGTTCACGCCGTGGTGGTAAATCAGTTGCAGCCTATTTTCGATTCCCGGTCCGCCGTTGGGAATCTTGGTGAAATCGTCCTTCCCAAGGATCTTCTGGTCTTCAAAGCAGAACGGGCAGTGATCGGTGGAAACCACTTGCAGGTGGTCGTGCTTTAGGCCATCCCAGAGTTTAGGTTGATGCTCCTTGGGGCGCAGGGGCGGGGTGAAGACGTACTTTGCGCCTTCGAACCCCGGGCGCGCCAGGTCGTCGATGGAGAGCAGCAGATACTGCGGACAGGTTTCCGCAAACGCGGGCAAGCCGCGGTCGCGCGCCTCGCGCACTTCGTTCAAGGCGTCCTCGGAGGTCAGATGCACAATGTAAACCGGCACGCCGGCGATTTCCGCCAAGGCGATCGAGCGGTGCACCGCCTCGGCCTCCGCCCGCACCGGCCGCGTGAGCGCGTGGTAAATGGGCGCAGTCTTGCCCTCGGCCAGCGCGCGCGCCACAATCACGTCGATCACGCTGCCGTTTTCGGCGTGCATGCAGATCAGGGCGCCGTTCTTGGCGGTTTGCGCAAGCGCCTTGAAAATCGTGCCATCATCCACCATCAGCACGTTGGGGTAAGCCATGAACAGCTTGAAGCTGGATACGCCCTCGCGCACCATGTCGTCCATGTCCTCCAGCCCCGCGCCCGCGAGGTCGGTCACGATCATGTGCAGACCGTAGTCAATGGTCGCGCGGCCCTCGGCCTTCTTCATCCAGATGTCGAGCGCGTCCCTCATGCGGCTTCCGCGCGCCTGGATCGCGAAATCGACGATGGACGTGGTGCCGCCGAACGCCGCGGCGCGCGTGCCCGTTTCAAAATCGTCGCTCGACATGGTGCCGCCGAACGGCATGTCGAGATGCGTGTGCGCATCGATGCCGCCGGGAATGACATACATGCCCGTGGCGTCGATCACCCGCACATCTGCGGGCGCCTCAAGCCCTAAGCCCACGCCTGTGATGCGTTCACCCTCAATCAGCACGTCAGCCTTGCGCGTTTCCTTTGCGGTGACGACCGTGCCATTGCTAATTATTGTGGTCATCGTGAACCTTCAGGTATCGGGTGATCCGATGATCGGGAGATCGGGTGAGCAAAAAATCGGGTCATCAAGCCATCGGACCACCGAATAATGGGAGAAGTGTCTAAGTGGAAAATGCTCTAGTAACCAAATTGTAAAATGTACCGATCTCCCGATCATCGGATCACTCGATTTTGGTTGTTCTCTGCGCCCACGACTCAAACTCCCGTCCGGTTTCGATTTTCTCCATGGTGATTGAACCCGGCGCGGGGCACACCAGCCAGCACAGGTTGCAGCCCACGCATTCGTCCTCATCTATTCGCGGGATTCTCTCCGGCGGTGTTTTGCCGTCGGGCCCCACCAGCGAATCGAGCTTGGCGATGGGCGTTACGGCGATGCGGGCGCGGGTTGCCGCCTCCGCCGCTTCCGGGTTGGGGTAGCCGTCGCGATGGATGCATTGGTGCGCGCCATCCCAGCAGGCAATGTAACAGAGGTCGCAACCGATGCACTTCTCGGCATGGATGCGCGCCACGATGCGGTAATTCAAATCCAGGTGCTTCCAGTCCGTCACGTGTGGCAGCGACCGGCCGCGGAAATCATCGAGCGAGGCAAAGCCCTTCTCATCCATCCAATGCGAAAGGCCGTCGATCATGTCCTCGACAATGCGATAGCCGTAATGCATCGCGGCGGTGCACACTTGCACGGTGCCGCAGCCCAGCAGGATAAACTCCGCGGCCTCCCGCCATCCGGCGATGCCGCCGATTCCGGAAATAGGGATGCCCACTTCCGGGTCGGAGGCAATTTGCTGCACCAGGTGCAGAGCAATGGGCTTCACCGCCGGGCCACAGTAGCCGCCGTGGGAGGAATAACCGCCAACGTCCGGCCGGGGAGTGAACGTATCAAGGTCGATGCCGGTAATTGAGTTGATGGTGTTAATGGCGGAAAGCGCATCCGCGCCGCCGCGCTTGGCGGCCCGCGCCACGGTGCGGATGTCGGTGATGTTGGGCGTGAGTTTTACCAGGACCGGCGTGCGTGCAGCCTCTGCCACCCATTCGGTGATCATGCAGGCGTAGTTGGGAACCTGGCCGACCGCCGAGCCCATACCGCGCTCGCTCATGCCGTGGGGACAGCCGAAATTCAACTCCAGACCGTCGGCGCCGGCGTCTTCCGCGCGTTTCACGATGTCGTGCCACGTTTCGCGCTTGGATTCTACCATCAGCGAAGCGATCACCGCGTTTCGCGGATAACGCTTTTTCACCTCGGCGATCTCGCGCAGGTTCACTTCAATCGGGCGATCGGAGATGAGCTCGATGTTGTTGAGCCCCATCATGCGCTGGCCGTTCCAATCCACCGAAGAGTAGCGAGAGGTAGTGTTCACAATGGGCTCGCCGATAGTCTTCCACACGGCGCCGCCCCAGCCCGCGTCGAAAGCGCGCATCACCTGGTCGCCGCAATTGGTGGGAGGGCCGGACGCCAACCAGAAGGGATTGGGGCAGCGAATGCCGGCAAAGTTAGTGGAAAGATCAGCCATGCATTGCCTCCAACTGTCCCGCCATGGAGATAGCGGCGCGCTTCCCGTCGGCCACGGCGTCGACCACCTCACGGCCACCATTGACGCAGTCACCCCCGGCATAGTAGCGCGGGTTGGCGGTGCGGCCGGTGGGGCGGTCCACCACGACCAGACCGTTCTTTAGGCCAATGCCGCGGGTGTTTTCGAGCAATGTTGCGAGGCGCGCCTGCCCGATCGCCGGGATCACCATGCCGCAGGCGAACTCAAACGTCTCATCCGGAACGGGAATGACGGCACGCCTTCCGCAAGGGTCAGGGTCGCTTAAACGCGTCGCCACAAACCGCACTGCCGTCGCGCGCCCATCGACGCCGACGATCTCCAGCGGCTGTGCGTGCCAATGGAAGTGTACCCCTTCTATCTTGGAACGATCGTATTCGGATTTGAAGGCGGGCATTTCCCGCTCCGAGCGGCGGTAGAAGAGGTGGACCTCCGCGGCGCCCAGGCGTCGCGCCGCGTTGGCAGCGTCGATCGCCGTGTTGCCACCGCCGATGACCACCACACGCCCGCTGACCTGAAAGTCGGGTGACGTCTTATAACGTTCGATGAGGCGCAGAGCATCGATCACACCGTGCAGGGACTCGCCGGGAATGCCAAGGTGCTCCATGGTACCCAATCCCATGCCGAGAAAAATGAGGTCAAATTCCTTTTCGATTTGCTCCAGGCTTGTCGCCTCGCCAACCAAGGCCTGGCGAAACTCCACGCCCAGCGCGCGGATCATCTCCACTTCGCGCAGACTGTCTTGCGCACGGAGTTTGTACTCCGCGACGCCATACGTATTCAGTCCCCCTGGGAGGGGACGGTTATCAATCACAGTCACAGCGTAGCCCCGGCGTCGAAGCTCCGCGGCGCAAGCGAGCGACGCTGGGCCTCCGCCCACGCAACACGCTTTCTCTGTGTGGGTGATGGGGGCTGGATTGGTCCAGCCGGAGTCTGGCTTTTCATAAAACCGGTCCATGGCATAGCGTTGGAGGCGGCCGATTTCGATGGGCTTGTAGTTTTCGCGCACCATCACGCATGCACCCTCGCACAAAACATCCACCGGGCACACGTGTGAGCAGCTCAGCCCCAGCACGTTGGAATTCAAAATCGTCAGCGCCGACCCGCGCAAATTGCCGGTCGAGATTTTCTTGATAAAACGCGGCACATCGATGTGAGTCGGGCAAGCCGCGGTGCATGGCGCGTCGAAACAGAATAGACATCGGTTTGCCTCAATCGCCGCTGCGTGGGCGTCGAGTGCGGGATGAATCTCCGGAAAGCGGTCGGCACGGGATACGGGGTACGGAACACGGGACACGGAGTTCGGGATTCGGGATTGGGGATCCGAAATGTCGGACTCGGGAGTGGACTCCATCTTGCCCATGTTAAGCCTTCGAATCAGTCACAACTGACGAGCCAGACAAAGACGAAACTGGAAACTCGAAAATCGAAACTCGAAAATCGCGGCGGGCTCCGAATTTCGAGTTTCGTATTCCGCTTGCTCGTCACTCGTCACTTGTCACTCGTCACTGCCTCACCAGCGCTTCGTACATTTCCGGCCGGCGGTCCCGGTAGAATTGCCAGGTCTTGCGCACCTCGCCGATCATCTCGAGGTCGAGATCGGCGGTCAGCACCTCATCGCGGTCGCGGGAGGCCTGCGCGAGGATGCGCCCGCGCGGATCGCAGAAATAACTCGAGCCGTAGAACTCGCCGATGTTCCATGGAGCTTCGATTCCCACGCGATTGATGGCGCCGACGAAGTATCCATTGGCGACGGCGTGCGCGGGCTGCTCCAGCTTCCACAGATATTCGCTCAACCCCGCCACGGTGGCCGAGGGATTGAAAACGATTTCCGCTCCATTCAATCCTAATGCCCGCGCGCCCTCAGGGAAGTGGCGGTCGTAACAGATGTAAACCCCGATTTTGGCGAAGCCCAGATCAAACACCGGGAAACCGAGGTTTCCGGGCCGGAAATAGAATTTCTCCCAAAAGCCCGGCGCGACGTGGGGAATGTGGGTCTTGCGGTACTTGCCGAGATAGGTGCCGTCGTTGTGGATTACCGCAGCCGTATTGTAGTAAATGCCCTCCTGCTCGCGCTCATAAATGGGAACGATCAGCACCAGGTGATGGCTGCGGGCTTGCTCCTGCATCAAGCGGATGGTGGGGCCACCGGGCACCGCCTCCGTGAAGTCGTACCACTTGGTGGTTTGCTCGGCGCAGAAATAGGGCCCGTAGAAAATTTCCTGTAGGCAAGCAATCTGTGCTCCGGCGTCAGCCGCCTGGCGGATAAAGCCCAAGTGCTTTTCAATCATAGCTTGCTTGGTGGCTTCGAGCGAGGCTTCGGGAGGCGCTACGTTGGCAGCTTGTATGAGTGAACAACGAACAATGCGCGGCATAGTTCCTCCAGCAAGCACTATCAGGATGAGACAGAAGAGCCCTCCGCCCGATCACGCAGCGGTGACGGGTATTATGAAGGGTCTGGTAGAAGGAATCAACCGGAGGACGAATGTGGTAGCAGATCACCATGCTTAAGCGGCGGCTAGACGCCGCCATGGCGGGGTAAACCTCGCCACTTCGGCAAACGCGCGAGGTCAACTCAGTGCCACATCGTCGGGTGAATCGCGGACGGGCTTTTGAATTGAAATACGGTCGCTGGCAAGAGTGTGGCGTGGCGGCCGGGACGTCGCACGCAATTCCGGCGGGGACGACGATCGAGCTGGGGGAGGGCCGTGTCCGTGGTTG
>CAZCVY010000033.1:12581-46679 GCA_964501985.1 uncultured Acidobacteriota bacterium | reverse complement strand
CACCCCAACGCCGTGCGCGTGGACGACATTGACGAGGCCGAAGACGGCCGCCCCTTCATCGTCATGGAGTTCATCGAGGGCAAGAGCCTGAAGAAGCTCATCCGCGAGGAAGGCCCGCTCCCCGCACAGCGAGTGCTCGCGATCATCAAGCAAGCCTCGGCGGCGCTGGACGCGGCGCACAAGTTGGGGATGGTTCATCGCGACATCAAGCCGGACAACATTGCGCTGGTGGATACTCCGGACGGTGAGATGGTGAAGGTCCTGGACTTCGGCATTGCCAAAATGAAAGAGGCACGCATGGGTGAGAATGCGGGCCTGACTCTTACCGGCGCCGGCGTGGTAATTGGCACGCCGCAGTACATGTCTCCCGAGCAGGCGATGGGCAAGCGCGGAGATGACCTGGATGGCCGCGCCGACCTCTACTCGCTTGGTGTGGTGATGTACCAGATGCTTACGGCGGATTTGCCCTTCAAGGCCGACACCACCATGGAGATGCTGCTAGCCCACATGCAGAAGGCGCCCATGCCCATCCCCACGGCGCATCCGGAATTGCAAGTCCCGGAAAATGTAGCCGCGCTCGCCCTGCGCCTGCTGGAAAAGAATCGCGACTTGCGTCCGGCCACCGCTCGCGCGCTGATCCAGGAAATCGAAAAGCTCGAGAAGGAATTGGCCGAACCGGGAGCGACGCGCTTCGTTCCGCCGGACGAACTGATTCGAACCATGCAGCAGCGGGGTCCCACCGCCCCCCCCCGCGTGCCGACACCGCCTCCGGAAATTCCCCAGGAACGACCGAAAGCTCCACCGCCGCGCCAGCCCGAGATTCCCAAGGTCAAGGCGCCGGCCGCCAACTCGCCCTTGGTCTCACAAATTCCGCAGGCCGCAGTGCAGCGGGTCCCAGAGGTGGCACAGATCCCCCAATACACCAAACCTGCCGAATCGCGCTGGGGGCTTTGGGTGGGCCTGATTATTTTGCTGGTGGGTCTCGGGGTAACGGGTCTGTGGTTTGCCACGCACAAGTCGACCGGACCCATGTCCGCAACTCTCAGCGCGGACCCCACCACGATTGAGAAGGGCGACTCCGTCACCCTGCGCTGGACTTCGGAGGGCGCCACTTCCTTGGATTTGGAGCCGGGAGTGGGCGCGGTCAATGCGCAAGGGTCAAGAACCGTCACGCCGGACGCCACCACCACATACCGGCTGACGGCGAACGGTCCAGGCGGACCCCAGACGTTCGAAGCGGCTGTGAACGTGACGCAGGCCCCGAGTCCACAACCTACCCACGAGCCCACCAGCCAGCACACGAGCGAACCTACATACGAGCCGACGCATACACGCCGCCCCACGGTTCACTCGACTGTGGACCCGCATGCGGTCCGGGGAAAGATTAACTTTGGAGATTTCTTGCTTAAACGGGGCCAGTACGACAAGGCCATTGAGGCTTATCGGGAAGGATTGGCCCTGGATCCGAACAACGCCGAAATTCATCAGAAGCTCAATCAAGCTATCACGGCTTGCAAGAAGGAAAACGACGTTCTCAATCAAGGCTTTAGCTGTGGATCGTAGCGCCGCCATCTTGGCGGCTCGGGTGCCGGCGGGAAGGCGGCGCTGCTCGTCAGATGAACTTCTGCCGAGCTTGACGCCTCTCGCCAATGGCGATATAAAATGGCCGAAATGAGTTCCAGGGGCCAAACGTATGGGTTTGCATTCAGGAGATAAACGCTATCCGAGTCGGTTCGCGCTGCTGTTGGCGGTATGGGTGGCAATGGCGCTCCTTCCCTCGCTCGGAAATGCCCAGAGAGCGCCACAGAAACTCTCTGCGCAGGACATCATCGATCTCTTAACCAACGACACGAGCAGCGACGATGTGGCGAAGGAAGCCAGAGATGAGGGCATCTCCTTTCAAGTCACCTCTTCCGTGGAGAAGAAAATCCGTGACGTGGGTGGAACGGATGAGCTCATTAAAACCCTGCGGTCGATCGAGCCGCAAAGCCATCCTACCCCGCCGAACCCGGTTCCTCCTCACCCTGTGGCTCCTCCGGTCCTAATGGTTGAGTCTAGTCCCGGCCAATGCCAGGTTTATGTGGATGATGAACCCGTGGGATCAACCAGCCAGCAGGGGAATCTGAAGATGACGCGGCTTGCCCCGGGAGACCACCGCGTGCGCGTCACTCAGACCGGTTACCAGGACTACGAACAAAACGTAACCCTCGCAGCGGGAGAAACTGCGATGGTCACCGCCACGCTTCAGCCGGTTCCCCAACCTGTAATCCCCAAACCGCAACCACCGAACCCCAGTCAACCAGGGTATCTTGGGGTCCAGGCCAAGGCGTCTCCGAACGGACGTGGCGTCGTGGTCGTCAGCGCCGTGCCGGGTGGCCCCGCGGCCCAGGCTGGATTGCAGCCTAACGACACGATTCTTGCCATCAACGGACAGGCGGTGAACTCAACTCAGGAACTCAGGACAGCCTTGGCCGGCCATGGGGCGGGCGAAACGGTACAAATCTCCTGGTATGGCGGATCGGGCGCCGTTACGCGGGCGGTGCAACTAACCGGCCAGGCGCCTCCACCTCCGCCGCCGGTGCCGTCCGGCCAAGTGGCGACATTCGCCGTGGCCCACGACCATGGACAGAATGCGCAAAATTATTGCACCGGGGTGATGACCATTGGCAACGGGACGATCTCTTACCGCGGCGTTAAAGGAAGCGCCGGCAATAATGTTCACAGCTACGACATACCGTTGGATACCATCCGGGAGGTCCGCCGCAACACGGTATACCTCCTCGCGCTCGGGGCGTTTCATATCCGCACCAAGAAGAACAGCAATTTCAACTTCGTGGCGCTGGACCAAAATGGCAAGCCCACGACCCCGGACGCGGTATTGACCGCGATTGATGCCGCCATGGGTAGGTAGGCCCACATGTGTTGTCTTTCGGCTCCCTGGCCCTGCCCCGTTCTACCGTCTCACCGCAAGTGGCCGAAATTGAGAATGGCGTTGAAGACCAGCGCATAGGACCCGATGGTCTCGCCGCGGTACATCGGGTTGTTGGCGAAGAGCAGCACATCGCCCTTGCCAAAGTGCGCGGCGACCACCGCCGGATGCTCGGCCAGCGCGTCGCCGCCCTCCAGCAGCCCCGAAAGGAGCAGGTCCTTCATCGCCGCGTATCGCAAGATCACTTGCGGCCGGTATTCGGCGGGGATCAGATAGGGGTTGTTGCGCTCCTGCTCTTCATTGAGCGGAGTAGCTTGCCACGGCTTCGGCGCCGGCAGCGGTGGCGCTTTCTCCAGCGGCCGCCCTTCGGGAATGTCCTCATCCTCCGGACCACCGCGGCCGGTCGGCCGCTTGTATTCCTTCGCGGTCAGGATGTTGCGATTCACGGTGAGATTGCTGATGGTGAAGGCCAGGCCGTCGGCGCTGTACAGCGGTACCGCGGCGGAGTAGCCGTACGCGACAGGGTGCTTGCCGTCCACCACCGCGGAGTTCAACACGCTGCCCACAACCTTCAGGGATTTCCGCGGCGCCACAAAGACTCCCGGGGCCATGCCCTCGTCGATGGCGAACTCGGCCGTGTCCTCCGCCGTGATCAGCAGGCCTCCTTGCTGCACGAAGTCCTTCAGGTGGGACACGCCCACTTCACCGAGGCCCGGGCGCATGTCGTCCGTCGAATCGAGCTTGCCCAGGTTGGGAGTGAGCGCGGTGGTTTGCCAGGGCAGGGGATTGCCCCACATCGGCAAGCCGTTCACAATCTGCTGCGGCGAGCCCGCCCCCGGCGCGAAGATGATGACGTCGTATTGCGAGCGAAGGTCCGCGTTCCTGGCAACGGTTTGCGTGCTGATGTAGACGAACGGCACATGGAGCTTGTCGAACACCATACGCCACCAGCCCTCCGTTTGCGTATAGAGCCAGGTGTGCATGAAGGCAATTCGAGGCGCCGCGGCAGCGTGGGTTTTTACCGAGGGCTGGCCGCTAATGCTGATGGCGGTCAGGTCGAGTCGCTGCAGCAGAGGTTTCAGCTTCGCGCCATCCGCGCGGCCGATAAGGAGCGAGCCGGCGGCGAACTTCTGCCCGGCGCTCTCGAAGCCCTCCTCCGCGATCGACACATCTGCTGAACCCTGAAGCGCGTAAACCAGCGAAGCGAGAGACACCTGAGATGAGTTATTCACAGCGTAGAACGGCCCAGTCCCAGGCGCCTGCGGCGTGATTTGACCGAGGTCGGGGACGGGAGACACCGCGGCCGAAAGGATGCTCCGGTCGGTCACGCGTGAAACCTTGGCGTTAAAGAGATCGCCGAAAGACCAGCCCGTATCGTCATACGGCCTCTTTTGCGGATCGTCGGGCGACCAATACTGGCGGTCGAGCAGGGCATCGGCAACTCGCGAGAACGGCTGGTCCATCCGAATGACGAAGCTGCCCGCAGCGAAAGTTTGGGACGTGGGAGGTGGCGGCGTGCCCGGCTTCGGTTCCTCGGTGTCCTTGCGCGAAGGCGGAGGCAGCGCGACCGTGGCCGCCTCGGTCAGGCGCTGGATCTCGACGTGCTGAAGCGCCAGCACTCTCAACAACTGCATCTGGCGGTTCCACGAAGAGTCATCTTGGGCCAGAACGTAAGCCGCAGGCCCTTCGTTTTCCGGCTTTGCTATCGAGCGCTCGCTCTTCAAGTAGAAGTTGTTCAGGAACAGCCTGGCGTTTTGGGCGAAGTAGGAGAGTGTGGAAAGCAGTGCGGTTTCCTCGTAGTTGTTGTTGTCGCGCTGGGACCACAAAACGGTCGGGGTGGGCGGATTAGGCTTGTACCAAGTGCGCGCGTACTCATAGGGAGACAGCATGCGCTTCTCCGTGTCCGCGCCGCCGTTGCCGAAGGTTTCGTACAAGCGGCTGATGCCGTTGTGCATGCCCGCCAGAAACATAAGATAGCCAGGGCTCCAGGTATCGAAGTCTCCGTGTGTGAACGCGCCCGGCATGCCAAAGCTTTGCATACGCGCCACGTTGTCGTACGCGAGCATCGACCACTCGTCCGTCAGAATGGGATCGATCCAGGAATTGTAAGGCCCATCACCCACGGTGTTGTCGTAGAGAAATGGCACCGACTCGTGCAGGTCGTGCAGAACTTGTGCGTGCCAATCGAGATAGGTATTCAGAACGTTTTTCGTCAGCTCGAGCGTCATGCCCATCGCGTCGCGATTGTTGTCGTGAGCAACGTAGTGGCCCCAATAGACCAGTCGCGGCCAGTTCAGGCCGGGATGCGCTTTATGCCATTTGTAGATGTCCACCATGCGGTCACGCCCGTCCACCTCCACTACCGGCGTGATCAGCGTGATGATGTTCGAGCGGATGAACCGCACGTAGGGAGCGTTGTCTACCGCCAGCCGGTAAGCGAGTTCCATCAATGCGGTGGGCGCGCCAGTTTCGGGTGAATGGATGGTGCCGGTGATGTAGTAAACCGGAAACGACTTGCTGATCAGGGCCTGTGCCTTGGCGTCATCCAGTTTCAGGCTTCTGGGATCGGCCAGTCGCGCGAGGCGTGCTCCGTTCTCCTGCGCTTGAGCGAGCAGCGACTCGTCGGCAACCGCGACGGCGATCATCTCGCGGCCTTCCTCGCTATGGCCGATCGTCAAGACCTTCACCCGCGGACTTGCCGCAGCGAGCAATCGAAAGTACCGATACACGTCTTCCGCATAGGGCAGAACATCGGGCGCCCCGGCCACATCGCCTAAAACCTTGGCGGGCGTGGGGACTGTGCTGGACGCCGGAAGGTAATCGGTTAGAGGTGAGTTCAAGTTCGGCGCGGTGGTGTACTTTCGAATAAGCTGCGTGTAGGACTCGTCGATGGCCTGCTTGGGGTCGCGCTGGAATGGTTCGGCCGCGAGAGTTTGCGCTCGAAGGATCGCGGGGATCAGCAACGAACTTAGGGCCACGCTGCAAAACGTAATCGCGAATCGCAGATCCTTCCGAGTCATGCCAGATCTCCTCCGAGTTCAGAGTATGTTGCCCCAGCCGTGCTGCCGTGGCAGACGCATCCGGCTGCCTCTTACCCTTTGCAGTCTCCCGAGGGGATGCTGATTCAGCAAGGCGTGGGCATGAGCAATCTATCCGCCATCGAGCCAATCGACAAGCCAAAAGTGGTGGCACAGCCACTCTTGCCGGGGCCTTAAGGCAAATGCCCTTTGCAGAGCGCACAGGCAGGGGTGCTCGTGCCAGCGACCTATGTTGATAAGGTTTTTGCCCCGGTTCCTTGGGTGACAGGGTGGATCGGACCTCAGCAGAAGCGCAAGGACATCTAGGGGCGAGCGGCGCTCGCGGTTGGCCGAACGCTCCTCGGCCGGACCAGAGCGCACAGGTTACGTCCAGCGAAACCAGCGCAGGGCCAGCAAGTAGCAAAGAACTCCCCACAGACCGAGCACCAGAAGGCGTCCCAACTGATGGGAAAGTGGGGCGCCTTCCAAAATTGCGGAGCGAAGGGCGTCATTCAGCGCGGTGAGCGGCAGCGCTTTGATCACAGGGTGAAGGAGGGCGGGGAATCGTTCGTAGGAGAAGAAGACGCCGGACAGAATCCACATGGGCATCATCACGAGGTTGATCAGGCCGCTGACCGTCTCGATCTTTTGCGCGCGGCTGGCCGTGAGCAATCCCACTCCGCCGAAGCAAAGCGCCCCGAGCGCACTGATGGTCAGGATGGACGTCCACGCACCCGCGACTCGCATGTGAAAGACGAGCACGCCGAATCCCAGCAGCAGCGTCAATTCGATCAACATCAAGATCAATCGGCTGCTGGCCAGGGCGAGCAGGAAGTCGCTGCGGCGCATGGGGCTGGCGACAAAACGCTTGAGCAATTTACGCTGGCGCAGATCCACCAGGGCAAAGCCAATGCCCCACATCCCGGAGTTCATCAAGTTCATGCCCAGCAGGCCGGGAATCAGGAAGTCGATGTACCGCGCGCCGGGCTTGCTGGAGATGCGGCCCGAGGTGGGGACACTGTCCTTCCTTCCCTCGGCCGTCTGGAGGGCGTCGTCGGTGATGCTGCGGGCCAGCACGCTTTCCGGGCGCGCAGGGTCATAGAGATATTCAAAGCCCGCGGCCTTCGGCGTTACCACCAGGTCGTACTTGCCCAGGCGAAACTCGTTGAACGCTTGGGCGGCAGGGAGCACTTCCACATGCACCGCGTTAGCCGACGACGTGCTGAGCAGCTCCATTACGTGGGCGGCTTCGGGTCCCGCCACCAGCGCTATGCGGCTCGTGTCGGCAGGCTTGTTGCGGAAGGCAATCCCCAGGCCCAGCGCCAATAAGATGGGGAAGATGAAGACCCAGAAGACGACCTCCGGCTCTCGATACATTTCCTTCAAGCGGGCCATAAGGAGAAGCTCGTAGCTTTTCCAACGGGCGGTTTCCGGTGTGGCGGAGGTCGCGCTCATGAAGGGACCAGCCGAGATTCAAAATTCAAGATTCAAAATTCAAGATCGATCACGCGCCAAAAATCTTAATCGTCGCCGAAAAGGTCAAAGACCCAAACTCGCTCATCATCAATCGGAAACCGCCACTCCCCAATGAGCGATCGACAATCGCCGATCGGCAGTGACCAATCGGAAATCTAAAATCGGCAATCGGCAATGGCAAACTGCGAGCGGCATCGCGCAGATCGCGAATCACCGAGAACAAACTACAAACTGTGTGTTGTAAATCGCGAATCACCAATCGCAAATCAGCAATCGACAATCGGCAATTGGCAATTCCTTTACTCTTCCCGCAGGTGCCTCCCGGTAAGGTGCACGAACACGTCCTCCAGGCTTGCCTGGCGGGTGGTGAGGTGCAGCAGGCGCCCGTTGCGGCCTTGGATGGCTGCGAGCAGGGCAGGAATGGTTTCATGCGGCTCGCGGACACTCAGCACCACTCGCCCATCCTCCTCGTGGACAGCTTCGACGCCGGGGAGGGGGCGCCAAGCGTCCAATTCGCCGTCGACGTTCCCGGTGGCGTCGAATTCCACCATGTGGTGTCCGCCCAATCGCTCGATCAATTCGGAGGGCGTCCCGGACGCTATGGTGAGGCCGTGATCGATGATGGCGATGCGGTCGCATAGGCGCTCGGCTTCATCCATGTAGTGTGTGGTCAGCAGAACTGTCCCGCCGTGCTGCTGGAATTGCCGGATCACTTCCCAAAGCTGGCGGCGGCTTTGCGGATCGAGGCCCGTGGTGGGTTCATCGAGGAAGAGGATTTTGGGGTTGGCCACCAAGGCCGTTGCCACTGCAAGCCGTTGCTTTTGCCCGCCCGAAAGCTTGCCGACCCAGGCGTCGGATTTTTCCGTCAGCTCCATCTCCGCCATCACTTCGGCGATCGCACGTGGGCGGCGATAAAAGCTGGCAAATAGTTCCATGGTCTCGCGCACGGTCAGTTTTTCCGCGAGGCGGGTTTCCTGGAGCGAAATCCCCATCAGCTCACGGAGTTCGCGGTTGTGGTTTTGCCAGTTATTCCCCAGGATTTCGATTTCGCCGGAGGTGGGTTCCAACAGGCCTTCCAGGATTTCAATGGTGGTGGTCTTGCCCGCGCCATTGGGACCCAACAGGCCAAAGCACTCGCCGGCGAAAATTTCCAGATCGATTCCGCGAACGGCCTCGACCTTGCCATCATAAGTTTTGCGCAGCCCGCGGCAGCGAACGGCAACGTCCATGGTTTGCATCATAGCGGAATACGGGGCGCGTGTGAACTTGAAGTGGGGGGCACAGGCACTCCTGCCTGTACTTGGGCTGCGCTTTCCGGCAAAGCGCAGGGGCCGTGTTTGCTGCATGCAATGCAAGGTACACAGGCAGGAGTGCCTGTGCCACTGTCATGGTTCCCCGGTCACGGTAATTACCACGCTGCGCCCACGCACATCGCACTCGAGGTGGAAGATTTGCTGCCACGTCCCGAGCACGAGTTCGCCCTCGGTAATGGGCACGGTCAGCGACGGCCCTAAAAGAGTCGCCTGCAAATGAGAATGTCCGTTGCCGTCGTGCCACGCTTGCTCGTGGCCGTAGCTGCGGCTAGGTGGAATGAGCTGATTTAGGATGTCCGGCAAATCGTGCTGAAGGCCGGGCTCAAACTCAATGGTGCCGATTGCCGCTGTGCTGCCGACATTGAAGACGTTGACGGTTCCGGTTTTGATTTTTGACTCCGTGACAGCGGCGGCAACTTGTGGAGTGATATCGTGCATGTCGCCCTGGCCCGACGTACGAAGCGAAAACTGTTGTTGGTAAACCATACTTCTATGTTTCCACGACGCGAAAGCGCCGCCGCAGTTTCCACGGTGTTAGTGGAAATGTTTACCCGGCAGATGACATAACCGGCGCGCATTCGAGGCGCCGACTTGGCTCAGCTCATGATCCAAATTTTTCTGAAGCGGGGCTGGCCGCGGCACCCTAAAAGTAAAATTTCAAAGCCAACTGGCACTGCCGGGGCCCGATAGCAGTGTAACTGATCACGCCGAAGTTGGGATCGCCGACATTGGTGTCCGGCGTGCCAAAGACCGGATGGTTGAAAGCATTCTCCGCTTCCAAGCGCAATTCCAGCTTCATCGCTTCATGGCTCTGCGAGAGGGCGAAATCCTTCATGATGGACAGGTTGTTAGTGAAGGTGCCGGGGGTGCGCACGCTCCCGACGGCCCGCGCCGCGGTTCCGAGGGTATAGGCGGCCGGAATCTGGAAGGCATACGGTGTTGCAAAGTAGTTGTTGATCCAGTTTCCATCGGAACCACCGAGGCGTACCGGCCTACTGAGAAGATCGGCCCGCTGGCAACCGTAAGTAAATATCGGAGTTCCGCATCCGGTGGTAGCAAACTGAAGCGGCCAGCCGTCTTGGAGGGTCCACACACCGGCAGTTTTCCAACCTCCGAAGACGAGGTCCAGCGGCCGGGACATGTGGCTAAGGAATGCTCGCCCTCGTCCGAACGGCAGCTCATAGGTATAGTCGAATTTCAACTGCTGTGGCATATCGAAGGTCGAGAGGCTGCGTTCGAGGTAGAGCCGATTGGGATCCTCCAGGCCATAATTCACCGAATTTTGTCCATAATTCGAAAGCCAGGCCACATTGGTGTCGGCGACCGAGGAATCGTCGATGGATTTCGACCAGGTGTAGTTTACCGATAGCTGCAAGCCGTTGGAGTAGTGCTTTTCCAAGGTGATTTGCAGGGCATTATAGATGGAATTGGCGCTCGGCGGCTCGTCCAAGGCCACGCCGGTGAACTGAGGATAGGGCAACATGAGCTGGAAGGCCTGGACGGTGGGGCTGGTGAGCACGCTGTTGGAGTAGTAGGAGTTCGTGAGCACCGAAGCGAAGGGATTGTTAACATAGTTGCCGAGGTTACCAATTGCCGTCGGACTCAGGTTCTCGACCTGCTCCCCAAGGATGTCGAGACTATTGTCTCCCCCAAAATACAGACGAGTTCCTTTCTTGCCGATGTACTGGAAGTCCAGCAGCATACTGGAAGGGAGTTGACGCTCGATCCCAAAGCTCCAGCTTTGCTCGTAGGGAGTGCGGGCAGCCGCCGGGGTTTTGAGTGGTCCGACGGCTCCGTAGCCAACGTCATTCAACAACCCAAGGGAACTTCCCGGCGGCTGGATCAATCCGTTGGGGAAGGGGTTGCTGAGATGCAGCCAGGGCGTCGCGCCGTCATTCTGATAAGTATTGACCGAGCTTGTAGACTGGTTGAAGCCCTGCGAGCCGTAGCTCAATAACCCATTAGCTCCCGAGCGGGGTTGGCTGAAATAGATGCCGTAACCTCCGCGCACGACGGTTTGGCTCCCGAGCTGATAAGCGAAGCCGAAACGCGGCTGGAAATCTTTCCAGTCCGTGTCCCAGTCCGACCGGACGCTAGCATTCGTGAACATCTCTCCCCCATAAAGCGTACCCATACCGGGCACGGAAAGGGGAGACGTGACGTTCGGATCGAACCAGTTCATGCGGTTATGCCGTTCGGTTCTGGGCAAAGACACGTCGTAGCGAAGCCCCAAATTCAAAGTCAGTTTGGGGGTGACCTTCCAGTTGTCCTGCGTGAATCCGGCATACTGGTAGTTTTCCGACGCCACCTCAAACTGGATTTCGTAGCCGGCGCCGCCACCGATCATCTGGCCCATCATTAAACTGGCCATGCCGTCGCCCCCGCACACCGTAATATCGGGGTCCGGGCACTGTGAATTGCCGAGACTGCCGAAACTAAAGTTGCCGACGGGAGCGTTTGTCTGAATATAGTTTTGCTGGTGCAGCCGTCCCTCGAAGCCGAACTTCAGCTCGTGTTTCCCGTGAATTTTCGTGAGAAGTTCTGTGAGTTGGCCCGTGTCCTGGCCCTGCACGTAGTTGCCGTAAGGATCTTGCCCGATGGTGGTAAATCCGGCGGAATAGTATCCTGGGCCGATGAAGACGGCGGGTACACCCAGGAACCCGTTGGCTTCAAGATAGGACGGAAAACCCAGGGTGCCGAGGGGATCAGCGTTCAGCTTCTTGTCGTAGGCGAAGATCAGCTCCGAGCCCCGCGTGAAGCCGAACGTGCTCGTCAGCAGCAGCGTTGGACTGAAGGTGTATGTGTCATTGATCGCGAACAGATGAGCGGCGCCCCCGTTTGCCCCGCTCCCGCAGGGGTCGGCGAAGTTCTTGAAGCAGCTATAGGGAGTGTTGCTGTTCCAGTTCTGCGAGTACTTCGCACTGAGCAAATTCTTTTCGCCGAAGCGATGGTCGATCTTAATGTCGAACTGGTCGCTATCGCCGGGCGTCGCTCCCGAGGCGATCCAGTTGTCGTAAATGCTTCCTCCGGGGATGTTCGCTGCGGGGAAAAGGTTCATCAGCTTTTGCCCCACCGGATCAATAAGGTTTCCCGCGCCGGGGGCCAACTGGTAGGGAGTGCCGTTCAGGTTGGGATTCCCGGGGCTGGAATAGAGGGCGAGGTTGTTGTAGGGGATAAAAGTGCTGCGATACGCGCCGGCGGGTCCATTATTTGGGGTTTGAAACGTGCCTGAATAAGGATCGTAAAGTTGCCCCGCGATCACGTCGCAGAGGCCCTGGCTATTGAACGTGCCGCCATTGGCGGCGCACAATTCACCAAAGTCCCCGGTGCGTTCGGCGGCGCTGGGGACGCCCGCCATGTAGGTGCCCATGCTGGAAGAGCGGCTGCCGTCCCAATCAAAGAAAAAAAACGTTTTATTTTTAATGATGGGCCCGCCCACGGTGCCGCCGTAGTTGTGGCGGTGGACGGGGGGAATGGGAGTATCGGTCGCGTTGTTGAACCAGTTGTTGGCGTCGGTGAGCTGGTTGCGAATGAAATCGTAGGCGCTCCCGTGGAAGGAGTTGCTGCCCGAACGCGTAATCATATTGACGATCGTGGCGCCGGTAAAGCCATACTCGGCGCTGAAGTTTGTCTGCTCCACTTTGAGCTCTTCGACTGCGTCTGCGGACGGGGTATAGGTGACGTTCGTGATGCCGCCGTTGGGCTCGAAGTTGGTGATCGTAGCGCCGTCCATCAGAATGTCGGAATTGGCGCCGCGGCTGCCGTTGGAGATGAAGTTCGTTCCCGTGTCTCCCACCGAGTTCGTATCGCTCTGGTTGTTCATACCCGGCCCGAGTTCAATAAAGTCCAACACATATCGATCCACGAGCGGAAGATCATTGAGGAATCGCCGGTTGACTACTTCACCGGTGACCGCGTCCTCCGTCTGGAGGTTTTGTGCCTGGGCCTGGACCTCGACGGCCTGCCGCCCGGTGGCCATCCGCATCCGTAGGTCAACCGTCACGTTCTCGTTGACGTCCAGGATGACGCCAGTGCGCACCATTTTTTCAAAGCCCCGCAGTTCTGCGGATACGGAATACGTTCCGGGCGGAACGGAGCTGAACAAATACCGCCCCACGTGGTCGGAAGTGGCGGCAAACTGGTAGCCCTTCTGCTGGTCAACGAGCGTGATTTTGGCGCCCGGCACGACCGCTCCGCTCGGATCGGTGATTTCGCCGCTCACCGTCCCAAAGTAAGCTTGGCCAAACAGCGTGGCCGGCATGATCAAAGCGAGCGTGAACAATAGTCCGCGAAAAAATCCGCACGGATTATTCGATTCGGGATTCGAAGCGGTTGCCCACATGGGGCCTCCTTTTGAAAAAAGGATTCCTGTAGGGCCGCAATGTAACACAAATGTTACGGAATTTCCATTATCGGCCCTGGTCGGATCTGGTCATCGGCTGCGAACAGGGCGCGGTCACAGCGCTGTTTCCCGCGTTTGCAGGGGGGTACAGAAACGGGGTGGCAGCGTAGGGCTCGCTCTCTAGCCCTGCGGCTCTTCCCGTGGTTTTGGCGGCGCGCTTAAGGCTGTGGCTATCTCCCTCGCAGCGAAGCTGGAAAAACCAAGATCATGCAAAGCGCGGGAAAGGCCCGCGCCGCCGGAAGAGCCGCGGGGCCGGAGAGCGGGCCCTGCGCTACGTTTGGTGTGCGGCACAGGCAAAAGTGCCTGTGCTCCGCGGGCTCGGGCCGCGTACAGCCGCCTGTGCGGCAGACGATTACAGCTTTTCTAGGATTGAGGCGCAGGGGGTGAGGAGGAATCGGCTGTCGAACGCTCCAACTCTTCGAAAAACCTATCCAAGAATTGGGCCAGGATCTTTAAGGTGCGGCGGCTTTGGCGGGCGAGACGGATAAAGTCGGGGAGCAAATGTGGGCGGCGGCCCAATTGGGCCAGGATTTTGGCGATTTGCACCTGTCCGTGGGCGTCCATGGCGGACTCGAAGTCGACGGTCATGGGCATTTCGACAGGGTCGAGAATAACGCGCAAGGCGAGGGAAGGAATGCCGAGGGTGGACCATTGTTTCATCAGGGGGAGGCTTTCCATGTCCGCGGCATCGGCCAAGGCGGCCAGACTCGCCTTTTCCTCGTGGGTGCGGGCGATGCGAGGAAGGGTCACCAGAGTGGCGGGCCTCGCCCCGGCGCGCACGGCCGAGTCGATGAGATGCGCGGGGGAGGGAATTGCCGCCTCGCCGCCGGGGCCAGTCACGGAATGCGCCACCAGTAGGTCCCCGGGCCGCCATTCGGGTCTGAGGCCGGCGGCTACGCCGGTCACGATTCCCAGTGAAGGCTTGAACTGCGTCGTCAAGCCCTCGAAATGCCCGGCGTCGGGCGCGCCTGCTCCGACCAGGGCTACATACACTTCCGTCGAGCCAAAGGAGCCTACAGAGACGGGGTGCGAGGGGCTCGCTACGCGGCGAAAGCCGTGCCGGCGACGCCAGGGAGCAAATTCCTCTTTGAGCGCAAAGGCGACCAGGACTTTATTCATCAGTACTTCTCCGTGACCGCTGTACTACTATTCCCGAGATTCTGCGCAGCTGACAAAGATTTTGTGCCACGGGCATCCTGCCAGTGCTCGGGCATGGCCATGATGGCCATGGCACAGCTTTGGTTGCGGCTCTGCCGCGCTGTGCCTCGGTGGTAAATCTCCGACTCAATACCTATCCTCCCCAACCCATCTCGCCACCGCATCGGCCACGGAGAAGTGCCGCTCGGGGTCAGCCTCGAACTGGCGGCCGAGGCTGTAGGCGTTTGCCTCGAGCGGGATGCCATCATAGCCGCCGCCCGAAAGGAATCCCCGGACGTACAGTTCCGCGAATCGCCGAATCCCAAGCTGGCGGTATTGCTCGACGTGGACGAGTTCATGAAACAGCAGGCCACCCGAAATGGGGACGTGCGATACGATGACGTCATGGAACGTTATCGCCGCGATTTGTGAGAGGTCACGCAAGCCGGAAAAACCCATACGCACCAGCATTCGACGGAACGGCGGATTTTCGAGCCGCGCGCCATCTAGCTCGAGGATCCGCGCTGCCTGGAGGGTCGGTGAAGGGAAGAAGCCGGCCATCGCGGCCATCTGCGCTGGAGTAAGCGGAATCGCCTGCGCAGAGAACCTCTCCCGTTGTGCCTTGATGTAATGGGCAACGAGCCGGGGCACCCGTAAGGCGCGTGCAAGACCGAGCTGCACTGAAGTGATCCGGTTCACGAGCGTCCACTCCCGCGGCTCGGGAGTATGACACGGGCGCTGCCAATGCCCAAATCCCCTCAACGACGGACAAGTGCGCTACGCTGGCCCTTCGATTCGAGCGCAAAAAAGGAATTCACCACGGAGGCGCAGAGGTCACGGAGAATAGATCCCAGAATGAAGGTAGGCCAATAGTCCCCGGAAGGGTAATGGCCAGCCCCGAGAACAGGAGCACTTCTTCGTGACCTCTGTGCCTCCGAGGTGAAATCCTGGTTCCGCTTCTCTGCTCGCCACTTGGCACTCGTTATTTTGTCACTCGTCACTGCCCTCGCAGTTGTTCTTGAACTCCGCGGCTTGTATACTCTCGAACCACCGAGGAGGGACAGAGTTTCAAACTAGCTCTGCCTGCTCAGGATTTGCCGCTGTGACCGAGATTGACGCCCACCTCGCTGCGAGCCTCTCCCGCCGTTTCCGGCTCATTCGCCAGCTCGGAGCGGGAGGCATGGGTGCGGTCTACCTCGCCGAGCAGATCGCGGTGGGCAACCGTCCGGTGGCGCTCAAAGTCCTGAGCCGCAAGCTGCTGGATGATCCCGATTTTCTGCTACGCTTCTACGTAGCGGCGAGTTTACCTCGCCATATGGCGGGATAAACCCGCCGCTACGGGTTCAATCTGACCCCACTACCCCAAGGTCACCATTTACGAATCCGGCCACGCCGACGATGGCACGCCCTATATCGTCATGGAATATTTGGAAGGCGAATCGCTCCGTCAGGCCCTCGCACGGCGGGGCGCGCTGCCGGTGACTGAGGTTGCGGAAATTCTCCAGCCAGCGGCGCGAGGACTGAACGCCGCGCACAAGCTGGGCATCATCCATCGTGACCTCAAACCCGATAGCATCCTTCGTACGCATCCCGCCGCCGCGGCACCTTTAGCCGGCGCCTACGACGGGGGCATTTGTCGAGGCGGGGGGCATGCATCGTGCCGCCCTCTCCGTTCGCATTTTCGAAAGCGAGTCGGCTCACGGCTCGACACTGGGCCACGCGTCAAGCTATCTAAGCATGTTACTTTCGGGCTATTGCCTTGGGAAGCGGTTAGGCGTATGGTCCCAGTCGACCTTGGAGGCAAACTGCAAATCCAGTCTTAGATAAGGAGTCTTGCATGGCGCGACTGCTGATCATCGATGACGAAGAACCGCTATGTCAGCTCTTGGAAAACGCCTTTGGCGGGAAGGGCCACATCGTTGAGACCGCGACGAGCGGACAAGCCGCAAGAGCGAAGATTCAGTCACAAGTCTATGATTTGATCATTTCTGATGTCCGCATGCCGGACGTGTCCGGGCTCGAACTGCTCGAGCATGCACGCGCCACGAAGATACGGACACCGTTCATCCTGATGACCGCGGTTCCAACCATGTCGACCGCCATCCAGGCCGTTAATCTGGGAGCTTACCGTTATGTCATCAAGAGCGATTCTTTGGTGGAAGACCTTTGCAGCATGGTCGAAGGCGCGCTGAAAGAACAGGCTTAATCCTAAACTGCATGTCGGAGTGTCAATTGGACGTAAAGCGGGTCAGCCCGTATTGCAGCACGAATCGTATGGATTGCGAAAACTGGACCGCAAAACTTTGCTCATAGTCCGACCTGATGTTCGGTCTGGGGAGAAGCATATGGATGAATTCGCACGGAAGATACGCCCCGCGGCTTTGGCCTCGCTTCACTCCATGTCGGGGCAGCCGGGCACAAACTGGTGGAAAGACTTGCTTGGACAATGGAGGCCAAGCGGCTCGACCGCAGGGGAACGTGGACTCCGGCTCGCGGTGCGAAATAACTATCTAAATCTATATCGGCGAGGTCAATCAGTCGCACGCGTCCAGTTCTCGCGGGCTCACGAGCCATACATCTCCATACATGTCAAATACGGGTTTGGAGAGGAAACGACCTGCCAAGTCTATGCGCAGATGCGCAATGGGAGGGATATCCGTGACCCTAAAACCAGCCAGACCCTGATCTATGAAGGTTCCCCCACGCTCTATAAATGGATCGAACGGGCAGACCAACACAAGGGGCCTGAAAAGACCTGTTTGGACGAACTGATAGCCTCCAATTCCAGCATCATCGACGTTGAAATGGGGTTGCCTGCGTCAGGCGACCGGAAGACTGCTCAACGCATGGACTGCGTCGCTCTCGAACGCGAGGGGGATGGGACACGCATCGTCTTTTGGGAAGCCAAGATGATCGATGATGCGCGATTGCGTTCGGAGAGCATTCCAGAGGTTCTCCGCCAGCTCAAGACGTACCGCGAGTACCTGGCGGACAATGACCATGCAACATGCGTCGAAAATGCATACAGAGCCCTCTGTCAACTGCTCAAAGAAATGCACGGAATGGCCGCCCAATTCCCCGATCGGCCGGCACTGGACCCGATTGTGATTGCAGCCTCACAGGATGGTTCCAATCTGAAGGTCGATCCTACGCCCCGCCTTGTTATCTTCGGCGGTGAGCAATACAAGAAGAAGGGCAAGTGGGAATTTCACCAGCAGAGACTGCAAGACGCGGGAATTCCTTGCCTTGTCCTCGCCAATAAGCCTTACCTCCTCCGCCGACCCGAGATGAAATCGTGACTGGCTTTCGGCTTACCGTCCATCGCGGCACGCAGCAGATCGGTGGGACCTGCATCGAGATCGAGCACCCGGATGGCGACCGTCTTATCCTCGATGCCGGGCGGCCACTTGACGCTCCAGAAGGTGCCACCGGCCTGCTGCCGGCCTCGCTGGGTCGGACCCGTCCTGCGACCGTCCTCATCTGCCATCCCCATCAGGACCATTGGGGGTTGGTGGAGGAACTGCCCCCAAATTGGCCGATCTGGACGGGCTCGAACTCGGCCAAACTGATTGCAATTACCGGCGACGTGACACGCCGTCCGCTTACTCGGACCTTTGAGACATGGAACAGCCGTTCGGGACCCTTTGCTATTGGACCGTTCACCATTACGCCCTATCTTACCGACCACTCTGCTTTCGACGCATACATGGTGCTGGTTAAGGGCACGGGGAAGCGGATTCTCTATACGGGCGACTTTCGCCGGCACGGCCGCAAATCCGTGCTCGTAGACAGGTTTATGGCCAGCCCGCCGGCCGATGTCGATGTCCTGGTGACCGAGGGCTCCAATCTCGGCACGGACAAGCCTGTAAAGAATGAGAAAGAGATCGAGCAGGATTTCGTCGGATTGTTCAAACGGACGAGGGGCCGCGTGTTCGTGTCCTGGTCGGGCCAGAACATTGACCGCCCGGTGAGCCTCTACCGGGCAGCAAAGTGCACCGGCCGGATCCTCGCCATCGACCTCTACACCGCAGATGTCCTTGATCGGATCGCGGCGGGGACTCGATTGCCGCGAGCAGGATTCTCGAATTTGAAAGTCGTCGTGACCAAGAGTCTTGCTACCTACTACCGCAAACTAGGTCGCGGGGACTTCGTGGAGAGAATGGCGATGCACGGCATCGCCGCGCGGCAACTCGTGGGCGGTCGCCAAGTCATCATGCTGCGTCGTGCGCTGCTGCGCGATTATAAGGCAGCCGGCGTCGCGCCCACCGCCGATGACGCCTTCAATTTCTCAATGTGGAGCGGCTATCTCTCGGAACCCTACTTTACAGAGTCGCTGGAATGGTGCCGGGCAGGTGGGGCCAAGATCGCCTATATCCACACCAGCGGTCATGCCTCGCCGGCTGATCTGCGTGCCTTCGCTTCAGCCGTCCGACCAAGGATTGTCGTGCCGGTTCATGGCGTGAAATGGGACGAGGAGGCGCACGGTTTCGGCACTATTCGAAGGCTTGCCGATGCCGAAACACTGGTCATCCCTTAATGAGTTCGCGTGCAGAAAATGCCTTTAGCGCCCCATGAACCCGGGCATCATCTCTGTCAGTGCGTCCCATCCGTGGCCGGTTCTGGCCTCTTAATGCCAAATGGCGAGGTAAACTCGCCGCTACAATCGGTGGCACCCCGATGCATTGGAGTGCGCCGTGCATGGAATGCATTAGCTCCAGGCACAGGCGGGAGTGCCTGTGCCACCCGCGATACGATATGCCACTCAAGCCTTTTCGGTGATGATGGTCAAGCCTGGTATGCCGTGAAAATCTTTGGAGTTGTGCGTTACAAGCGGGCAGGCATACTCGCTGGCGCTGGCCGCGATCCAGGCATCCTCGGCGGAGATCGGTTGCCGCCTCCGCCTGCCCCGAACCTCGCCCCACCGCGAGCAGGGCTTTCTGTCTGGCGGAATCACCACGAAAAAATTGTGAAATTCGTCGAGGTAGCGGCGCTTCTCAGCACCCCAGTTGCCGCGAAAGGCCCCTTCGTATAGTTCCGCCAGGGACAGACGGGACGTTATACACGTTTATTCTGTCGACTTTCACATTAGAAACCGGGACCCCGGGCACAGGCAGGAGTGCCTGTGTCACGCGGCGCCTTATATTGGGACAAAACCGATTTTGTCTCGCCACTCCTGATGGGTCGACGCAGCCCAAATGAGCAGCAGCTCTTCGATGGCTGACCCAATGTCGATCTCCTGCGAAACGAGGATCAACCTGGGGCTGGATTGAGTTGCCGTGAATCGGGTGAAGTGTGCCGGCATCGTTCCGCGGTCGTGTGAGATCAGAATGCGATTTTCACGGGCAGCGAGGGCGAGAACTTCCGGGTCAGGCCGGCCGATGACGTCACCTTGAGACGCGGTTTGAAAGGAGATCGTGGGCTCTCGTGGGAGAAGGCAGAGAACAATTTTTTAGTTGAAGTCTGCGTCGGCCAGGAAGCGCGGTTTCATGCGTGGGAACTCGGCAGGGAGCGGCGCGCCGCTTCCAGCTTGGCATACAGGGCCGGGTATTTGCGGCGAGACTCTTCACGCATCCTCTCGAAGTCCGCCCGACCCTCCTGAAGGTAGGCATCAACCGTATCTTGGTGTGCCAGGTAAAACGCGATGGCGCCGTACGCTTGCTCCAAACTGAGCGCCGGGAATGATTCGACAATGCCCTCCGGGGACTCGCCGCGCAGAAAGGCATGCACAACCGAATCGAGTGAAACTCGCGTCCCGGAAACGTAATAGCCACCCTCGCGCTGTTCGACGTAGTAATTTTCCATCCCAGACCTCTTACGTATATTATAACCTGCTTAGCAAATCGCGGCGCGACAGGATCAAGAGCGTAGCGCTGACCGCCGCCTTTGCGGTCTGCGGCTCTTCCCCGGGTTCACGCTTCCGAAACGGAGGACAGACGCTGATTTGGAGATTTGTGGTTTTCCCGACGCAAGAACTCCGGTTTGTGAATTTCAATCGTTATCGCGGCGGCGGTGCTGTTCGGGTTGGCTGGCTATGATTTCCAGAAAGTGTCGGGCCGTAACGATTTGGGTCTCGCGCCCTGTGGCGGGGAGGTGTTTAGTATTGCCGGTCACCAAATAGGCCGCTCGGGCAGCTTGCGCGCACTCCAGGAAGATGTCGTCATCGGGATCGGCACAAGCCCGGACGGTTTCCGTCACGCGGGTGGCGCCCCGAGGCTTCGGGACGACTCACGAACACGGTCAACATCTCTGTCGCCGAGCCCCATCCGTAGCCGGTTCTGGCTTTCGTGGCACAGGCACTCCTGCCTGTGGTCTGTGCATGGAATGCATCAGCTCCAGGCACAGGCAAGAGTGCCTGTGCCACCCCAACTCTTCAGTTTGCCGGCCTCGACCTGCGGCGAGCGCTTCTTGCCAGGTAACGCTGATCGAGCGCTTGCCGAATAAGAGTCTTGATTACTGCCTGCCGGCTAATATTCAACTCTTGCGCGGTCCCATCCAACTCCTTCAGCATGGAAGAGGCAAAATCCACGTTCACCCTGCGAATGGGTTCCAGCATCCGCCCTGAATTGGTGAAAAAGCGCGAAACATCCTCACCGCGATCGGCGCGGCGGGCAATCTCCTCGGCAGAGGTAAGCTTAACGAGTTTACTCGTTCGCTTCATAAAGCTGCCGCTCCTCTCGGGTTGCTTTCCATAGAGTCACAAGATGGTAATATTCGCCTTCCTGGTCCTCCCCAACCTCGAAGATGACGCTGTAAAGGCGTTCCCCCACCCAGCCAATGGCCCGGTACTGTTCCGGGACGTCCGAGCGCTCGTCGAGGTAATAAGGGCGCGAAAAGACCTCCTGGGCCTCCTCAAAGCCAATTCCACGATGGGGATTCGCTTGCAACCGCCGGCTTTTTCGCACGTCGAACTGGAATCGTATGAGGTATAACAGTTATACCATGATTCGAGCGGGAATTCCATGTGGGCGGAGCAGCCGGTACCATAGTGCGGCGCCGGGGGGGGCCACACGAACCCAGGCAACATCTCTGCCACTGCGTCCCATCCGAAGGGACGGGGAGTGGCACGCGTGTCCCTATTTTCTCAATTTTCTCTGTCTCAGTTCCGGGGTGCACTCCACATGGCGACGGCTGCCGCGCCTGGCCTCCAAAATTGCCGAGGGTGGTTTGGTAAGCTTCGGCAAGCCTGCGCCCGGCCGCGCGCATGGAGTCAGAAACGCAGGCGGATTTCATTTACCCAAACCAGGGAGGAGACGGGGTCCGGCGCCCATCCGCGAACCAGGGGCCAACCGCTCAACCGCGCCGCAGGGGCAGGCCTCGTGCCTACCCGCGCGAGGGCCGATTCGGCCCCCCTTCGAGGGGTGTCCTACGAGATAAACTTAAAATAAATTCCTTCCCGCCGGAACATTTGTCCCTATTCACCTAGCCTCTGGTCGCCAACGTGCTATGGATATCTAGCGGAGTATTGTCGGGTGGGTAAAAAGGCGCACCGTAGAGCGGGTTTGGGCGCGGGCGACCGGCTACCCGGGAAGGCTCGGTAACTCAGCAACGAGCCCCCATCACCCAAGTCCGGATTTCTCACCAGATCGTTAATGCGGAGGCATCCGGGTTTGAACTCCAACGGGGAGACCTAACAAAGCCCAGGCCAACGGCCTGGGTCCCCAGATGGAGGAACGGTGAAGCCCCGAAGGGGTGCGCCACGCTCGACGCGACAGACGGTAGTTCGCCCTTACAGGGCTCGATGTTCAGGGTTAAGGGGTCATCTCTAAACCCAGGCCGTTGGCCTGGGCTTTGTTAGTTCGCCCCGTTGGGGCTGAAGACGATGCCACGATCTCTCAGAAAATGAAGGTACTTAGGCGCTCAGACCGAGAAATTCTAAAAAATGTATGTAGTTGATAAAAAATGACTTAGTTGGCTTCTCCGCCGCGAACGCAGCGAAAAAAGGGAATTAAAAAATGAGGCTACTCCCACGATGTTGTTGAAAACACATGTAGAAAAAATGTCAGCTTGGGCTACTCCCACGATATTCATGAAAACAATAGACTTAAATCGGTATAGCCACGATATTCATGAAAATAAAGGTAGTTGTGCTCCGAGACCGCCCGTCCCCAGGGCCTTGGAGGGATCGACGCCGGAGGTCGGCGTGGCCCACGCCGTGGGCCACTTCCGGCAAAGGGGACCCAAAAAGATGTTTTGAAAAATGCGTTCGAAGCCGGGATGTGTAGTGCGCCCCAAGAGCGCAGATCGCCAGTGGGTGGAAGTCCCACGCCGATAGTTGTCGGTAAGTTTGGTAGCTGACAAGCGACTTGAAACGGTAACGGTTCAAGTCCAAGCCCGGGCTTCCACCCGGCACAGGTGCCGTCAAGATGGCGGCGCTGCGTTCAAGCCGTGCCACGTTCAGACGAGGGCACTAGCAATTGCCACGGGAGCACGGCCACCAGGGCACTGCCAAGAATAGTTGTGCCACGTGCTGCGCAAGTTCAGGCCGCGCGCGCAGAGGGCGGGGGAAGCGGAAGTGGCGCGGTTAAATACCCATTCTCGCTGTACCAGCGTATGGCGCGGTCCAAGGCGCCTTCGAGTGGGGCCGGCTGGAAACCCAAATCGCGACAGGCCTTGGAGCCGTCTACGAACATGCGGTGGCGGGCCAGGCGTACCCCTTCGAGCGGAATGCGAGGCCGGCGCTGGAGCAAGCGCGAGGCGACCGAGTCCACCAGCGCGGCCAGCAACGGTATTGCGTGGGGCAGGCGCAGTCGAGGCATGGGACGTCCGCTAAGGGCGGCGAGGATCTGAAGCAGTTCCTTCAGGGTGAGGTTGCGGTCGCCCAGGATGTACCGGGCCCCAACCTCGCCGCGCTCTGCCGCCAGCCAATGTCCTTTGGCCACGTCCTCGACAGCGACGAAGTTCAAGCCGGTGTCAACGTACGCAGGCATGTTTCCGTTTAGAAAATCGAGAATGACTTGGCCGGTAGGCGTTGGCTTCCAATCGCCCGGGCCGACGGGCGTTGTGGGGTTGACGATGACCACGGGCTGGCCATTGCGGGCGGCTGCCAAAGCCTCTTCTTCGGCGAGGAGCTTCGACCGCTTGTAATGCCCAATCATATCTTTCAAATGCAAATGGGTGTTTTCGTCAGGCAATACCCCAGGGCGAGGTGGGACGAGGGTCGCCACGGAGCTCGTGTAAACGACTCGCTCAACTCCAGCCTGACTTGCGGCAGCCAGCAGGTTGCGGGTGCCGGTGACATTGTTGTCGTAGATCTCCTGGGGAGTCTTTGCCCATAATCGGTAGTCGGCCGCGACGTGGTAAACACGCCGCACCCCCCTCATCGCGGAAAAGAGCGAGGCGGCGTCGCGCAAATCTCCGTAGGCAAACTCCACCGGCAGCCCGGCCAGCGAGCGCACATCGCTCTGCGGGCGAACCAGCACCCGAACCTGTTCCTTCTGCTGAACTAGAAAATGGGTTAGGTGGCTTCCGATGAATCCGTTTGCGCCGGTAATAAGGGAGAACATTTCCCCGCCTCATCGCCATTCACCCGATGGCGGCCATTTTGTCCCCCGGACAGTTGCCACTTCAGCAATCTCCAGGTATCGCGGAGTCTCCGATTTGCCCCCAAAACAGCGGAGGGCTCGTATCCCACATGCACCATGCAGTGTTCGCAGCGAGGATCGCGCCCGCGGCCATACTTCCCCCAGTTGGTCTTTTCGATGAAGTCCTTGAACGTGGCATGGTGGCCGTCGGTAATCAGGTAACACGGCGACTTCCAGCCCCGTGGGTTGTACGTCGGATTCCCCCACGCCGTGCATTGCAGATCCTCGCGCTCTCCCCGGAGATAGTCGAGGTAGATCGGCGAGGTCATTAGGGCATACTGCTCAAGGAGTTGGGTCGCCTCGCGGAACTTCGCATGGATTTCTTGCCGCGACATGAAGATCTCTTTGTTTTGCACCGCAGCGTAGGAGTAGCTGGGGGCGATGGTGTGCCCATCCACGCCAAATCCTTGCAAATACTCGAAGAGTTCCGCGATTTCCTTCAGGTCGGTTTGTTTGTAAATCGTCGTGTTCGTGCAGACCATGAACCCTGCGTCCTTGGCGGCGCGAATTCCGTCGATGGCTTGGCGAAACACCCCTTTGCGCTCCACGCAGAGGTCATGAGTCGCCTCCATGCCGTCCAAGTGAACATTAAAAAAGAACTGCGGGGTGGGCTTGAACTCCTTTAGACGCTTCTTAATGAACATGCCGTGGGTACAGAGATAGATATGCCTGCCGCGATCGAGGATTTCCGTCACTAATTGGCCGAGCGGCCGATAAATCATAGGTTCGCCGCCGCAGATGGAAACTATGGGCGACCCGCACTCGTCCACCGCCTTCAAGCATTGCTCGACAGTGATCTGTTCGGTGATCGTGTCCTTGTACTCGCGGATACGGCCGCAACCCGTGCAGGTCAGATTGCAGGCGTGCAGGGGCTCAAGCATCATCACCAGGGGAAACTTGTCCACTCCCCGCATGCGCTTGCCGGCGATGTACTTACTCAACTTCGTGGTCATGCCCAGCGGAAACCTCATCGATTCCTCCTGTTTCCATTCTGCGGGGGAAACTCCGCCGGTGTGAACCGTAGGACCTCAAATTCGGACGCGCCGCTCAGTAGATTCCGGTACCGGGACAGCGCGTAAAGGGGAAAAACGTTCCGATAGAGGTGGTATTTCAGATAGAAAACGCGGGGGAAGCCGGTCCCGGTGCAGGTTGTTTCCGCCCAGGTCCCGTTCTCCCATTGGTGGTCCAACAGGTATCCCACGGCCTGCTTCACCGCGCGCTCGGAGACGTCCCCGGCCGCGAGCAAACCCACAAGACCCCAAGCGGTTTGCGACGCCGTGCTCGGCGCGCGCGCCTTCAGCTTCGGATCATCGTACGACGCGCAGGACTCCCCAAAGCCGCCATCGGGATTTTGCACCCTGCGGAGCCATTCGACCGCGCACTGGCATCCCGTTTCCTTTTGTAAGCCCAGTGTTTCCATCGCCCGCAGGGCACCGCTGGTTCCGTAGAGGTAATTCACTCCCCATCGGCCATACCAGGGGCCTTCGACGTTCTGGTCGCGCTTGAGGAAACGGACGGCTCGTTGAATCCTCGGATCGGAGGTGGGCCATTTGCTCCTGCCGAGGTACTCGAGCACCCGGCCCGTCAAATCCCCGGTGGAGGGATCGATCATAGCGTTATGGTCGGCAAACGGTACGCGCGTCAGGAAGGTGGAATCGTTGTCGCGGTCAAATGCGCCCCAGCCGCCATCCCGGTTCTGCATGCTCAGCACCCAGGCCGTCCCGCGGCGCAAGGCCTCTTTCAGGCGAGCACGGTCGGGATAGTCGACCCGCTGCAGCGCCATCAAAACAAAGCCGGTGTCGTCCACATCGGGATAAAAGTCATTGCGGAACTCAAACGCCCACCCGCCCGGGTCAACGCCGGGATTGTTAACTTGCCAATCCCCACTCCCCAAAACCTGTTGGTCAAGAAGCCAATCGGCGGCTTTGACCAGCGCGGGGTGGTCGGGAGACAGTCCAGCCTCCTGGAGGGAAAACATCGTGACGGCGGTGTCCCATACCGGAGAGACGCAAGGCTGCATGCGGAGGGTGTCACCATCTTCGATTTCAAATTGGGCAAGATGTCCGATCTCTCGGGCTGTTATCGGGTCATCGGGGGAATAGCCCAATGTCCACAGTGCAAAAACCGAGTTCACCATGGCGGGATAGATTGCACCCAGGCCTTCGGTGCGCTCAAGGTGTTCGAGCAACCACTCCTTGGCTTTGCGTAACGCCCTGCGACGCAAGGGTTTCCACGGAAGCATCTCGTGCAATTTGAAGATCCTGTCGAGTACCAGGAAGAAATTGCGCCAGCTCACAAGGTGGCGATCCCATTCGAAAGCCGGAATGCGGCCGGAGGAGTCCTTGAAAAGCTCATCGACTCGGGCGCTCAGTGGTAAGTCCCAACGGGGCTTGCTCGCATAAACGAGCATCAAGGGCACGACGATGGCGCGCGTCCAAGATGACATTGAATAGATATTTAAGAAGAACCAGGACGGAATTAGTATCAGTTCGGGGGGTATCGCCGGAACGTAGGACCAGGGCAGCGCTCCGCCTAGAGCCAAATAAAGGCGTGTATAAGAATTAGTGGCTTCAACTCCACCTAAATCGTGAATCTGGCAGCGGGCGCGTGCCATGTGGGGAGCCGAAGGAGAATCCCCCGCCAGCTTAAGGGCGACATACGCTTTGACGGTGGCGTTAAGCTCCGAGGGTCCACCGGCATATATATTCCATCCGCCATCGGCGAGTTGCCGGCGGCGAACATAATTTGCCAGCTTGGTGCGCCGGCGGTTATCCAACTTACCTATAACGTGTAAGAAGAAGATGTAGTCCGATTCCAGGGTGGTATCGGCTTCAAGTTCGCCTACCCAGTACCCTTCCGGAGCCTGCAAGGAGAGCAAGTGGTCTGCGGCTCGCTGGATGACCTCCTGAAGGTTCTCGTCGAATCGGGCATCCGCGAAAGTCAGTCTCCGCTCTCCGCGCCGCGGATCCGATTCGGCATATTTTCGTTGTGTCATGATCTTGCTCAGGTTCTCCCTGTCTGTGGATTTTCAGTTTGTCGGTACTCCCGGCGAAACAGATCAAATATCGTCCCGAGTTCATGCCACTTCTTATCAGATGCAGATGCACCCCTTATCGGATGCAGACGCACATCTTATCGGTTGGACGTCCCGCTTCTCGACGGTGGAAGCTGGGCCACAAGCTCTGGTCATGACCACCCTGATGACATCCCCATCGAGCCACCGGAGTTGGATGGCGGCAACGGACAAGTTCTTTCTTTGAGCAGTCATATCGTCTATCTAGTTCTTGCTTGCGGGAGATCTTCTTCGAACGTCGTACCTGGTGAACCCAGGCCGGAAAACGCCTTGCGGGAAAATAGAACCTTTCGATAGCGCGTCGCAATTTATCATGAAATTGACTTGCGCTGGTGCAGCGGCTGGCTTTAGCCCAGTGTACGCTTCCCCAGCCGGGGTACCACAATCACCATTACCTCCGGCGCATTACCCAGATGAGTTTACATTCAGCTTACAAATATTTCAAGCTTCTTTGATGTGCGTCAATATCTTATTAACACTATCACTCCTGGTTATATGTTTTGCTTCGAACTATGCCCGAGCCTCAATTCGAAATGATTACCGCCGTAGGATGGCCAAAACCTAGCTTCCTGCTGATGCCAGTGACGCTTGGAGCATCGCCCGGGTATAGCCCACGTTATAGGCATAACCGATATAAGTCCCACCGCCGGGGTATGAGGACTTGAAGTCGGGAACCTCGCTGTCGGCATCGAGCCCACGAGGATGCTCCGGGAAGACCAGGCGCGGGTACTTCTGCCGGACAAGCTCCTTCATGACGGCGAACATATCCACTTGGCCCTCATCCACAAAGACTTCCATGTATTTCTCGCGCGGCTTCTCGACGCGGACATTGCGGAAATGGACGTGATTGATGCGATCCCGGCTCCCAAAATAGCGACACACTTCCAAGGGATCTTCCCCCAATTCACGTGTCACACCGCAGTCGAAGGTGATGCCGTTCGACTTGCTGGGGACGATCTCAACGAGGTGCTTCCAGCCGTCCAGGCTCCCCATGATTTGCTCCGACCCGCGACTGATGGGCGCCGGCGGATCGTTGGGATGCAAAGCTAGGCGAACTCCTGACTGCTCAGCTACTGGCACGACGGCTTTTAGGAAGTACGAGATGTTGCTCCACATTTCACTCAAAGTATGGGCACCCTCATTGGGCAGCGGCGGGAGATCCTTGACCCGGTCGTAATCAAACGCCGTCAGCCCCGTGCCCGCCCGTCCGGTTTCCGCGTAATATCCTTCCGTTATACGGTGGGCATAGAAGTTGTACTCAACCACCGGTACTCCCGCCGCACCCGCCGCGCGAATGGACTGCTGGACCTTCTGGATTTCCTCGTCACGGCCCGGCCTCCCGTAGAGCGTGTTGGTGAACCCTGCGACCATCAGGTTGCCCAAGGCGATCCCTCCTGATTTCAGCCGGTCAACGAGGGCGCGGATTTGGCTCTCTTCCCAGGGGATGGCGGGCCCTGACATAGCCACGTGGTTTACCCCTAGTTGGGTCACCCGGCGCACCACCGTATCATCGAGTTGGCCGGCGGAATATCTCCTCTCGATCTGCAGGCAGATTTTCGGGGTTTCGGGCCCCTCCGGCAGCAGGATGGGGAAACCTGCCCCGCGGGACGAAGCGCCCAGTAGGGCGGCTGCGCTCACGGTTTTCAGAATGTTTCTGCGGGATACCTTGGAGTTCATCGTTTACGCTCTCAATCGGTAGCATGGGCATCCGGCCCGATGAAACAGGGGAATGTTGCGCGCCAGAGTGTAGGCGTCACCCTCGCATGGAGTTGCGGCCAGGATGGGCACGGTGCAAGCTGTGGCACGGAAAAGGCTGCGGCCACTGTGATAATATCAGCTTTCAACGCCGCCGAGTGATCTGTGAATCGAAACGGCTGCGGCTGAGGTTTCGACATTTCATTCTCACGGAGATTCCAGGATGAGTTCAGGCAGAGACGCCATGATTGTTGCTTCCATCCAGGAAAGCATCAAAGTCAAGCAAGCGCTGCTGGAAGACAAGCATATCCTTGGCCAGATTGCTGACGTGGTCAAGGAGTTTGTCTCGGCATTGAGCAACGGACACAAGATTCTCTTGTTCGGGAATGGTGGCAGCGCCGCCGACGCGCAGCACATTGCCGCAGAGTTTGTAGGAAGGTTTCAGATGGAGCGCACCCCGCTGCCCGCGCTCGCTCTGACCGTCAACACTTCCGTGCTCACGGGAGTCGGCAATGACTATGCTTATGAAAGTGTGTTTTCGCGCCAGATTGAAGCCTTGGGATCAGCGGGTGATGTGGCGGTGGGATTTTCCACGAGTGGAAAGTCTCCCAATGTTCTGAAGGCGCTGGCGGCGGCCAAAGCGAAGGGGCTCGTCACCGTGGCACTAACCGGAAAGTTCGGAGGCATGCTGCAAGAGGTGTCCCGGTACTGCCTTTGCGTGCCCTCTGACCAGACACCGCGCATCCAGGAATCTCACATCCTGATCGGACACATCGTTTCACAGCTTACGGAAATGGAACTCTTCCCCAAGTAAGCAACGTGCTGGATTTCTGTCCCCATGCACTTCAACCGGAGGTAGTCGCCAACGAGGAGTCCGATTACGGGCGAAGCGCGTTTTTGGAGTGCGGTAGCAGCAGCTACCGCTTTTCGTCCGGCGACTCTTATCGTAGGAACCGGCGGGGGAAAGCGGTAGCTGCTGCTACCGCACTCCAAAAACGCTTCGCGACGGTGTGTCTGAAGAGGTAAGCGCATGCCCCAAGGGTCAATCCTTTTCCACCGCGGCAAGGATTTCCTGCGGCGATGCTGTTCCCGTACCTTTTTTCATGACGGTAATCGAGGCCACGATATTGCCGAAGCTCGCGGCCTCCACCGGATCATGGGTAACTGCCAGCGCGAGCGCGGTTCCCGCGGCAAAGCTATCTCCAGCCCCGCAAATGTCCACGGGTTTTTCCACCGGCCGCGGCTTGGACCAGTTTCCCTTGCCTTCTTCGATAACCAGCGCGCCCTTGGGGCCATGCGTCACAAATAGAACCGCGGCCTTCAAATTCTCGCGAAGACGCTCGAAATCCACGCTACCGAAAAGCTCCAGACACGCAGCCTCCGCCTCGCTTTGGTTGGGTTTAGCCATCAAGTTCCGAAACAGGTGGATGCGCCGGCGCGAATCGGCCAGAAAGATTTTGTCGGGATATTTCGCCGCGAAAGCGGTGAGCGACTCGCGGACGGAAGGGGTCACGACCCCGCCTGCCGATGTCTCTGCCTGGTCGGCCACCAGGACGACATCAAATTCCTCTATGGCCGTGGAAAGCTTCCACAAAACTTTCAGTTCAGCGTCTGAAGAGAGGGGTTTGGTGTTGATGAAGTCCGCGCGCGGCTGGTCCTCGTTGCCGGTCTGACTATTCAAGAGTTTCGTGTAGGTGAAGGTTTGCCATTTGGGGACACTCACCATAAGGCTGGCGTCGATGCCGCGTTCCATCAAGGCGCGGTCCAACTCGAATCCAAAGCCATCGTCGCCGCGAACTCCCAGCACAGCGACCTTGGCGGGTCCTAAAGCCGCAAGATTATTGGCCACCGTTCCGCCGCCTCCGGGAGTGACTTCCGTGGCCACGATTCCCAGCCGTGGAATGCCGGTTTCGGCAGAGGGTTCGGAAGTGGCGGGATCGTAATTACACCAACGGTCCAGGCAAATGTCGCCCACCACCAGCGCTCGCAACTTCTTAATACCCGCTAGAATTTCAGGAATGGTCATGGTCGCAGCTCCAGGAGGGCGCGACGCAAAGCCGCCACAGTCGCGCGATGGTCTCCACAAAAATAGAAACTCTCTCCACCGTCGGCAACGGTCCTCACCAGGATGGTCTTGTGCGGGCGAAAATAGTACCCGGGATCGGATTTGGGCAATTCGTGGTGAACGTCCCCATGGATGGGCACCATGTCGAAGACCGCGGTGGTGAACTTATTGATCGTCCGCCCTTGTTGGCGCGCCACATTGCGGACCATGGCCAGCGCCTTCAAATAAACCTCCGGTCCCATGATGGCCGACCCGAAGTTCAACATGATGCCGCCCTCGAGCTTTTCCATGGTCTTGGTGAAGATCAGAAAATCATGGTAGCTGGCAGCGCCGAGCGCTTTCCCGTCGCAGTTCGGGTGCTCGTGGATAATGTCGTAGCCAATGCCCACGTGCACGGTGGCCGGCACCGAATGGCGGTAGGCCGCAGCGAAAATGCTAATGTCTTTGTGAGGGAACTCGCTTGCCTCAATTCGCCGGCCCACGTTTTCCCCGAGGCCCAGAGAGAGCGCTGACGCCTCGCCAATGATGTCGTTTAGATCGCCGGTTTCGCGCCAGAGGCCGAACTCACCGCGCCGGATGTAGTGCGCCACGCTTTCGGTAGTAGCGCCGATGCGCGCCAATTCATAATCGTGAATCGACCCCGCGCCATTCATGGCGATGTGAGTAATAAAGCCGCGCTCGATAAGGTCGATCACAAATCGGCTGGCGCCGGATTTGATGACGTGCGCCCCCATCATCAGGATGCGGGCTGCGCCTCGCTCGCGGGCGGTAATCAGCCGCTGCGCCACCAACGGCAACTGCGAATGTGAGAATTCGGGCGCCGGCTCATCGAGCTTTAAGACGTAATCGAGGCCCATGTCATGCTTACGTTCGCCCAATGGCCGAATCAGCAGTTGCGAACGGTCGAAAGTATCGTATTTGGATTTCATACTCAGTCCTTGTGGCTGACAGCTCACAGCTTTCAGCTTCCAAACAACTTCGGCAGTAGTTCCTCACGCCCCAGAAAATTCGGAACGATAAAGTCCGCGCCGACGCCCACCAGCCGCTGGCGTTTCCATTCATCCACCACCTGGCACTCCGGCTCCGCGGTGGCCAGGCCCACGGCGATTCCCCCCACGTCTTTCACATTCTTAATCTCCACGAACCCATCTCCAAATCCAAGCAATTCATCGCCTTTGCACTCGAGGCCGGAAATCATACGTTGGATCAGGATCTCTTTTGAGAAGCTCTTGTAATCGTCTTGAGCACCGTAGATTCCGCCTTGGAAATACTGCCGGACGTTCAAAAGTTCGGCTTCCTCGAGAGTGTAGACCTCATCGGTGCCGCTGGCACAGTACAACTTCAAACCGCGATCGCGCAGCGATTCGAGAAACGCCCGAGCCCCCGGAACCAGGTATTTTTCCGGCGACACCGCGCCCCGGCGAAGGTCTTGCCGCCGATATTCGATATTCGCCATCAACTTGTCATGATACTGCCGCTTGTAAGCAAGGGGTTCAAGGGGTTTGCCGCCGCGCACTTCCACCTGTCGGGCAAGTTCCATCATTTGATAGATCGTTTGCTCGCCGGTAAGGCGGGCAACGAAGTCTTCCACGAGGGCGCGCAGCGCGGCCTCGCTCTCGCCCGTTTTCAGGTCCATGAGGATCCCAACCATCATTGGCACCATCACTTCCACCCACCCCGAGCGAATCAGGGAAATGGTGCCGTCGAAATCAAAGAGTCCCACCCGCGCGCGGGCCGCGGAAACATTTGGGTGCAGGCGTTCAACTGAGTTATTCAAGGGGTCATCGACTCCACATCTGCGGTTTATTTTGAGGGGCGAGCACAAATTCGACATTGTACCACTACCCGTGCGCGGATCACGGCTCACGTCTGCACAGTCCGAGAGGCGCCGAGCAACAGTGGGCGACGAAGAAGTCCGTTCTGTCCGTTTCCAACTTCTTCCATTGACATGCCAGCGGCGCGAAGGTATCGTCTGCAACCGCAAGGATAATCGCATTCATAAAGGAGAACGCGGATGGCACGCAAAATACGCAAGGTTTCAGATTCCACGCAGGGGGAGAGCAGCCGGCGAGATTTCCTGAAGGGCGCCACTACCGTGGCCGCCGGCTTGGTGGTTCCACGGGCGCTTCAGGCCGAACCCGTTGACCTACTGCCCACGGTAACAATCGGTTCGCACCGCGTGACGAGGCTGATCGTTGGCAGCAACCCCATTTATGGCTATTCCCACTTTAACCGGCAGTACGACCAGCACATGCGCGAGTGGTACACCGACGAGCGCGTGGTCAAATTGCTGCTCGACTGTGAGAAAGCTGGGATTAACACCTGGCAGTACAGTTTCAATTACGACCAGAAGCGGCAAATCCCCAAGATTCGCGCGGCGGGATGCAAGCTTCAATTCATCTGCCTGGCGGCTTCCTGGCACTACGACGAAAAGATGGCGTCGACGCCGGAAGCCGTGCTGGATGGAACCGTCAAATGCGCCCAAGCTGCGGCGGAATTCAAACCCATCGGCATTGCCTTCCACGGCTACGCCACTGACCTTCTTTTCCGCGCGGGAAAAATCGATATGGTGAAGACCTTTATCGCTCGGGTCCACGACCTGGGGATTATGGCGGGGATCTCCACCCACAACCCCAAAATCCTGGAGACGCTGCATGAAAAGCAATTCGCCAACGACTTTTACATGACAGGACTGCACTATCTCAGCCGGAAACCCGAGGATTGGATGAGGGACATTGGGACGCTTCCACTGGGCGACGGCTTTATTGCCTCCGACCCCCCGAAGATGGCTGAAGCTATACGCAAGGTTAATAAACCTGCGCTGGTCTACAAGGTGTTGGCGGCAGGCCGCAAGTGCGAGTCAGAAGAGGAAAAGCGCAAGGCGATCGATTGGGCTTATAAGAACATCAAGCCCACCGATGTTGCGCTACTCGGATTCTATCCGCGATATTCCGATCAGGTCGCCGAAACCACAAAGATGGTGCGGGAGATTCTAGCTTGACGTCGCTGCCCCGCAGCACAGTTGATGACCGTCAGCAGGAATAGCGAGGACCTCCGAGCGGGAGATCCTCGCTTATTCCCAACGAATAACCACCACCCAACACCCCAGCGCTTGCGACATCCCCCTGAGTTTTCTGAATATTTCAAGTGGGGAAGGCTCTTCGTCAGAACCCCGAAAAGGCGGTGCAGCCGTCAACCCGTCCTTTGACCGGAGATTGCCATACCGTGAAATTTCTTCAGGACAAGGTAGAAAAGTGGTGCATGAGCGGCACGTGAGCACAGACTAACCTCATAATTCTTAAGCAAATAGAGCATTGTCTATGGTGGCACGTGAATTGCGTGTCGTATGGCGGGCTCTCGTCCAGAACCCAGACCTTTATCGGAGGGAGAAGATGATCGCACATCAAAAG
>CAZCVY010000033.1:0-12481 GCA_964501985.1 uncultured Acidobacteriota bacterium | reverse complement strand
TCTCGTCCAGAACCCAGACCTTTATCGGAGGGAGAAGATGATCGCACATCAAAAGTGTAACCTCGTGACTCTCGGAGCGGCAGCCCTTTTGGCTATCGGCAGCACCGGATGCCTTGCCACTCGCAATTACGTCCAAAATCAAGCCGTCGCCCCTTTAAAGACCAACATCCAGACTGTAGACAAGAAGGTGGATACAAAGACCAATGAACTCGATCAACGCATATCCGACGTTGATCGCCATGCGGAGGAAGGATACTCAAACGCCACAGCCAAGGCGGAAGCGGCGGACAAGGATGCTCAAAAGGCCGATCAGGACGCCCAAAGCGCCCAGCAAACGGCTGACAAGGGCGTCACCTTGGCATCGCAGGATCAACAAGAGATCGAAAACATCGACAATTACCAACAAGTGAAAACCGGGAGCGTGCTTTTCGGATTCAACAAAGCCGACTTAACCGATGATGATCAGCAACAGCTTGCCGACATAACTCAAAGTCTCGCCTCCTTGAAGCATTACGTTATTGAGGTGGAAGGCTACACCGATAAAGTCGGGGCGAAGCAATACAACCTCGATCTTAGCCGCCGCCGTGCCGACGCGGTGGTACGCTACTTGACCGTCACCGGACATGTACCTCTACTGAAGATTCACGTGCTCGGCCTTGGAGAAGATGAACCTGTGGCCGACAACACGACCAAGGATGGACGTAAGCAGAACCGTCGGGTGGAAATCCGGATCATGGCTCCGGAATTGGGACAACAAGCAGCAGCCGGAGCGAATCAGCAGCACACTGCCAGTACCACTCAATAAGACGAGTATCGAAGAGTTCGGAAGTCGGATAACAGAAGTGTAGCTAGCGGCGATGGGCCTGCGGGTCAGCACGGGGTGAAACCCGAAGAAATGCAGAGTCGCAGGTCCTCGCCTCAAAGTGGTTTAAACCGTGAATTTCCCCTCCGCGGTATGGAAACGACCTTCGGATTGTTCTTGTCGAGGTCGGGGTTAGTCAATATGCGAGGCATCAGAAGCCGGAAGCACATCCCGCTCGCCGGCAATCCAGACGTACAGAGTGGGAAGCAAGAAAACGCTCATCACCAAGTCTGAAATCAGGCCCCCAACGATGACGATAGCAAAGGGGCGCTGAGAATCAGAACCAATCGCATGCGACATGGCCGCGGGTAGCAAGCCTAAAGTCGCCACCAACATGGTCATCATGATAGGGCGGAGCCGCAGTACCGCGCCCTCAATCGCCGACTCCTCGATGGAGTAGCCGCTCACCCGACGCTGGTTGATGTACTCCAGCATGATCACGCCCGTTTGGACGGAGACGCCAAAAAGGGCCAAAAAACCGACGCCGGAAGAGACGCTAAGGTTGGTGCCCGTTACCAGCAAGGCCAGCAGACCGCCGAACGGGGCTATCATTACCGCGGTGATAATGAGCAGCGCCCATTTGAATGATTTGAACATCGTGTAAAGGATGATGAAGATCAGCAGGACGGTGATCGGCACGATGAAGAAAAGCCGCGCCTCGGCACGCTTCTCACTTTGGTATTCGCCCTCCCAATCGATGTGATAACTACGCGGCAATTGAACCTGCGCATTGACCTTTGCTATTGCTTCCTCAACGGTGCTACCAAGATCCCGGCCACGCACACTGTACTTGATGGCGACAAAGCGCTGGTTCCCTTCGCGATAGACTTCCGAAGCGCCGTCCCGTTCTTCGATGGTGCAAAGCTGCTGCAGCGATACTCGTTCACCGCCGGGTGACAGCAAGCGAATCTTCTCCAATGCGTCGCGGGTGTCGCGGTACTGGGGAAGATACCGCAGCGTTAGGTCGTAGCGCTGCTCACCATCCAGAACCTGAGTTAGGGCATTGCCTCCAACCGCCGTTTGGATGGCATCCTGCACATCGGCGACGTTGATTTGATAGCGTGCGGCTTCCTTACGGTTCACCTCGAAGTTTTCGTTGGGCTGGCCCAGCGCGCGAAAGACCCCAAGATCCTCAACCCCTTTGACGGTCCGCATGATGCTGACAATCTGGTCAGCCTTGGCCTCGAGGACCTTCAAATCGTCACCGAAGACCTTGGTGGCAAGCTCGCCCTTTACGCCGCTGACGGCCTCTTCCATGTTGTCTTCAATCGGCTGAGAAAACCCCCACACCGCACCCGGGAATTTTTCCAGTTGGTGATTCATAGCGGCGATCAGATCGTCCTTATTCTGGTGAAATATCGGGCGCCATTCGTTTGCGGGCTTAAGACCCACGAAGTATTCCGTATTAAAGAAGCCCGTCGTGTCCGTCCCATCGTCGGGCCGTCCCACCTGGCTGGTGGTTTCCGTGACTTCGGGGAAGGAGGCGAGCAGTACGCGAGCCTGATTCGCCACCCGGATGCCCTCGCTGGGCCCGGTGCTGGGCGCCAGCGTGCCGCGCACCCAGAGCGCGCCCTCGTCCAGGTGCGGCAAGAACTCCGAGCCGATCACCCCGCTCGTGCCCAGATAAATCGCGAGTATCACGCTCAGCACCGCCAGTCCAACCGTTAGAGTGCGCCGATGGATGGCCCAACGAACGCCTTTGCGGTATCGGTCGGTGAGGAAGCTTACGACGGGATTACGCCATTCGCGCGCGCCTTTCCGGAACAAGAAACTGGCCAGCACCGGCGCCACGACAACGGAGAAAATCAGCGCGCCCAGCAGCGCGAAGGCCACGGTCCAGGCCATGGGTTTAAACAGCCGGCCCTCCACTCGCTGCAAGGTGAAAATGGGAATGTAGGCGGTAATGATGATGGCAATGGCGTAGAAGACCGGCCGCTGAACTTCATGCGCGGCAACTCGAATTCGCTGCTCGACGGTCAGCCCCTCGGAAGCCGATTCGCCCTGATGCAAATGGCGGACGATGTTCTCAATCATCACCACGGCGCCGTCCACCACCATGCCGAAGTCGAGCGCGCCGAGCGAAAGCAGATTGGCGGGAATTTGCTTGAGGTCCAGACAAATGGACGCGAACAAAAGGGAAAATGGGATGGTGAGGGCCACAATGAGCGCGCCGCGGGCGTTCCCGAGGAAGAGGAAGAGCACGATGACCACCAGAATCATGCCCTCCGACAGATTGTGCAGCACCGTGTGCGTAGTGAAATGAATGAGGTCCGTGCGGTCGATGAAGGGAACGATTTTCACGCCCGTCGGCAGAATATGGTCGTTCAACGCCTGAACTTTGGCTTCGAGCCCTTTCAGTGCGGTTTCCGTGTCGGCGCCTTTTCGCAGCAAGGCGATGCCGGAGACAACATCTTCGTTGGAAATAATCTTTCCGTCCTCGCGGTGAATCCCCCGGCCGAACTGGCCGAGTCGGATCTTAGGGCCTTGCGCCACCACGCCGATATCCTTCACCCAGACCGGCGCGCCGTTCTTGGCCAGGAGGACCGTGTTTTCGATATCCTGCACAGTCCTAACCAGCCCAACTTCGCGAATATTAACCTGTTGCAGGCCCGCTTCAATGAAGCTTCCGCCGGCGTTCACATTGTTGTTGGTAAGCTGCTGCTCCACTTGGCCCAGGCTCAGGCCGTAGGCAACCAGCTTATCGGGATCCACGCGAACCTGGTATTCGCGTGTCGGGCCCCCGAAGCTGGCAACGTCCACGATGTCAGGAACGGCCTTGAGGTTCTTTTCCACCACCCAGTCCTCGAGCGACTTCAGGTCCATGACATCAAGCTGGGGATTGGTGTTTTGCAGGGTAAAGAAATAGATCTGACCGACCGGGCTCCAGTCAGTGCCCATTTGGGGTGTTACACCTGGCGGCAGCGTCACTTGCGAAAGCCGCTCCAAAACTCTTTCACGATTGCGGAAATTCTCCTCTTCGTCATCAAAGATCAGTTTGAGATCGGAGAGTCCGAAGAGAGAGAACGAGCGGAGGTGCACCACATGGGGGATGCCATTCATTACGATTTCAAGCGGAATCGTGACTTGCTGCTCAATTTGCTCCGCCGAAATTCCTGGCCACTGGGTGATGACCTCAACGTAGTTGTCGGCGACGTCAGGGTAGGCTTCAACCGGGAGCCGGTGGAATGAAACGATGCCCCAGGCGAACAGGAGTACGGCGATGGCGAGCACCAGAAAACGATTGTTGAGGGCGAAATCAACGAGGCGGCGTATCATCTACTGTTCCACCGTGGACTGAAGATCCAGGGCATTCGCCACCACCTGCTGACCGGGTTTAAGGCCCGAGAGGATCTCCTGCTGCTCGCCGGGTTTGGCTGGGATCATTCTCCCGGTCCTAACTTCAACGCGCTGGAAGCGGCCATGTTCGATGGGTTCGTATACCCAGTTGCGGTCATGCAGGTGCAGCACCGCGGTGGACGGAACCATGGCGTGCGGCTCCTTCTTGGGGCCAAAAAATGTCGCGGTGGCGAACATCCCGAGTCGCAGGATTCCCGGATTCACGACTTCCAGCCGGACCTTCGCCGTGCGCAGGTTAGGATCCAGCGTGGCGCCGACGTTGCCGACCCGCCCCTTCAGCGCCACGTCCGGGTACGCGCTCAAATGAACGTCCGCATATTCGCCGAGACGAACGAAGGGGAGGTCGTTCTCGTAAACGTCGCAGAGAATCCAGACGTGCGAAAGGTCGGTGATGGTGAACGCGTTGGGTGATGCCAGGCCCTGTGTCCCCGCGGCGGCGGTCACCTGTTGATCGGTGATCACTCCGGAGGCGGGAGCGCGGACCTCGACGATTGCCGAGGGGCTATGCGGGTCGGCTCCCAAGATATGGAGGTGGTCCAGTGCTGTCTCCACCGTGACCTTGGCCTTGGCCTCCGTGTCCTCGGCTACTTGCAGATCGTTTTGGGCCACGGCGCCATGCCGAAACAAGTCCTGCGCGCGGGTGAGCTGTGTGTTCGCCAGGATTTCATCCGCAACCGCCTGGTGATAATCGGAGAACGCCTGGGAAATGTCCTGGCTCTCTACCCGCATCAGCAGTTGGCCCTTGCTCACCGTATCGCCGAGGCGGGCGTGAATATCCACAATACGTCCGGAGGCGAGCGAAACCACTGGGATGCTTCGGGAGACATCGGGGCTCACGGAGCCGGTCACGTTCAGCTCTGGAGCGGCATCGTACGTGCCGGCCGGGGCCAAGGGAAATTGTTCGGGATGGTCCACGCTGAATGCGCCGCCATCTTGTTCCTGCTCGACTTGCGCGGGCGGCGGCGCCCCGGCCGCGTCGTCCGCCTTCGCACCATTCCTGCAACTCAGTGAGAGGGAACCGGCAAGGATGAGGCCCGCGGCAAGAACGAAGTATGATCGACGATTCTGCATCTCAATCTTGGAAATGATAGGCCCCAAAGGCTACGATTAACCAGAATGTGTTAAGAAGGATTTCCATAGGCCGAAGAAAATCTGCCAGTCTGTCTGGCTTGGAACACGCGCGCGGAGTTCCAACTCTCACCCGGCGAAGCAGAGGTATCTTATCACTATTTCGATGCTGTTGTTTTTCAGACAGTTGGCCGCGAAGCGGGGGGGACCTGCCTCTCAACACGCCCGTTGGGTCGGAGCCGAAGGACGAGCGAAGCGAACGATGAGGATGGTTCGGTTAAAGCTGTAAATACGTTCGAAGTTCAGGGTCTGATCGGACCTTCCAGATGTGGCCATCGACCCAATAGTGCAGCAATCCCGGGGCGGCGAAAAAGTAGAAAATGATGTGGTTCCGTGTCCCGATATTCATCAGGCCCACACCGTCGCGCAGAACGAACCGCGGAACGACATCGAAGATGATCGCATACAGCGCCGCGGCGGCAACATACGTGAGCCAGCGCGCGTTGACCAGCGTTGCCAGCCCGTATTTCCGGGCCTCACCGGAGGTATGGCCATATTTGTTCTGGTTATAGAACCACACCAGCCGGTGATACTGCACGTTGTGGAAAATGGTTACGGCGGCGTAAACGCCAATCAGCGGCATGGCGCTGCGGAAGAGCAGGTAATTGACCGGGATCGCAGAGGCGAAAAGAAGCTGCTTCGGCCAATTCAGGGACAGGCCCTGCTGCCATTTCTGGAACTGCCGGACGATATAGGCGAGGGTTATCAGGATGACGAGGAACAACAGCAGATTCTCATAGGCGGATGCGAGCCAGGGAATGATCGGGAAGGGTAGAATCGCCGCGCCTTCCTTGCTGTGCAAGGGGTAGGTGAGAAACGGATAATAGAATGCCGCCGCGAAAAACAGCTTGTCCAACTTCATGTCCTCAGGGTTGAAGTCGCGGTTCTTCTTCTTGTACATCATCATGAAGCCGTAGTGCTGCTTAAAGACGTGGTAGTAGCCCCAAAGCACCGTGGCAAGCTCCAGCCAATCGCCCAGGTGAAGAACGAATAGAACCGGACCGAGGGCGAAGAAAAAAGCGAGGCTCCCCCAGAGCCAACGACCGCGCCGCTGGCGTTCTTGGGCATCCAGGTAAGTCCGGGATATCGTCGCAAATCCGTGGGTTTCGTCAAACACCACCGCCCAAATCGCTACCAGCAGGATCAGCGGCACGCTCGTGAAGCGCCAGAGAGCCCAGAAGATGTAGGCAGAAGCGGCTCCCCCGACGGTGAACCACAGAACGTCGGCGCGCGGCGAGACGATCCAGGCCGGACGAAGCCGCTCTTGAACTCCAATTGTTGCTGTCGCCATCGGTTGATGCCCCTTCGGAGGTTTTGCCGGCGCTACGAAAGTGTCGAAAGGCCAATCGTGCGATTAGGTTTTGCTGAACGCCCTGTAAAACGGCTTAAGTCTTCTATCCTGCCACAAATCCTGACAATCCGCCCGCTTTTTGAGTGTTGGATGTCAGTTGCAGCCGGGGGGTTTCATCCGCAAGCTTTAGGGCCAACGAGGGGAGCGGGTAACGGGCCAATTTGACATAGAGGCGGCTTTACGCCGCCATGTGGCGAGGTAAACTCGCCGCTACAAAATCAACCGCTACCCACAACATCACGTCCGGCCAAAGTTATAGTATCCTCGTGGACATGACGGACGCCGCCAGTCCCGTAGAGAATTTCCAACCCAAGCCCGCTGCTTCTCAGCACCAGGTCTTGCTTGAGGTTTCGGAGTCCATCGCGACGCACCGGGACCTGCCGGGGCTTTTTCATGACCTTGTCGAACGCCTTCCGCGCCTGGTGAATTTTGACACGATGTGGCTGGTTTTGCACGAACCCGCCCGCAACGTGATGCGCGTCCACATCCTTGAGACGCCCTCGCGTGCCTACTTGGACTTTGTCGAACGTACCATTGAGGATGCCCCTGCCGGCTGGGTCTGGGAACGCCAGGAAGCGCTGGTTGTTCCCGACGTGGAATTGGAAAATCGCTTTCAGCAGGCCTTGGAATCACTCCGCGAGTTGGGCGTAAAGTCCTTCTGCATTTTGCCTCTGACGACAGCGCATCGCCGCGTGGGTGCGGTTGGTTTCGGCAGTCAGCAGGTAGGGGCATACGCTGAGGAGGGCGTGGAGTTCCTCCAGCTTGTGGCCCGGCAGATTGCCGTGGCAGTGGACAACGCTCTGAACCACCAAGCCGCCCTGACTTTGCAACAACAACTTGCGCACGAGCGCGACCGGCTAAGGCTCCTCCTGGACTTGAACAACAGTGTGGTTTCCACCCTCGATCTCCGCGAGATGTTCCGCGCGATTTCAGCCAAAGTCCGGCAGGTGATGGAGTGTGAATATGCCAGCATCGTACTGCCTGAGAAGGATGGAAAGCAGTTAAGAGTTTATGCGCGCGACTTCTCCGCAGGGGGAGAGTCCTGGCAGGAAGAGATCGTGATCCCCGCGACCGGGAGGCCGGCCGGGACGGTCATTGCCTCTGGCCAGCCCTTGCTTCTCGACCGGCAGGCGCTCAGCCGGTATGGGACCCACTCGAATCTCTGGTCGATGGGCCTTCAATCGATATGCGTCCTTCCCATGATCAGCCGCGACCGCGTCATCGGCACACTCAATCTCGGTCGACTTCGCGAGGGAGCGTTCTCTCCCGGCGACGTCGATTTTCTTAAGCAGGTGGCCAATCAGATCGCCATCGGGGTCGAGAATGCCCTTAACTATGAGCAAATCTCGGAAGCGCGCGAGCGCCTGGCGGAGGAGCGAAATTACCTGACGGAAGAAATCCGCACCGAGCACGACTTTGAAGCCATCATCGGTCAAAGCCCCGCCCTAAAGCGCATCTTAAAGCAGGCGGAGCTGGTCGCTCCGACCGGATCGACCGTCCTCATCATGGGGGAAACCGGCACGGGGAAGGAGGTCCTGGCGCGGTCCATCCACGACATCAGTCCACGGCGCGAGCGGACGTTCGTGAGCGTGAGCTGCGCCGCCATTCCCTTGGGTCTCCTCGAGAGCGAGCTGTTCGGCCACGAAAAGGGCGCGTTCACGGGGGCCATCGCGCAGAAAACCGGCCGCTTCGAACTGGCTCATCAGGGAACCCTCTTCCTCGATGAAGTGGGCGATATCCCCCCGGAGCTACAGCCGAAGCTCCTGCGAGTTTTGCAGGAACAGGAATTTGAGCGGTTAGGCAGTACGCGAACCCTTCATGTCGATACCCGCGTGGTGGCGGCAACGAGCCGGGATCTTACTCAAATGGTTGAGAACCATGAGTTTCGCAGCGACCTCTACTATCGGTTGAACATTTTTCCGATTCTAGTTCCTCCCTTACGCGAGCGGCCGGAGGATATCCCCCTTTTGGTGGCCCACTTTACCGACCGGTACGCGCGCAGAATGGATAAGCGAATCAGCCGGATTCCTGCGGAGACGATGGATGCCCTGAAGCGCTATCACTGGCCGGGCAACGTCCGCGAACTGCAGAACTTCATTGAGCGCGCCACGATTCTCACCTCAGGGTCAACTCTTCAGGCGCCGCTTGCGGAGCTCTTGAACGCCAGCGCGGGGGTGCGCAAGAAGTCCCGAACCCTCGCTGAGACTGAACGTGAGCAGATCATGCGGGCATTACGCGAATCCCAATGGGTGCTTGGCGGGCCCGGAGGCGCGGCTGAAAGGCTGGGACTTAAACGCACAACCCTCTTCTACAAGATGCGGAAAATGGGCATTACTCGCCCTCCCGAACTGACTCCGTGACGCTGTGGCGTCAATATTTTGACGTCAATTCACCCAGTTGACGCATGGAATAACCTCGCCCAATCTCCAATACTCGTACTATCTCTCTTATTGTCAGCGATTTAATGACTTCCAAAATCTGGAGTTGAATGGCCCTCGATCTGCGTGAACATTGCTGGGGGCGAGGTGTATTGTCCCCGATTCCGTCTGATTTTCGCTGCCATAAGATGCTTCGGCGAAAAGCAAGGGGCAACTTGGCTCGACACGGAGCAACTGTCGGTAAGAGCCGCGAAAGAAGCTGAAATTTCCGCCGGTTTCGCGTCCTAGCAAGAGAGCCGGGCAGGGGAAAAGGCCCAGATCTTCGAATTATGTGGATTGTACGCTTAGCCTTACGACGGCCCTACACGTTCATCGTGATGGCGATCGTCATTCTGATCATGGGAGCGCTATCCATTATTCGGACTCCCAAGGACATTTTCCCCAATATCAACATCCCGATTGTAAGCGTCAATTGGGGTTACAACGGTCTTTCACCCGAACAGATGGCGAACCGGATCTCGGTGATCAACCAACGCTCCCTCACTCTGACGGTGAACGACATTGAGCACATCGAGTCCGAATCGCTGAGCGGAACCTCCATCATCAAGATTTTCTTCCAACCGGGCGCGAACATCGCCATGGCCATGAGCCAAGTTACGGCAATGTCGCAGACACAGCTTCGGCAATTGCCGCCCGGCACTACGCCCCCGTTCATCATGCAGTACAACGCATCCACGGTTCCGATTCTGCAATTGGGACTCTCGGGGGACGGGCTTTCTGAGCAGCGATTGTTTGACTTGGGGGCGAACTTCATCCGCGTCCAACTGGCAGATGTGGAAGGCGCCGCCATTCCCTGGCCGTTTGGGGGAAAGCAACGTCAAGTGCAAGTGGACCTTGACACTGCGGCCATGCAATCAAAGGGGCTTTCGCCCAATGATGTGGTGGGAGCGATAACCGCCCAGAACCTGATTCTCCCTTCCGGGACTTCAAAAATCGGCCAATACGAGTATGATGTCGAAACCAACGGCAGCCCCATAACCACTGCGGAACTCAATGATTTACCGATAAAAACCTCGGGCAGCACGGTGATCTATGTCCGTGACGTCGCCCACGTTCGCGATGGCTTCCCCCCCCAGACCAACATCGTTCGCGTCAACGGCCAACGAGCAGCAATGATGACGACGATGAAAACGGGCAATGCCTCGACTCTGGACATCATCTCCAAAATTAAAGCAGAGCTGCCGGTCATTCAGAAGGGTTTGCCGCCGCAATTGCAAATCCACTATTTGAACGACCAGTCCATTTTCGTGAGGGCGGCCATTCAGGGGGTGGTGAGAGAAGCCCTGATTGCTGCCCTTCTTACCGCCGCGATGATTTTGCTCTTCTTAGGGAGCTGGCGGAGTACCATCATCATCGCCGTTTCCATCCCTCTTTCCATCCTCACCTCCCTGGTAGTGCTCAGCGCGCTCGGGGAAACCATCAACATCATGACGCTGGGTGGATTCGCTTTGGCGGTGGGAATCCTGGTGGATGACGCCACGGTTGAAGTCGAAAACATCAATCGCAACATCGGTATGGGAAAAGAGGTTCTAACCGCCATTCTAGATGGCGCATCTCAGATTGCGGTTCCGGCCTTTGTCTCCACCATCGCCATTTGCATTGTTTTCGTACCCATGTTTTTCCTGACCGGCGTGGCGCGGTACCTCTTTGTCCCCTTGGCGGAAGCGGTGAGCTTCGCCATGCTGGCGTCCTACCTCCTGTCTCGGACGTTGGTGCCGACGATGGCCCGCTATCTCCTACGCGGCCATGAGCACGACGCAGAGAACCTGGAAGCGGAAGCCCAGGCCCACTTTTTGGCCCGGCAGCAAATTCGATTTGAGCATGCTTTCGAGCGGCTGCGGGGGGGGTACAAGCGTTGGCTGGTAGGCTGCCTGCACCATCGTGGTTGGCTCGCCTTCGGAGTTTTGGGCGCTGCTGCTGTCTCGTTCTTGCTGATTCCGGTGATCGGCCAAGACTTTTTCCCCAAGGTCGACAGCGGCCAGTTCACCCTTCATGTGCGAGCGCCCACGGGAACTCGCATTGAAGAAACGGCAAAGCTTTGCGATCTGGTAGAGGACTCCATCCGTCGAGTGATCCCTTCCAAGGAAGTGACCAGCATTATTGACAACATCGGATTGCCGTATAGCAGCGTGAATCTTGCCTACAGCAACGCGGCGCCCATCGGCACAGGGGATGCTGACATTATGGTGGCGATGTCGGAAGACCATCACCCCACGGCCGAATACCTTCGCCGGTTGCGGCTACAATTGGCGCAGGAATTTCCGGGCGTAACGTTTTACGTCCTACCTTCTGACATGGTTAGCCAGATTCTGAATTTTGGCCTACCTGCGCCCATCAATGTCCAGGTGGTGGGGAACGACCTCCGCGCCAATCGGCGGTTCGCCGATGGTCTGCTTCGCAAACTCAAATATATTCCCGGCGCGGTGGACTTGCGTATTCAGGAACCCTTCAACCTGCCCCGGCTCCAGGTGGACATTGACCGGACCCGGACCGCGCAAGTGGGCTTCACCACCAGCAACGTCGCCAACGACCTCCTGGTGTCCTTAAGTGGCAGCTTCCAGACTTCTCCCACCTTTTGGTTGGATCCGCGGACCGGCGTCAGCTATAGCATTGCAACTCAAACACCGCAGTATCGCGTGGACTCGCTGCAGGATCTCCAAAACATTCCCATTTCCGACTCCAAAGGCGACCCACCGCAGATCCTCGGAAACCTTGCATCCATCAGCCGCGGGGCTTCGATGGCCGCAGTATCGCATTACAACGTCCAACCGGTCATCAACGTCTACGGTTCGGTGCAGGGAAGGGACTTGGGGGGCTTGGCGCGAGAGCTTGACCGCGTTGTGGCTGCAAGCCAAAAGGATCTACCGCGCGGATCACGGACCATCGTGCGCGGGCAGATTGATACCATGCGCTCATCCTTTGATGGACTGCTGGCGGGTTTGGTCTTTTCCATCGTGCTGGTCTACCTCCTGGTCGTGGTGAACTTCCAGTCGTGGCTGGATCCGCTGATTATTATTTCCGCCTTGCCCGCCGGGCTGGCAGGAATTCTATGGTTTCTGTTTGCAACGCACACCACCTTCAGCGTACCGGCGATGATTGGCGCCATCATGTGCGTCGGCGTTGCCACATCTAACAGCATTCTGGTGGTCAGTTTTGCCAAAGAACAATTGGAAGAGGGCAAAGATGCGACGGCGGCTGCGCTCGAGGCGGGCTTCACGCGTTTTCGCCCTGTCATCATGACCGCATTGGCCATGATTATCGGAATGATTCCGATGGCGCTGAGCCTCGGCGAGGGCGGCGAGCAAAACGCTCCCCTGGGCCGGGCGGTGATCGGCGGCCTGCTGT
>CAZCVY010000032.1:0-46865 GCA_964501985.1 uncultured Acidobacteriota bacterium | reverse complement strand
GCCAGAAGGATGCCCAGCAACCCTCCGGTGCCGGTCAGGGTCATCGCTTCGAGCAGGAACTGCCAGGTAATGTCGCTGCGGCGGGCGCCGATGGCCTTGCGCACACCGATCTCGCGAGTGCGCTCGGTGACCGACACCAACATGATGTTCATGACGCCGATCCCGCCCACCAGCAGGCCGATGGAGGAGACCACCACGGTCACCAGAACCACCATGCTCATGATTTGACGAAATTGATTGATGATGGATTCGGCGGTGGCAATGCCAAAGCTGTTTGGTGCGAAAGGTTTGTCGCCCCGCAGCCGCCGGAGCACGGCGGTGATTTCATCCTTGGACTCTTCCACCTTTCCAGGAAATGCCACGGCGGTGATGAGGTTCTCTTTGGCATTGGGATAGAACTTGCGAAAAGTGAAGTAGGGCACGTAAATGACGCCGTCATTGCTGCCATTGCCGGGAAAGGCCTTGCGCTTGTTGAGAGCTCCAATCACCTCAAAGGAGTGGTGGTCAACCTCAATGACTTTGCCGATGGGGTCCTCGCCGGCAAAGAAGCGGTTCACCACGTCGAAGCCAACCACCGCGACGTCCCGGCGATGAAGGTCGTCGAAGTCGGTATAGAGCCGCCCGTCGCTGAGTTCCACGTTGACGTTGCGCATATGCTCGGGCGTCGCGCCGCGGAAGATGGTGTCAACCATTTCCAGTCCCTTGTACTTGGCGACGGCCGGGGGCCCATTGACGATCGATTCCACCCCGACCGCTTCCACCGCGGGGCACTGGTCCTTGATCGCCATGGCTTGCTCGTAGGTCAGGGGTTTGCGAAGGCGCTCCTCGCGCGTCAGGTTAAAGGTGATGCCCGGTTCGAACTTAAAGATGAAAAGCGAGCGTGTTCCAAAACCCTCGGCGGCATCCACCACTTGCTGGTCGAGGCCTTTGAAAATGGCGGCAACGCTGATGACGGTCATGGTGCCAATCAGCACTCCCAAGATCGTCAGGAAAGAGCGAAATTTGTGCGTGCGCAGCGTATTCAGCGCGAGCAGCAGGTTCTCCCGAATGCTGTGGAGGCGCTCATTCGCCATGCTCAGTTCTCCGTCCGCAGAGCTTCGATGGGGTCGAGTTTGGCGGCCTGGCTGGCAGGATAAATGCCAAAGAAAAGTCCAACGCCCGTGGAAAGGAACAATCCCACCAGTACCGCGGTCAGCGGGACCGAGGCATTAAAGAATCCAGGTCCCACAATAAGATTCACGAGTGCGCTGACCAAAAGGGCGAACAGAATTCCCAACCCTCCGCCGAGGCCGGCCATCACACTCGATTCGATGAGGAACTGCATCAGGATGTCGCGGCGGCGTGCGCCCAACGATTTGCGGATGCCAATCTCGTGCGTGCGCTCTGTGACGCTGGCCAGCATGATGTTCATGATCACGATGCCTCCCACCACCATGAATACCGCTACGATGGCGATCGTCACTCCAAACACCGCGGCGGTGATTTGGTGCCAGAGTTCCATGATGGTGTCCGAAGCGTCGACGCCAAAGGTGTCGTCCTCACGATAGGGCACGTGGCGGCGAGCGCGAAGCAACGAGCGCGTCTGATCCTTCAGCAGCATCATTTGTTCCGCGTCCCAGGCCTGAACGTTGACCAGCAAGGACGGGCGCGGCGAAAAGAGCTTGCGGTAGGTGGTGAGGGGGATTTGCACGAAATTATCTTGGCTTTGGCCGAAAGTGCTGCCGATTTTCTCCGCTATCCCGACGACCCGGAAGGGAATGCCGTTGACCAGGATTTCCTTTTCCAGGGGATCAATGCTGGGGAAGAAGGCATCCACCAGATCTTGCCCGATAAAGCAAACCAGAGACTCGTGCTGGTAGTCGGATTGGGTGATGTACCGGCCGCTCTCCACCTTTTGGGCCCCAATGTCGATCATATTGGGAGTCACGCCAGCGATATCCACAAAGTAAACCGAGTGGTTTTGATAGCGAGCGGAGGTGTTGATGGTCTGCAAATCCGCTTCCGCGCCGATGTTCCTATAATCTTTCAAGTTGTCCCGCAGATATTCGAATTCCTCGATCAGGATGGGCTTGTTCCGCCGCCGGGCCTTCAGCCAAGCCTCGTAGTTCTGAGTCCAGGGGTATTTGTGAACGACAAAGACATTCGCCCCCAAATTCGCGATATGATCGGCGATATAAAGGTTCATGCCATTGATCAGTGACATTACAACGATGAGCGTAACAGTGGCGATCACTACCCCCAGAAGGGTGAGAAACGAGCGAAGCTTGTGCGCCCGCAAGGCTTCGATGGCGATCCAAAAGGCTTCGCGCACCGTCACCCAGACGCCGGAGCGCACTCTGGAGCGAGCGGCAAGCGCGCGGGGCAGGGAAGCGGTTTGGCCAAACGACGCCAGAATTACTCCTGTTTTCGATTTTGGAATTCCGATCTGTGGTGGAAGCGAAGGTGGCCGCGGAAGGGTTCCACCTTCCGCGTTCCACCCACCTGAAAGATACTCCCGTCAGCCGCCCAATGCAACTGCGGGTCGAAATTGCTGTGGAGGTCGTAAGCGCGGCAAAGGCGCAGCTCATGGGATGCCGTGGGCTAAGTTTCGTACGGACAATCAGATAGCTTAATTTAAGGGGTTACGATTTAATTTGATTATAATGCTCTCCGTGTCGTGTGTCTCCTTGGCACCTGTGATAGAATACCGCTTTCACGGCAACCGAAAATTTGGCCCTGAGATCACGTATGTCATCCTTCACAACCCGTCAGGCCGACGAACCTCAGCCGCGCGTCATGGAATTGAAGCTGGCGCACAGCCCGGATTCCGACGATGCCTTCATGTTCTACGCCTTGGCGACCAAGAAGCTTCCCGCCTCGAACTTGGTTTTCAAGCACGTTCTCGAAGACATCGAGTCGTTGAATCAGAAGGCAATGCAGGGTATTTATGACATCACCGCTGCTTCCTTTCATGCGTATCCTTATCTGGCGGATCGCTACGTCCTGTTGCCGTCGGGAGCGAGTTTCGGCGAGCGATATGGCCCCATCGTGGTGGCGCGGTCCAAGCCTGGACCTGACGGCCTGCGGGGCAAGCGCATCGCCGTGCCGGGGAAGTTGACCACCGCTCACTTGGTTCTGCGACTTTACGAGAACGATTTCGAGCCCGTTTTCACGCCCTTTGACCGAATCCTTGATGCGGTGAGCAAAGGGAAGGCCGACGCGGGGGTGGTGATCCACGAAGGCCAATTGACCTACGCTGAGGTGGGTCTAAAGAAGATTGTGGACTTAGGGGAGTGGTGGCACAAGGAAACCGCTCTGCCGCTGCCGCTCGGCGCGAACCTCATCCTGCGTTCCCTCGACCGCCGCACGGTGCGGGCCGTGGCAAAGGTGCTGAAGCAAAGCATTCAATACGCTCTCGACCATCGCGAGGAGGCCCTGAATTACGCCCTGCAATTCGGGCGCGGCCTGGACAGTTCCACCGCGGACCGCTTCGTCGCCATGTACGTGAACGAATGGACGCTCGATTACGGCGAGCGCGGCCGCAAGGCGGTGCAGACGCTCCTCGACCGCGGCTTCGAAAAGGGCATCCTGCCCAAGCGCGTGCAAGCGGAATTTGTGGAGCTGTAAGAAAGTGTGAAGTTTGAAGTGTAAAGGGTAGCGGCGCGACCTTGCGTTTACCCGTTAGCGTATGACCTTCACCCATCACTCTTTACCCTTTGCCCTTTTCCTTACGAATGCCAAAGACCACTCTTCGCCAACGCATCTCCTACACCTCAACGCAAAAGAAAATGCTTTTCGCGCTCGCCAGCATGGTGGGAATGCGCATGTTGGGGTTGTTCCTGGTTCTGCCTGTCTTCACTCTTTATGGACTCCAGTTCACCCCCTCGAAATTTCTGGTGGGCTTCGCTTTCGGCGCGTACGCGCTGGTCATGGCCATCCTGCAAATTCCCATGGGGAGATTGTCGGATCGCATCGGCCGCCGCAAGGTGCTGGTGATGGGCATGACGCTATTCAGCGTAGGATCGTTCCTCTGTGCCTTGCCGCCTCTGTTTCCCCATTCCTGGCAGATTTGGGAGCTGATTTTCGGGCGGCTAGTCCAGGGCGGAGGGGCGATCATCTCGGTAGCCTTCGCCACCGTGGCCGATCATATCGAGCCCGAGCGGCGCTCTACCGCCATGGCGATGCTGGGCATCCCCATCGGCGTCTCGTTTGCGGTGGGAATCATCGTCGGCCCCATTCTGGCGGGCTGGTTTGGTACGGCTTTCCTTTTCTGGATGACCGGAGCCCTCGGCCTGGGGTCGGATTTCCTTCTGGTGCGCTACCTGAAAGATGAGGTGCCTCCGCAAAAGGCTCCCGCGCCCTTGGCCGAAATCTTTTCCCATCCCTCACTCGTCGCCTACGCCGGCGGCGGGTTCCTGATCAACTTTTTCATGACCACGTTTTTCTTCCATTTTCCTCTGATCGCCACCGGGCAGCATCATCTGAAAATGACCCAATATTACCTGCTGTTGCTGCCGATGATGTTGATCAGCGCCGTCACCATGTTCGGATTTTCGCAAGGCGCGGACAAGGGTTGGGCACGCCCGCTGGCTGCTTTGGCCTATTTGCTGTTCATTCCCAGTTTCCTTCTGCTTTTCGAGCCGGCCTGGCTGGGCCAGAATCCCGAGCGCCTGACTCCAGTGTTTCTCGCCGGGGCACTCTTCTATATCGGCTTTACCGGACTTGAGCCGATTCTTCCCAGCCAGGTCAGTAAGGCCGCCCCGGGCACGGCTTATGGGACAGCGCTGGGCTTTTACAACACGGCACAATTTGTGGGTAGTGCAGTGGGAGGACCGCTGGCCGGTTACCTGGCCAATTACCCGCCCGACCGCACCATGTTCACGATGATGATCGCCGCCGCCGTCGGGTTCCTCGTGATGCTGGTGACCAAGCCCCCCGTTCCCACCGAAACCGCACAGCCGTAACCCAAGAACAACTCCACAAATTTCGCTTGCGAGGATTTCTTACGCGGTGGTGGACGGACGGGACCCCTCGAATGCAGAATAGAAGAACCCCGGGAAAACCAGCGGCCAGTCGTCAAAGTCGGCCAAGAACAATTGAGGAGACACGCCCATGCCCCTGCACCGGAAAAGCGAAATCAAACCTGGAATGGTGGACGAGATTTACGCCTCGCACGATCTTTCCGTCTGCGTGCCCAAATACAAATTCCCCAAGGGATCGCAGGACCCCCGGCACGCCTACGCCATCGTTCACGATGAGCTGCTGCTCGACGGCAACTCCCGCCAGAACCTGGCCACCTTTTGCCAGACGTGGTCGGAGCCGCAAGTTGCCCAGTTGATGGCGGAGTGCATCGACAAAAACATGATCGACAAGGATGAATACCCGCAGTCGGCGGAAATCGAGGCGCGCTGCGTCCACATGCTTGCCGACCTCTGGCATTGCCCCGAATCCGCCCGCACCATCGGCACTTCCACCACGGGTTCGAGCGAGGCCGCAATGTTGGGCGCGATGGCTCTGAAGTGGAAATGGCGGGAGAAAAGGCGCGCCCAACACTGGTCCACGGAACATCCCAACCTGGTGACGGGACCCGTGCAAGTTTGTTGGCACAAGTTCTGCCGCTATTGGGATGTTGAGCTTCGCGAGATCCCGCTCGAGGGCGATCGTCTGCTGCTGACGCCTCAGCAGGTCGTCGAGCATTGCGACGAGAACACCATCGGAGTCGTGCCCACGCTGGGCGTGACCTTCACCTGCCAGTACGAGCCCGTCAAGGAAGTAAGCGATGCGCTCGACGAGCTTCAAGAAACGAAGGGGCTCGACATCCCCATCCACGTCGATGCGGCCAGCGGCGGCTTCCTGGCGCCTTTCATCCAGCCCGACCTGGTCTGGGATTTTCGACTGCCGCGGGTGAAGTCTATCAACACTTCGGGACACAAGTACGGGCTCGCGCCGCTAGGAGTGGGCTGGGTGATCTGGCGCGAGCATTCTGACTTGCCGGGCGACCTGGTGTTTGAGGTGAATTACCTCGGCGGCAGCATGTCGACGTTCGCGCTGAATTTCTCGCGGCCTGGCGGTGAAGTGATCTGCCAGTACTACAACTTCCTGCGCCTGGGCCGCGAGGGATACCGCGAGGTTCACCAGGCCTGCCACTCGACCGCTGTGTACCTGGCTCGCGAGATTGCCAAGCTCGGCCCGTTCAAGATCATTTACGGTGGTACGGGCGGCTTGCCCGCGGTCTGCTGGACTCTTCAGGACGGTGAGAATCCTGGCTTCACGCTCTATGATTTCGCCGACCGCCTGCGTAGCCGCGGCTGGCAAGTGCCGGCGTATTCCATGCCCCCCAACCGCAGCGACCTTGTGGTGCAGCGCATCCTGGTTCGCCACGGCTTCAGTCGCGATCTCGCGGGGCTGCTGCTCGAGGACTTCCGGCGCACACTCGACTACTTTTCGCAACACCCTGTGGCGACACCTCTGGCGAAACACGAAGCAGGCGGACACGACCACAGTGGCCGGTAGCAAACGGCTGTAGCGGCGGACTTAACCCGCCATCTTGACCTGCCAGGGTGAGAACTTCGGTACGAGCGACGTGGATCAGGCCCTGACCAGCTGGTCCTCTTCGGGAGATTGCGCCACCGGGCGCGGGGGAGGGGTGTAGCCTTCTGGCAAGTCTCCGTTGTCGGGGCGTAGGAATTGCAGATACCGCGGCTTGAGGGATGCGATCAGCTCGCGACGCGTTTTGGTTTTGAGCGGCCGACCCGGATAGATCTTCCCCATTCGCGCGAGGATCTTTTCCGAGAAGAGTCCGGAGAACATAACGAGCGGCCATTTGAAGTTCGGGCCATTCGTGCGACGCAGCTTGAGCAGCCACACAATGAGCGAGCCAAACTTCCAAATCAGCGGCGCCCACCAAGTGTTGGAGGTTGGACCCAAATCCATCTTCCAACACTTCATGATGATCTGCCACTGCAACGGCGTAAGCTGCCGCGTCTCGGAAACGCCGTGCTGCTTTTCCATGCGGGTGTCGTGCAGGGGAGTGAAGATGGACGGGACCAGAATGGCGAAAAGGCCGCGGCGTTCGATTTCATAAAGCAGATCGAGCGTGGCCCGCGAATCGTCATCGGTTTCGCCGGGATTGCCCACCATGAGCGTCATCACCGGGAACCAGTTATTTTCGTTCGCCACGCGCAGGCCTTCCAGAATCACGCTGGGCCAGTCTTCGATGGAGAACGGTACGCCCTTGCTGGGCATGATTTGCTTGGCCATGCGCACCGATCCAGTTTCAAATCCGATCAGCGGGGAGAGAGCGCGTCGCTCCGGGTGCGTGCTCAGGCGAATGCGCACGGGGCTCTTGTCGAGGATCTTCGCGGAGAGTTGTTTGATCAGCAGCGGGTCAACTACAAAGGGCGCCATGGTGCTGTGGCTCAGCAGGTGGCTCTTCACGCCGGGCGTATCGACAATGTCGGTGTAGAGAGAGACCAGCGCCTCACGATTGGGAAAGAAGAAGGGCGTTCCGGTCCGCACCTGGCCCCAGATGAACATGTCCTCGGTGGCCAGGGAAATCTGATTGTTGCCCTCGCGGATATTGGCGCGCACAGCGGCCATGATCTTGTCTTTGGGTACGTCGATTTGCGGGTTCAAGTCGGGTACGCAGAACTGGCATCGCCGCCCGCAGCCCGTGGTCATTTCGATGACGCCAAAGGTGGTGCGCTTTTCCGGCACCAGGATGCCCTCGCGATCCATGGGATGCGCTACGTTGACCTCGCGGGGCAGGGTTTCCCCCCGGATGGCTTTGTGAAACAGACTGACGGCATCCACTGATTCGCTGCGCCCTTCCACCACGCAATCCACGCTTAAGTTTTCGAAGCTGTTGGTTTGGGTAATCTGCCAGCCGCCTGATCCGCCCACGATGACTTTGAAATTCTGGCGGAAGGGGTTGGCCTTGATTTTCGCGAACATCAGCTTGGCATAGTGGGAATTAATGGGTTCTTTCGAAGATCCAAACATGGACGTGTAGACCCCCGCGGCAAACGTGACTCCTAGCGGGTTGTGAGTTGAGACGCCAACCGCGCGGGTTTGTGGACCGAGAAACTTGTCGAGATCGTCGGGATAGCAGACCACGATGTCTTCGGGGCGAAATTCCCGGAGTAGTGATTTCTCCACCAGGCGCACGCCCGCGGGCATGTAGCGCGCCGTTCCATCGGGATTGTGTTCCACTTTGCGCCAGACGGGATACTTGTTGTTAATGACAAATTCCATCCAGACTGGCAAAGAAGCCAGCGCCATCTGAATAAAATAGCCGGCGTGATCGATGGTCTCCGTCAGTGGAGCCGTCAGGACGATAAGCTTGCCGCCGTCCGCAGGCGGTGCGTAGGCTGGAGCGATGGTTTCACCACGATGCGTACCATTGCCATTCGAATGGCTGTTCCTATGGAACAGACCTTTGAGCATGCCATGCCTCGAGCGAAGATTCGCTGAATGTTAGCTTTGCTTGTCCAGGCGCCCTGAACTCAGATCTAACGCGCTTACAAATACTACCCGAAATGAATTGCCGAATCCATAACTATTGAGGGACGGGTCAGGACTTCGTCAATGTCGCGGGGAAATTCCCCGTGGGAGTCATGGCGAAAGCTCTGCTGCGAGTCCGATGTGAGCGGGCGGGCGCGGTGGAAAGCCCATCTTTCTCACCATGTGAAAATTTCTCTTGCATTCCGGCTTTTTCCTATGGCAATATTGTCTTGCGTAGGAAAACGCCCGATATGATCTACACAAACTCCAATTCGCAGCGCGGTCGGCTTCGGCCAAGCGGCGGCAAAGACTGCACCCGGGCGTCACTCGAGCCCCTCCGTTAAGGTTCGACGGTTCTGACCTGCGCTCTTCCTCATAATTTTTGACTGGGTGGCGTCGATGGCGGGTACATCGACCTTGAAAATCGACCGCCGCCGTCACTTGTTCCCCCAGTCAGGTTCGGCCAGTGGTGAAGGTTGCGGTTACTTCGTGGTAGACCTTGTAAAAGGTGGGGTTCGAATCCCCGGTCCGTAGCCACTAGTTCCCTGGCCCTAATTTCGCCGGTGGTGAAAGGTGAGGGTTACTTCGCCGCCCACAAACAACGCGCAGAGGCGGGCGCCTCTGCCAGGGCTTGAGCTAGCCGGGACGGGAGCGTAGCTCCGATTTACCAGGTTCCGGTCGGTGATGCCTTGAGTTGGTCCCTTGCCGCAAGTTCCCCGGCCAGCGTTTCAGGACGTTCTACCGCGGAGGCGCTGAGGCGCAGAGAAGAGATCTCTCGTTTGCAAACCTCAGCGCCTCGGCGTCTCAGCGGTGAAAAGGTAAATTCGGACGGTGGTGAAGACGAAGGATCAGGGGTTAGGGGTCAGGTATTAGGGGTTAGGGACGCAGGGCTCTGCCTCTACGGTCTAGCTCAGTTAGGCTGACCTCGATGCTGCCCCTTTTTCCTAGCCGCCGACCCCTAACACCTAATCCCTTCCAGGATTTCAATAGTTTCGGACGGTGGTGAAGACATGGGTTACTCCGCCTTGGCAGCGGGGGATGCAGGTTCGAATCCTGCCGCGGATTCAATTGCCTGTGTAGCTTAACGGTAAAGCACCTATGCCCAGTCGCTTGTTCCCCGTCCGGGAAAGAACGGGACACGGGATACGGGACGCGTAACACGGGCTTCGGGTCTCGGAACTGGGACGTCGGTACGAGTGTGTACAATCCCGTTCCCCGTATCCCGTACCGAAAGGAGGCACAACCATGGCACGTTTGAATCCGCAGAATTGGCGGTCGTGGCTTGCTCACCGCACGCACGAGGGTGGGCCGGCCAAGACCATTACGCCGGAGCTGGAGCTTCGGCGCTCGGTGATGGCCTGCCTGCTTTGGGAGGACCAGTTCTACGAGGACGGAGTAGCCATCGCCGGCCGCATCGCCGAGTTGGTTCCTCGCGTCGACGCTGGCCGAGTGCCGGACATCGCCATTGAAGCGCGCGAGAAGATGAACTTGCGGCATGCGCCGCTGTTGCTTGTGCGGGAGATGGCCCGGCACTCGACGCATCGCGCGCTGGTGGGAGAGACGCTGGCGCGGGTCATTCAGCGCGCCGACGAGCTCACCGAGTTCCTCGCCATCTACTGGAAGGACGGCCGTGTGCCGCTTTCCGGGCAGGTGAAGAAGGGGCTGGCTGCGGCCTTCGGCAAGTTCGATGCCTACCAGCTTGCCAAGTACGACCGCCCGGGCCCGGTGCGCCTGCGCGACGTGCTCTTCCTCTCGCACGCCAAGCCTCGCGATGAGGCTCAGGCGGAAGTGTGGAAGGGCTTGGTGGAGGGCAAGCTCGCTTCGCCCGACACCTGGGAAGTAGCGCTTTCGGCCGGTGCCGACAAGCGCGCGGCGTGGGAGCGGCTAATCCGGGAGCGCAAGCTCGGCGCGCTGGCCTTGCTGCGGAACCTCCGCAACATGCAGGCGGCCGGGGTGGAGGAGGAACTGGTGCTGGGCGCAATTCGTTCCATGCGCACGGACCGGGTTCTGCCCTTCCGCTTCATCGCGGCCGCACGTCACGCCCCGCAGTGGGAAGAGGCGCTGGAAGAGGCCATGCTCAAGAGCCTCGCCGAGCGCCCCAAGCTGCCGGGGAAGACGGTGCTGCTGGTGGACGTATCCGGCAGCATGACGGCGGCCCTCTCGCGCCAGTCGGAAATGTTGCGTACCGACGCAGCATACGGGTTGGCGATTCTGCTGCGCGAACTCGCCGAGCGCGCAAGTATCTATAGCTTCTCGAACAAGCTGGTGGAGGTTCCCGCGCGGTACGGCTTCGCCTTGCGTGACGCCATTGACCGGAGCCAGAACCACGGGGGCACCCTGCTCGGAGGGGCTCTCGCGGGGATGCAGGAACGGTTCGACCGGCTCATCGTCATCACCGACGAGCAGGCGCACGACAAGGTTCCTGCTCCCCGCGGCCGCGGCTACGTCATCAATGTAGCGAGCTTCAATAATGGCGTGGGCTACGGCGAGTGGGTGCACATCGACGGCTGGAGCGAAGCCGCGATCGAATACATCCGCTCGCTGGAAGAGCTCCGCGTCGATTAGCAGCGGCCGGCCGGGAAGAACGTATTTCCGACCGGCCGTTTTTTAGCGGGGGCAATCCGCTTTGGCCTCGACTGCGGGTCGGCGAGTGCTGACCGAGTCCGTCGCGCGGACCCGAGAGGCGCGGGTCCGCGCGACGCTCGCTGCGTCCTGCTCTAAATGACTTATTTTCAGTTACTTATTCGGATACGGCAAAGACGGAAGCTATAAGGCCATTATTTTCTGCAAGTTATCTGGCTAGTGGGAATGGAGCGGAAAAACGGGGAGTTATTGTGGTCAAAGATCGATGTAACTGGCTTTGTTTTCTACAATTAATCGGCTATTTTCTATAACTGATTGTTTTTCATACACTTATTGGCTTCCGTCATTTTGTCTGAAATTTGTCCGTTTGTTTTCATCAACTTATCCGGATCATCCTTCATTTTTGATGTTTTTTTATTTTCGTCAGTGGGCTTGATTGGCATCGATAAAATGTCGCTTTGTACGGCCTTCGGAAAATCAATTCGTCGCTTCCTCTCGCGACTTCCGGCCCACAGGAGCGGCTTTCCCACCCTGCGGAAGGCGCGCGAATTCACTCAACCAACCTACAGGTGCGCAATCTTGTCTCCAAACTCTGCGCCGACCCCGACAGATTGCCCAATAACAGCAAAAATCTTCTTGTCGAATTATCGCCCGAGGTTCCGGGGACTACGTTCCGGAACAGCCAGTTCGTTTGCTGGCTTCTGCGCGGCGGGGAGTGGCCCCGGCCTGCCGTCGTGGGCCCAAGGCAGAGAATCTCGACGTTCGCCCCGCCGCGGCGGTCCCAGCGGCCGCACGCGCGAAAAAGAGTTTAACGAGGTCTGTCACCGGGTTCCCGGCGGTGCACTCACACAGCTAATGCTTGCGCCATCGCCTCTGGGTGAACGTGGCCGTCCATGGCCGCCGAGTGGACGATCATATTGAGTCCCCCGAAAGTGAAGGGCGGAGCAATATAGCCAACTGCGCCCTGCTCAATTGAGGATACATAGCGTTCAATATCCAACTTGGTGCCCACGACTATAATGCCCACGGCCCGATCGGCTTTTCTTGCCAAGCCTGCGAGCTGATGATGCAATCTGTCCCAGACGCTCAATTCAATGAACACCAGATCAGGCTTATACCGTGAAGTCATCTCTCCGGCCAAATTGGAATCTCCGATGTTCCACGTCTCCACCGACAAATCCTTCAGCATTCCCTCCAACTCTTTAAAGTGTTCCGGGTGATCATGGACCATGAGCGCGAAAACATTATCCTTCATGTGAATTTCCTTCTCCGAAGCTGCCTGGCCGCTTCTCCCAGGTCACGCGGCGTGATGGGTTTCCGCTTCAATCAATCAACAGTGAGGCTCCCCACACTCGGTTTGCCCCTGGACACTTTATATATCGCGAGTGGCATGAGTGTCTGTACTGGAAGGAACATCCGTATGGTTAATACTGCTCATAGCAATGCATGTGGCTTTCCCATCGAGAGGCGGGAGAGGCAGGGTGACCTGCTGACCAGGCTTCGCCGCTCTTCGAACGTCGGCGGGGGGGACAGACCTCGTTAAAGTGGTTTTCGAGCGGCGGAGCGTGGCCACGGCCAGCCGTCGTGGACCCAGGGCAGAAAACGTTGACCTTCGCCAGTCACGCGATTTTGTCTCTGTGGCGAATATAGTCGATGCCAGCCTGCGAGCCTCGCTTAAAACCGGAAGCACCTGGCAAGGTCATCAACGTGGGCACGGGCATCCGTACCACCCTGAATCAGAGAAGCTCTCGCGGGAGTCGCACAAGCCATTTCTCCAAACCGGTTTGCGGCGCTTTACAATCTCAACCTGACGGAATAACATCACCGGGCGCTCTTATGGACCTCCTTTTACTCGGCGCCGGCATGGGAATTGTGGGTGGGATATTTCCTAACCCCTTGAAAATGATTGCCCTCACGCAAATGGCGCTCGGCCGCTGGGCGCGCGCCATCTTCGTCCTGGTGGCGCCACCCATGGTCATTGATGGCGCCATGCTCCTCGTGACTTTATGGTTCTTCCGGTTTATCCCCCTGCACACCGTTCATTATGTTGCCTACCTGGGCGGCACGGTGGTGATTGCTTTTTCGAGCCACTCCCTTCGGGAATTGCGTCGCAAGTCGCCGGAACAATTGGCCAAGTCTTCGTCGTACACACTCGCCGGAGTTTCCGTCGCCGCGCTGGCGGAGGTTACCTACCCGGGCACGTGGATTTACTGGCTAACCATTGCCGGACCAATTCTGGCGGAAGCCCGGCTCCACGGCTACTTGCACGTGGTCCCCTTTTTTGCGGGGAGCTTGCTCGGATATTATGGGGCCGCAGTGCTTTCTACCTGCCTCATAGCCTGGGGCGCCGGTCTACACAGAGCTTTGAAGATGAACCTCATTCTGATTGCCAACATTCTTCTCTTGCTGCTCGGAATCTCCTATCTCGCTCGCGCCTACTTTGGAAAATAGCCGGGGTTTCTGTCTCCGTTGAAACGGTTAGAATGACGTGTCCCTTCGGTAAGCCTGCTTAACTCGAGGCGGCGGCGAACTGCGGTGTGGACTTCTACGGATCGCGGCAGGAGAGTTGGAAGCCCGGCGAACGCGATGCCCAGGGCCGCAGCGGCGCGTTTTTGGCCGGTGCCCTCCCCTACGATGCCGAACGGGATTGCTCTACTTGCCCGGCGGGATAGACCCTCACTCACCAGGCCGCACAGAACCGCGAGCACAGAGCTTACCCCGTAAGGAATCTGACCGCCTGTGGCAGTTATTATCTCCACTCGCCGCTTCTCGAAACACATTTCTTCGCAGGTGCCCCCTTTCTGTGCCTTGATTTCCCGAAGGCCAACCGAAAAAACTTCTTGACATGGTGTCTCTGGTACACTTATTATAGTGTATGAGAGACACTTAGGAGGTGACTCATGTTGGGCATTCGATTTATGAAAGCTGTTCCCACAACCTACGTCCTGCATTACCGGCGGGGCCGTTTGCGCCGCAAAGGACAGGGACTTTCCTTCTTTTATTATGCCCCTACTTCAACCATTGTCACTGTTCCGATGGCAAGCGCGGATGTTCCCTTCGCCTTTCAGGAAAGCACCGCTGACTTCCAGTCGGTTTCTATCCAGGGACAACTTACCTACCGTGTTGCCGACCCGGAAAGGCTTGCCTCACTCATGGATTTCAGCATCGGGCCGCAAGGCCAATACCGGTCGGAGGACTACCGCAAACTTTCTGAGCGTTTGGTTTACACCACGCAGACCCTGATGCGTGCCGAAACACAAAAGTTAACCCTCCGCGAGGCGCTGACGAGCGGAAGTGATCTCAGTTCGGCTGTTCTACGGGGTTTGAAAACCTCGCCTGCCGTCACTCAACTGGCCGTGGAAATCCTGACCCTATCCTTGTTGTCCGTTCGCCCGACACCGGAAATGGCCAAGGCTCTGGAAGCGGAGGCTCGTGAAGCCCTTCAGGTGCGTTCCGACGAGGCGATATACGCTCGGCGAAACAATGCCGTCGAGCAGGAGCGCCGGATTAAGGAAAGCGAGTTAAATACCGAAATCGCCGTGGAGGAGAAAAAACGGCAGATTCGGGAGACGCAAATGGCTGCGGAAATTGCCTTGGAACAGCAGCGTGTGGCGTTGATGGATCAGCGCATCCAGAACGACCGCAAGGAAGCGGACAGCAAGGCCTATGCGATGGAAGTGACCCTTAAGCCTATCCGGGATATCGACTGGAAAACGCTAGTGGCAGTTTCTCCCCATGGGGGAGACTCCAAGACGATGATCGCCATGGCCTTTCAAGAGATGGCAGCGAACGCACAGAAGATCGGTGAGTTGAATATTTCACCTGACCTCCTGCGAAGCCTCGTCGCTTCGGTCCCCGCGAGCCCTACGGTGAGTTTACCCGCGAAAGGGAGGTGAACAATGTACACAACCCCTCAGTCCGGCAGCGGGCGCGTCGAGTTTAAGAAGGTTGTGCTGGTGACCCGCAGAACCCGGCTCGCCGAATTAATCGAGCGCTTCAATACGCCGTCCCAGGCCAAGTTTTACATCGAGCATGCGGGCGGAGACTTTACCGAGTACGAGCGGGAGGATGAGGTGTATCAACGTGCAATTGAGGTCGTCCGGCAGTCCATCGAGATCGGTTTGAAAATCCAAGTGATCGACCGGCAATTGGTTCCGACCTACACATTCTTGCCGGAGGACCTCATTGTCACCCTTGGGCAGGACGGTCTGGTGGCGAATACGGCGAAGTACGTTGGGCATCAGCCGATTGTAGCGGTCAATCCCGATCCGGAGCGCTTCGACGGGATCCTGCTGCCCTTTCTGCCCCGGCAGGTAACACCGGCAATCGAACGGGCCCTCGAAGGCCACAGCCGGATTCGTGCGGTGACATTGGCAGAGGCCAAAATGAACGACGGGCAGCGACTTCTGGCATTCAACGATCTATTCCTGGGGGCGCAGTCTCACATCTCGGCGAGGTACCGTATTCGCTGGAACAAGTTCGAGGAACCACAGTCTTCGAGCGGAGTGTTGGTCTCAACCGGGGCGGGCAGCACGGGATGGATGTCGTCCGTCTTCAACATGGCATCCGGTGTCGCAAAACTCTCGGGCGGGCACACCGGGTCGCCTCCGCGCCTGGATTGGGAAGACCGGCGTTTGCTTTTTGTGGTGCGCGAACCCTTCGCGAGCCGTCACTCGCACGCCAATATCATTGCCGGAATCCTTCCGGTGAAACAAGTACTGGAACTGGATTCTCTGATGCCCTCGGGCGGAGTTATATTCAGTGACGGCATGGAATCCGACTATTTGCATTTCAATTCGGGCTCGAGGGTTACGGTGAGGGCGGCGGATGAAACCGCCCAACTCGTTGTGGAGTGAACGATGGGAAATCTGCGTGTCACCGTTGACATCGTAATCTTTACGGTTCGCGACCGCGGCCTGGAGGTGCTCTTGGTAAAACGCGGAGCCCCGCCCTTCCAGGGTGTTCAAGCGATTCCGGGCGGCTTTATTCATGACGAGGAGTCTCTGGAAGAGGCCGCGCTCAGGGAATTGTACGAAGAAGCCGGGGTGCGGGATGTGTTTCTCGAACAGTTGTATTCATTTGGCGACCCGCAGCGCGATCCCCGCGGGCGTGTAATCACCGTCGCTTACTACGCGCTGATCGCTTCCGATGAGCTTTCCTTGATTGCAGGCGCCGATGCCGCGGAGGCCGGTTGGTACCCTTTGCAGAGTCTCCCGCCCTTGGCCTTCGATCACAAGGGGATTCTCGACTATGCCGTCGAGCGGCTGCGCAACAAGTTGGAGTACACCACAGTCGGCTTCGAACTCCTCCCACAAAAGTTCACACTCCGTGAACTCCAAACGGTGTATGAGGCGATCCTCGGCAGGCAACTTGATAAGCGCAATTTTCGCAGGAAGATTGCACTGCTGGGCATTTTGAAGCCCTTGCGCGAGTGGCAACGAACCGGACGAAAACCGGCGCAGTTTTTCCGTTTCGCCGCGAGCCGTTTCGAAAAGCTGAAGGACAAGGGGATTCTTTTTCCGTTCTAACGGCTTCCGGGTTTCTATTGATTACTGGCAGGTAGGCGCGCGGCACGGCGCTCGCGTAGCATCTCGATGGCCGCCTCACCGTCCGTGAGTTCGCGGCGCTGGGATTGCGCAAAACCGCTGCAGTCGGCCGGGAAGAACACTTTCCTGGCCGGCCGTAACCTTGCAGGCAGCTTACCGCAAAGCCCAAAGAAATCTTGAAGAACATCTCGCGAATAAGTGGAGGTCGGCAAGGTATGGTCCCCTAATCTCTGATCCCTAACCCCCAACCCCTAAGCCCTAAGTTCGCTGCGATGCAAACCTCGACGCGTCGGAGCGGGTATGTTAGTTTTAGATCTTCGGAAGAATTTTGGCTGGAAGTGAGACACATGGCAGAAATCGTCCCTTTTCGCGCGCTTCGTTACGAGCCGCGAAGAATTTCCGACCTCGGCGCGGTGGTTACTCAGCCCTACGACAAGATTTCTTCCGAAATGCAAGCGCGGTACTACGGACGGAGCCCGTATAACTTGGTGCGCATCATTCGCGGGCGGGCCCTGCCGGAGGACGGTCCCGCGAACAATGTTTATACGCGCGCGACGCGGGATTTCCAAGATTGGGTTCAAAAGGGTGTGCTGATCTCCGAGCCCGAGGCCGCGATCTATCCCTATTACCAGGAGTACGAAATCCCCGGGCAGCCCGGCGTGCGGAAGCAGCGGCGCGGTTTCATCGCTTTATTGCGCGTGGAAGATTATTCCGCGCACGTGGTGCATCGGCATGAAGAAACGCTTTCCGGCCCGAAGGCTGATCGGCTGGAGTTGCTGAAGGGCACGCGCGCGCACTTCGGCCAAATCTTCATGCTCTATAGCGATCCCGGCGGAGCAATCGAGAGCCTGCTCGCGACGCCAACGGCGGCCGAGCCCTGGGAGCGAGTGACGGATGAATTTGGCACTCGGCATACGGCCTGGCGCGTCAGTGATCCCGAGATTGTGGCGAAAGTGACGGCGGCCATGCGTGAAAGGGCGCTGGTGATCGCCGATGGCCATCATCGGTACGAGACAGCGCTCGCCTATCGCAATTATCGCCGCGAGCTGGGCCGGCACGACGCGGAATATGTGATGATGACCTTCGTGCGTATGGAGACTGATGGGTTGACCATCCTGCCCACGCATCGGATGGTCCATAGCCTGGCAAACTTCGACTGGGCAAGTTTTAGCGCCGGTGCGCGCGCGATTTTCGAGTGGGAAGACGTCGCGGTGAATGGGCGGGCAAGCGAATGGACGGCGCAATTCCTTGCCGAGCTCACTGCAGCGGGCCGCGAGCGGCCGGCGATAGGCGCCTTTGCGGGCGAGGGAAAACTCGCCTTACTCCGCCTGCGTCCGGGTTTTGATTTGGGCGGCGCGCTCGCAGACCTCGCTCCCACGCTGCGCCGGCTCGACGTCGTGTTGCTGCATAGACTGGTTTTGGAGCGCCTGCTCGGCATCACCGGCCAAGCCGTGCGAGAGGAAAGGAACCTATCATACTATCGCGAGGCGGCTTTCGCCTGCGAAGGTGTGGAGAAGGGCAGGGGACAGATCGCGTTCCTGCTCAACCCCACGCCCGTCGAGGCTGTGCACGCCAACGCGCTCGCCGATTGCCCGATGCCGCAGAAATCCACCGACTTCTATCCCAAGCTGCTTTCCGGATTGACCATTTATTGGCTGGATAATCCCGCGGGGATTTAGCAAGCCCCAGTAACTTGAGCCATCAGTCATTTTTCTTGAGGAGGTAGTGGGGCAGTGCCAAAATTCAGCGAAGTCTTTGAGGCCTCGAGCCCTCACGTCGAATCCCTTGCGGCGCTCGCGGAACCCGTGCGTTCGCTCGAGTCTATTCTGACCGCGGCGGAGAGAAGCCCCGGCCTCGATGTGGAGGACGTCGCTTCGCTGATTGCCTGGGCGCGCGAGCCCGAACGGCGCACGGAAATCCACGCCGCAGCGCGGCGGGTGCGCGAGCGGGTGGCGCCGCCCACGGTGGAGTTTGTCATTCCGGTATATCTCACCAGCTATTGCCAGAACGAATGTCTTTATTGTGGTTATCGCGAAAGCAATGCGCTGGCTGAGCGCGCGCGCCTGAGCCTGGATGAATTCAGCCTCGAACTTGACCTGATTCTTTCCTGGGGCCACCGGCAGATTGAGCTGGTGCTTTCGGAAGACCCCGAGTTTGGCCCCGAAGTAGTGGCAAGCTACGTCGAGTTGACTCGCCGAAGGCTCGACGGCCTGGGCGGCGGCGTGGTGGGGCTCTGCTCGCCAGTTTATGAGCGTGATGACTACGTGCGGCTGCGCGAGGCCGGCCTTGAATGGGTAGTGGAGTGGCAAGAGACCTATCACCAACCCCACTTCGATCGCTGGCACGTGGCCGGCTCGCCCAAGCGGGATATCGAGTGTCGCCTCGACCTCTGGGACCGCGTCATCGCGGCGGGCATTAAGAAGGTTGCCTTGGGTGCGCTGCTGGGCCTGTACGACTGGCGCTTCGACGCGCTGGCCACCATCGAGCACGGCAACTACCTGCGGCGAACATACGGCCTGGAGCCGCACGCTATCGGCATTCCGCGCCTCAAGCCTGCGCGCGGCGTGCTGGCATCGCAGAAGGCATCGCGCTTCACCGTCGAGGATGACGACTACCGCTTGATCCTCAGCATCTATCACCTTGCTTTTCCGCGCTCGCGACTGTTTTTCAACACCCGGGAGAGCTACGAGATGAATATCTCGATGGTGGCTCCGGGCGACCTCTTCACCGTGGACTGCGATACCTTTCCCGGCGGCTACCTTCGTAATGACACCCCTGGGCAATTTTCGACATTCGGCTTTCCCAGGCGACGAGAGGTTGCCGCAGTATTCGCCGCGCGCGGGCTCAAGAGCTTGTACCTGGAAGCGGAAACCGCGCTTGCTGCTCCCCAGCGACCGTCCGCGCCTGCGCCGCCTGACCTTGCGAAATGGCAGGAAGACCACACGAAAATTCGGGCGGCTTTGCACGATTGGCAGGCGATTCTCGCGGGGCTGGATTTGCACCACGGCGAAAACCTCATCGACCGGCAGGCCGCGCTTGGTGCGTTGCGCATGACGATGCATTTTTTCAAGACTGACGTCATGGACCACTGCCGCAGGGAAGAGAATGGGGCGTTCCAAGCGTTTGCGGATGGCCCCGAATTGGCGGCGAAGCTTCAGACATTCCGTGATGGGCACGAGCGCTTGGGAATTGACCTCGACAAGTTTGAAAGGCAGATGGCCTCCTACCAGCTTTCGGGCGATCCCTGCGTGCTGCTCAATATGGGGCAACGCATTATCCGAGAATTGGGCGAACACCTTGCCATGGAAGAAGGGTTTGCGCCAGCGCAGGGTTTGGCCAGAGGTTCGGAGACGTTCACCTCGAATTGATTCCGTCGTGGCGAGTTTACCCCGCACATCGTTGCCTGAAGCCGCCATTCTTTCAAATCGCCGCGCGCAAGGCCGTTCGAATGATGACTTGTCCTTTGTAAAGGTGTTACGCTGGCAAGATATGCCGACGTGGTCCAACCAATGAGCGACATCGTCATTCGAGTCGAGCAGCTTGGCAAGCGCTATTACATTGGGGAGCACGAACGTTACCTGGCGCTGCGCGATGTGTTGGCCCGTGCCCTATTTTCCCCGCTTCGAATCTTCCGACATCAGAATCGCTCAGCTCCCAACGGCGACGCCGGTCACTTCTGGGCGCTCAAGGATGTTTCCTTTGAAGTTCGCCAGGGCGAAGTGACGGGAATCATCGGCCGCAATGGAGCGGGGAAGAGCACTCTGCTGAAGATTCTGGCTCGCGTCACCAAGCCCACCCTGGGAGCCGCGGAGGTGCGCGGTCGTCTGGGGAGCCTGCTTGACGTGGGCACGGGATTTCATCCAGAGCTTACGGGGCGGGAGAATATCTATCTGAACGGCGCCATCCTGGGAATGAGCAAGCAGGAGATCGATCGCAAGTTTGACGAAATCGTGGCCTTTTCGGAAGTGGAGAAGTTCATTGACACACCCGTCAAGCACTACTCGAGCGGGATGTACGTGCGTCTGGCCTTCTCCGTGGCCGCTCACCTGGAGCCGGAAATACTTTTGGTGGACGAAGTCCTGGCTGTAGGGGATATCGCATTTCAGAGAAAGTGCCTGGGAAGGATGGGCGATGTCGCGAAGCATGGCCGCACGATTCTGTTCGTGAGCCACAGCATGGCCGCCGTAGCCTTGCTGTGCAAAACCGTTGTCGTGCTGGAAAAGGGTTGCGTCAAGACATTTGGATCTACCCAGAACGGCATCACGGAATACCTGGTGGGGGCCATGGACCGCCAGACGGAAGTTTATAACGTGGAAGGCGTCCCGCGTGTCGTCCATGATTTGAACAAGCTGGTGGAATTTCTGTCGTTGGAATTCGAAGGCCGCCACGGGAAACTCGTGCCCGCCGATTCGGATATTTGCGTGCGGATGACCGTACGCGGAAACGAGACCGTGGACAGCTTCCGCTTTTCGCTGACCCTTCACGGGGTCGATGGGACGCCGGTGGGAAGCTGCTTTGGGCCGCAAATTCATGGGATCGAACAGGGCGAAGTGGCAACCTACCGGCTGAAGCTTCCCAATCCGGCCCTAGCCCAGGGCCTTTACCGGTTTGAGCTGGGAGTGGGAACGGGCAACGAGCGCGAGGGCTATCGCGAGTTCGACATCGTTCACGATGTGCTCCATTTTGAGGTTTTGCCGCCGCCGGGAAATGATGGAACCATGTCAGCCTGGGACAGAAGTTGGGGCACCATCCGCTTTCAGGAGCCAGTCACGGAGAAGTGCAGCTAACTTCCGCTTTTCGTGCCAGCCCGGCTGGTCGTATCTCAACTTTGATAAGCACCATGCGCTCACGGGACAGAGGCCCGCTAGTCCCTGGCGCCGCATGCGGAAAGAACGAGGGGTAGATCGGCTGAACATGAGCTTGCAAAAGAGGGCAGCGCCGAGCGGAGATGTCCACGACTCTTTGCGGCGGGGAGTCACATTGCAACGCGAGGCTTCCAAGGAGTTTTATCGAGCTCTTAATCGCGCAAATAAAGCGGAGGCGGATGGCAAGCCTGACTTGGCGATTGATTGGTGCCGTTATGGCGCATCCGTGGCCTGGTGGTCGAATCCTGGTTTCCTATATTGCCATGAGATGGAGCAGCTCCTCACGGAAGTTGGTCGGGATTACGGGAAACCGCTCACCAATTCCCTCTCTGCGAAGTGGCCTCCGAATCGATTCTTGCACGTGATGACCACTGCGTACGAGACGGGCGGCCACACGCGCGTGGTCGCCCGTTGGATTGAGACTTGCGCCCAGTACGCTCCCACGGAGCAGCATTCGATCCTGATTTCAAAGCAGGGGGACGAGCGGTTACCCGCCTGGTTGGCTCGTGCCACGCACAAAGGCGGGGGAGAACTATCCCGATTGTCATCGACGTTGTCCTGCTTGGAGGCCGCGAGGGAACTACGCGCCAAGTCGTTGGATTTCGATGTCGTCGTCTTGCACATCCACCCTAATGATCCGCTGCCGAACCTGGCCTTCCACGACCAGCCCAGGCCCGTGATGTTCTTTAACCATGCGGACCACGTGTTTACTCTAGGCATGGATGTGGCGAGGGTCATCGCCGATTACCGATTCATTGGTCAGGACGTTTCCTCGCGCCTTCGCGCCAAACGGCCGCGGAAAGCAATTATCCCAATACCGCTGATCGACGACCAATCCTTCCCGGCGGATAAGGCGGACGCGCGCAGAAAACTCGGGTTGCCCGCGGACGCCCTTGTCGCGCTCACGATCGGCCAAGCTTATAAGTTTCGCCCGGTTTTTGGATACAGCTTCCCTGAGGCAGTGCAAGCCATTTGTAACGGAGACCCTCGCGTCATCTTTGTTGCTATTGGCGATCCAGAGAGTCAGCCGTGGGGGAAATTGCGGCAGTCGACGCAGGGTCGGTTCCGGTCCGTTGGGGAGGTGGCCGATCCCGCGATTCTTGAGTTGTACTATTCTTCCGCGGATGTTTATTTGGACTCTTTTCCTTCCGGGTCCTTAACGGCGGCGCTGGATGCTGCGCGGCACGCACTTCCCGTTCAGCGATTGAACATTCCTTTCCAGCCGCTTCTTCACTCCGACGACTTGGCATTGGATTCCAATTTAACGGGGGCTTCGAGCCAGAGCGACTATGTGGAGGGCGTGCTGCAATGGCTCCGATGGTCCGATGACCAGCGATCTGAACTCGGGGGCCGTCTGCGAGCCGCGGTTTTGCAGGAGCACTTTGGAGCGTCGTGGAAGACGAAGTGGCTTGATGTGGCCGTGAGCGCTCTTAGTGCGCCTTGCGACGACCCCGTCCAATCCCCGCTCGGACCCCCGCAAGGGGAGCAGGATCTCTATCTAGGCCTTGCGGAATTGGGTTTGCTGGATCGCCCCGCAAGCATGTTCGTTGCCGCCGCGGTTCTCGGCTTGAATGACTTGCCTCGGCCCATCCGAATGTCGGGCCTGATGCACTCCTTCAGGCCATTGCTCTTTGATACCGTCCATGATGGGAGGGCGCGGGAGCGATTTCTGTCGTTCAAAGACTTAACCAAGACAGTGTTGCCGAAAACATTGATGACCGGAGTACGAAAAGTACTTCGGCCCACCGGCAAGAGGATGCGCATCGATAAGTCGCGTTAGCGGGGACCACTCAATGGCACGTACCCCCATGGTCAGCGTTTGCATTCCCTCCTATAACCACGCGCGTTTCCTGCCTGAAACACTGGGCTCAATCCTAAGCCAGACCTTCCGCGACTTCGAGCTCATTGTGGTCGATGATGGCTCGACCGATAACAGCCTGGAAATCTTACAGAACTATGCCCATGAATATCCAGAGATTGTGCGCGTATTCACCCATCCCGGACGACGTAACCTCGGAATTACGGTCACAGAAAATCTGGCGATTCAGAATGCGCGGGGACTCTATTGGTGCGGTAACGATTCGGACGATGTCTCCTGCCCGGACCGGCTCGAGCGACAGGTGGCCTATTTGGAAAGTCACCCTGACGTAGGGTGGGTCTATGGCATTGCTGAGTACATTGACAAGAACGGGACACGGCTTAGGGGCCACATGGGTCAGGATCTGTCCGCGTTCCCGGATTTGACGGAAGAGCTTATCATGCAAAATACGATCGCGGCCCCCACAGTGATGGTTAAGATGAAGTGCATCAGGGAGGTTGGGCCCTTCGAGCCGGGCTTGACATATGGCGATTGGGAACTCTGGATTCGGCTGGCCGCCCGGTATCCGGGCGCATTTCTGCCGGGCGCCGTGGTGGGTTACCGCTGTCATGACCACAACACCTCGATGAGTTTTCCCCAGCCGGACGATCCGATACGGAGCCGCAACGATATTCGTCACAGCCTCGACGTCATCATCTCACTGAGGCGGAAGGCGGAATCCGCAGGGGGTCAACTTGGTCACCCTCGTAAGAAGGCGCTTCTTGACTTGCGCCGCGCAGCGTTTCATCTTTTGCTCAATGAAAGGGATTCTGCATCTATGGCGGTAGCGGCGGCGTTTAGAAGCGATCCCTCGTTTCGTTATGACTGGAAGCATCTGGCGATTTGCCTAACCCGATTCGAGAGGCTGCGGTTGGGGTTGATGGCAATCCGCGAGCTCGGGTTCCCGCCAAGATGGCTGGGGGATAGGGCTTTCACCTCTGCCCTGCTCCGGCTTGGCGCCAACCGACTTCGACTCCTCTTCCGGATGGCGCATCCCGACGCTTGAGTGTCTTCGCCCCGTACATGACGGTGAAAGAAATTGCATGGAATTCGAACACGGCGGTAGTATTAGCTTGACGTCGCGGGCGATTGTTCCAAACACAGAAGCAATATTAAGCGCCTTTGGTGAATTGCATGAAATTGACTGACGACCAATATCGAAGGTTTGCCACCATCACCTTCGATGACATGCGAAAAATGGCCCAAGACGAATCCGTGAGCCGATTTGAGAAGATCGGCTTCCCCGATTCGTACCGGGAAGGCAAGGGGGAGCTGATTTTTCAGAGTATTGTCACCAACCTTCCTCTGCTTAATGAGACCGGAAAGGTGGTCCTCGACGTCGGTCCCGGCTGCAGCGATCTGCCCCACATGATCATTAACCTCTGTCGCGACCGCGGTCATAAACTCCTGCTCGTCGATTCGGAAGAGATGCTTGCGCACCTGCCGGATGACGATTTCATTCAAAAGTTTCCGGCCTACTATCCCCAGGTTGATCCCCTTTTTCAAGAATACGCCTCGAAAGTGGATGTGCTTCTTACTTATAGCGTGCTGCAGATGGTCTTTGTGGAAGGGAACTTCTGGGGATTTCTGGACCGGTCGCTGGAATTGCTGGCCGAGGGCGGTGAAATGCTGATTGGCGATCTCCCCAACGCTTCGAAGCGCCGGCGATTCTTCAGCAGTTCCAACGGGATAAAATTCCACCAGCAGTTCATGAATACCCAGGGCCTGCCCGAGGTGCGGTTCAATACTGTGGAGCGGCATCAGATTGATGATTCCGTAATTCTGGCCTTGATCAGCCGAGCACGAAACCAGGGGTTTGATGCCTATGTGCTGCCCCAACATCCAGACCTGCCCTTTGCGAATCGGCGCGAAGATGTGTTAATCAGGCGGCCGTAGGTTGACCACACAAACATTATGAGTGGTGCACGGCCAGTCCGGGTGGAACTTTACGAACCGAAGTATCAGGCTTGCTGGGACGAGTTTATACGTCAATCCAAGAATGGCGTGTTCATCTTCGATAGAGGTTACGTTGAATATCACGCCGACCGGTTCACTGACCACTCCCTCCTGTTCTTTCAGGACGGTCAACTGATAGGCCTTATGCCGGCAAACCGGGTCGAAGATACGATAGTGTCACACGGAGGCCTCACGTTCGGCGGAATAATTTCCTGCCAAAGAATGAAGACGCATCGAATGTTGGGGGTTTTTGCGGCTCTGGTGAACGACCTGCGCGCTCGGGGAGCGAAGAAGCTGATTTATAAGGCGATTCCTCACATTTATCACAGCCTTCCCGCAGAGGAGGACCTCTACGCGCTATTTTGGCACAATGCCAAGCTCGTCCGGCGTGATGTGTCCTCAACTTTCGTCAGAAGTTGTCGGCCGCCACTGGCGGAACTTCGAAGGCGGTCTCTTGCGCGCGGAAAGTCTCAAGGGATTGAGGTGGTGCGCACCCATGAATACTTCCAGTTTATGGAGATTCTGCAGGCGAACCTGCAATCACGTTATGGGGTGCGGCCGGTGCACACTGCCGCTGAAATACAACTTCTGGCCGATCGTTTTCCCGAGAACATCAAGCTATTCACCGCGAGCCTCCAGGGCAAAATGGCGGCGGGGGTAATTATCTACGAGAGTAGAAATGTTGCGCACTGTCAGTATATTGCGGCCACGGAAAAGGGAAGAAGTCTTGGGGCGTTGGACTGCATCATGGAAGTGCTCCTTAACGAAGTGTACGCGGCCAAACCCTATTTTGATTTTGGGGTCTCAACCGTGGACAACGGACGCACGCTGAATGCCGACTTGATCCAAAACAAGGAAAGCTATGGGGCGCGCGCGACAGTGTATGATTTCTACGAATTGAGCCTGGAAACATGAGGCGAATACATGCCGCCAGCGCTCCGAGCGCGGAAGCCGTTAACACGACGCCCGCAAGTTGCCAGATCATCCACTTGCCGAGGGTCGAGGATGTGCGTGGGAACCTTTCTTTTGTGGAGGAAAAACGCCACATCCCGTTTGCTATAAGGCGGGTCTATTGGGTCTATGATCTCCCCGGAGGGGCGACGCGCGACGGTCATGCCTACCGCACTTTGGAAGAATTCATCATTGCCGTCTCCGGCAGCTTCGATGTGGCAATTGACGATGGCACGGAGCAGCAGGTGGTACAACTGAACCGATCCTACGTGGGGCTTTACGTTCCGCCGATGGTTTGGCGTCGCCTTGAGAATTTCTCTAGCAATTCGATAGCGCTCATCTTGGCGTCTCAGCCGTACTCCGAAGGCGATTATCTGCGCGAGTATCAAGAATTCACAGGTTTAGTGAACACGAAATGATCACCGTAGCTGACTGCCGCTTGCTAGATCTGCCGAGGATTGTTCAACCCGGCCACGGTAGCATCACGCCCGTGGAAGGTGGAAAGGACTTTCCGTTCGCCATCGCTCGCGTTTATTACCTCTACGATGTCCCCGGAGGGGAGTCGCGTGGGGGCCATGCGCACAAGGAGTTGGAACAGGTGATCGTCGCCGCGCTGGGGTCTTTCGAGGTGGAGGTCGACGATGGCGCACATAAAAGGTCCTTCCAACTGAACCGGAGCTACCATGGTTTCTACCTGCCGCGCCTGATTTGGCGGGAACTCAAGAACTTCTCATCCGGGGCAATCTGCCTGGTGCTGGCATCTCATCCATATCGGGAAGAAGACTACTTTCGCGATTACTCGGAATTCGTTCGGCACCGGCATTCTTTGCCCTAGCGGGGAACGGACTTGGCGAGCTCTTTGTCGAGTAAGTTTGGTTTAAGGGTCGGCTGCCTGAAAGCCTGGAGCGTGGGCCAAGTCATGTTCTGTTGTTCCTTCCCGCTTTTTGACGGGTTCAACGCCTGGCGTTATAATTTATTAGGTTGATCACCATCGAGGAGGCTTGCTTGCCGCTTTACGAGTACAAGTGCAAGAAATGTGGGCGAAAGGTGGAGAAAATCCGGAAATTTTCGGACCCGCCTCTTACGACCTGTGAAAGTTGTGGAGGAAAACTCGAGCAGTTGCTCTCGTCGCCAGCCATCCGCTTCAAGGGATCGGGCTTTTACGTTAACGACTACGCGCGGAAATCGTCAGACGCCAGCAGTACCTCCTCTGCTGATTCTGCACCTTCGACCGAAAAGAAAGAAAAAGAATCGGCAAAGGATAAGGGAACGGAAAAAGGGAAGGAATCCAGCAAGCCGAGTGAACCCGCCAAGGCCAGTTCCAGCAAAACATAGGGGCTGGGGGCAGTTGAAATTACGAACTACATTTGACGACCGCAATTCGTAATTTTGAATCCCCCTGTCACCTGCTATTAGACCCCTGTGCCCAGTGCCGAGCCCCTAAATGTCCAGTGACTTTAGATAGCGGCGAAAGGCTTTGCCCATGTCAGGCCGCGCTAAAGCGATTTCCACCGTGGCTTGCAGGAATCCCAACTTATCACCTGCATCGTACCTTTTGCCCTCGAAGACATAACCGTAGATGGGCTCGCTGGCCAGGAGCCGCCGCAGTCCATCAGTGAGTTGAATCTCCCCGCCGGCCCCGGGGATCGTGTTCGATAGGGCCTTCCAAATCGATGGACTTAGGATGTAACGCCCAATGACCGCTAGATTCGAAGGGGCCTCCGAAGGCGAGGGCTTTTCGATCATATCCTCAATCTGGTAAAGCCGGCCGTTGCTCTCGCGGTCGGGCACCAAGTGCGCGCGAATGATTCCGTAACTGGAAACGGCCTTTCGGGGTACACGCTGAATCGCAACCACACTGTGCCCAAATCGTTCGTAGACTTCCATCATCTGCTTTAAGCAGGGAACCTCGTTCACAATGATGTCGTCCGAAAGCAGCACGGCAAAGGGTTCGTCTTCCACCAGCCCGCGCGCTGTTAGGATTGCGTCGCCGAGTCCTTTGGGGATTTGCTGGCGCACGTAGGCAAAACGCAGCATGCCGGAAATCTTCCGGAGTTGACGGCGAAGTTCCTCCTTCCCTCTTCCCGCCAGCTCCTGCTCGAGCTCCGCGGAAACGTCGAAATGATTTTCGATGGCCTGCTTGCCGCGACCCGTCACGAACACCACCATGGGAATGCCGGAAGCAGCCACTTCCTCTACCGCATATTGCACCAGCGGCTTGTCTACGATTGGCAACATCTCTTTGGGCTGGGCTTTGGTCGCCGGCAGGAAGCGTGTGCCGAGCCCTGCAACTGGTAACACCGCCTTGCGAATTCGCATGTGCCCTCGCTCGACTTGTGATTTCAATGCGCCTTACCACTCTTACAAATTCCAGTGTATCCTTCGCTACACGGCGCGTCAAAGACTGCCTTAGATAGGCTCCTTCGCAATTTCCTTGACTCTAGCCAGCATCGCCGTTAAACTGAAGCTTCACTCGAAGGAACGCACAATGCGATTTACCTTAGGCTCTTCACTCTTGTCGCTATCGTCGCTGAGCTATCTCGGCGTGGACAGGGCGGAGGGGTCTGGGTAGACGGAATTACATCATAACCCCCAAGAGCCGCCCGTAAAAAGGCGGCTTTTTTATTTTGCGCGGATGATGCAATGGGCAGACATGGCGGTCTCAAAAACCGCTTCTTGTGGGTTCAAATCCCTCTCCGCGCACCAAGGAAGCGTGGCTCAGTGGCGACGGCAGCGGGCTGTAGACCCGCCACCCCATGGGGATAACACCGAAGGTTCGACTCCTTCCGCTTCCACCAGGATTTGCCGGGATGGTCAAAATGGCAAAGGCGCTCCGTTCAGACCGGAGAGATTTTGCGAGTTTGACTCTCGCTCCCGGCACCAAGTTCGGCCCAAGTGACGCAATCGGCAGACGTGCCACTTCGAGAAGGTGGATTTTAGAGGTTCGAATCCTCTCTTGGGCACCGGAAGAATGGCCGAGCGGTAAGGCACCGAGTTGCTAACTCGGAGACTGGGTAAAACCGGCGCAGGTTCGATCCCTGCTTCTTCCGCCAAAAAATTCGGAAGGTTGGCCGAGTCCGGTAAGGCTCCGGTCCTGAAAACCGGTGACTCCGTAAAAGGAGCAGGGGTTCGAATCCTCTACCTTCCGCCAAGATTGGGGCCATAGCGAAATGGCATAGCAGAAGTCTTAAACACTTCGTTTCCGGGTTCGAATCCCGGTGGCCCCACCAAAGCAGGAAACAATTGCCGATCGTCGATTGCACAGCAGCGATCGACCAGTGCGGTCGACGATAAAGAACTCATCTTCTGAGAGCAATCGGCAATTATCAATCGACAATCGGCAGTAGTAAATTGACAATCGGCGGTCGGCAATCGAGAATCGTCAATATGCTTGTTCTGGGGATTGAATCGAGTTGCGACGAAACAGCGGCGGCTGTGGTGGCCGACGGCGAGCGCGTTCGCTCGAGCGTCGTGGCTTCGCAAATCCTGACGCATGAAAAATACGGAGGGGTGGTTCCCGAACTCGCTTCGCGGGAACATTTGCGAGCGATCGAGCCGGTCGTGGATGACGCTTGTCGGCAGGCGGAAGTGACTCTCCACCAAGTGGACGCGATTGCCGTCACCGAAGGGCCGGGTTTGATCGGGTCGCTCCTCGTCGGTCTGGTTTACGGCAAGGCTCTCGCGTTATCCCTGAATAAACCTTTGGTAGGCGTGAATCACCTCGAAGGGCATATCCACGCGGTTTTGCTGGAGAACAAAATTGACCGCGCCGCGGGAAAGTCTGTCGCGGAAGCGCGGCTCCCTGCCGTTACCCTGGTGGTTTCCGGCGGCCACACCAGTCTGTTCTATGTCACTTGTCGTGACGGCTCTTCCGCCCGTTTTGATTACGCCCAGCTTGGCCGCACACGAGATGACGCCGCGGGTGAAGCTTTTGACAAGGTTGCAAAGCTGCTGGCCTTGGGATATCCAGGCGGTCCGGTGATCGATAAACTTTCCCGCTTCGGCGATTCCCACGCGGTGGATTTTGGTCACATCAAAATGCGCGGGAACCCGTTGGACTTCAGTTTTTCGGGACTGAAGACCGCCGTGCTCTACCGCGTGCGCGGCACGGAGCTTGCGCGGGAAGCGGAGGAGCGCCGCGCTTGGCGCAGGACAGTGGACAGGCCATCGATTGACGATCTTCGCGGCCACTGTTCCCAGGAGACTATCAACCTGATCGCGAGTTTCCAACATGCCGTGGTGCAGGACCTGGTGGAGCGCACTCTTGCCGCAGCTGAGGAGGCTCGGGTCGACACGATCTTTGTCTCCGGCGGGGTCGCGTGCAATTCACTGCTTCGCCAGCGCTTCGCCGAAGCCAGCCGGGGATTCCAAGTCTTCTTTCCGTCCCCCGCACTTTCCACCGACAACGCCGCCATGATTGCCGCCGCCGGTTATTACAAACTCCTTGCTGGCGAACGCGCCGGCATCTCGCTGACTGCTCACGCATCGTTTCCGCTGGGCGCGAATATCCACGAGTGAACTCATGCAATATTCGGAATGTCAGAGAGTGATATAATCTGATTCGGTTGAGCCTGGGGTGATGACTTTTAGCTCCACTCACGATGCCGGACAGGGTACAAGGCGAATTTCAAACTTTGAAAAGGAGAGAAGTCACGATGCTGACCTTAAAGCGGCATTCCGCTCTCGTGGCGATGGCTTGCATTTTGTTCACGCTTCTTGCGGCCCATCCTATCTTGAGGGCACAGGACCACGTCGTCAGCCCTGCCGATCTGCGGAGAGAGGCCGTGGCTGCGACCACCGCGCGTCAACAGAACGTCGCGACCATCACGCGATTCTTGTCGTCGCCCCAAGCCAAGCAGGCGCTTAAGGATGCTCGCGTGAATCCCACCGAGGTGAAAAGCGCGGTAGCAAACTTAAGTGATGAGGAAGTTGCCCAGTTGGCGTCGCGCGTTAACAAGGCGCAAGCCGACTTCGCCGCAGGGAACATGTCGGATCGCGACTTGATCCTTATCCTTTTGGCTGTTGTGGTTTTGATCCTGGTCATCGTCGCCGTCCGCTAGAGCCCTTATGCTCCGCTGTATTGCGCAATTTTTGGTCGGCCTGTCTCTCGGTGGTATGGTTTGGGCCGGTCAACAGTCGGGCGTCTGGCTTGATGTGCCATTTGTCAGACAGGAAAAGAATGGCTGTGGCGCCGCTAGCATCGCCATGGTGATGCAATACTGGCAGCGTCAGCAGGGGAGCACACCCAGCGCCGATCCGGAGCAGATCCAGCGCGCGCTCTTCTCCCGCCCGGCGCAGGGAATCTACGCTTCTGACATGGAGCGATATTTCCAGCAGCACGGATTCCGGACGTTTGCGTTCGCCGGTGAATGGAAAGATCTGAAGCAACACTTGGAAAAGGGCCGTCCGCTCATCGTTGCCCTGAAGCCTGGGGGTTCGGACCTTCACTACGTTGTCGTAGCGGGATTGGATGATCAACCGGGTGTGGTGTTGAAGAACGATCCGGCAGAGCGGAAGCTGCTCAAGCAGGAACGGGCCAACTTCGAAAAAGAATGGAAAGCCGCAGGCAACTGGACTTTGCTGGCCGTGCCTCAGCCAGCGGATCACGGATCTCTTCCCTAGTCGTCGTTCTCTTCGTTTATTGTTTTTCCTTTCAGGGCTTTTCTCAAACCCTTTCCCAGACCGCCCCCGTCGCCAAAATCAAAGCGCTCTACGAAGCCGAGCGTTGGGATCAACTCGTGAGAGCAGTGGAATCAATCGCTCGGCGGGGCGCCGAGATTGAGTACTACTATGGCAGCGCGTTGGCCCACCTGGGGCGGTGGGACCAGGCGCGCGCCGCTTTCTTGGCAGGCCGACGCTTACGCCCTCGCGACGAGCGTTTTCCGGTTGAATTGGGCGGCGTGGCTTTCAAGCAAAAGCGCTATGCCGAAGCGGCGCGATGGCTGCGCGAGGGGCTAGAGCTCGCACCGAATGACGCGTATGCCAATGACTTCCTCGCGACGATCTTTTTCATCGAAGGCAACACCGAAGCGGCGCTGAAATATTGGAACCGCATCGGCAAGCCTCACCTTGAAAACGTGCGCATCGAACCAGGCCCGCGGGTCGATCCGGCGCTGCTGGACCGGGCCTTTGCCTTCGCGCCCGCCGGCACGCTTCGGTTGCCCGATTTCTTAACCACCCAGACGCGAGTGGAGGCTCTCGGCATCTTCCCCACGCCTAACTGGCACCTGGAGGCGCTCGATAATGGGGCATTCGATATGGCCTTCGACGCGCAGGAGCGTGATGGCTGGGGGAATGGCACGTGGGAAGCGCTGCTATCAACTTTCCGGGGAGCGATTTATTCGACGGCCTATCCGGGATACTTCAACTGGGGCGGCTCGGCGACCAACCTGACATCTCTCGTGCGCTGGGACGATCAGAAGCGCCGTTTCCAGGCTGCTTTATCAGGGCCGCTGGAACACAACCCGAAATACCGCTACCAGTTCGGCGTCGATTTGCGGAATGAAAACTGGAACCTTCGGTCGTCATCGGTAGGAGTCGCGCCGGTGCTGGGCGCGCTCAATCTCCGCAGGTACGCCGTGAACGGTGAAGTGACTTCGCTTAACAGCGGGCGCTGGAGCTGGCTTGCCAGCGGCGAGCTTTCCGATCGCGACTATCGCAATGTTTTTATCGGACCTTCGCTGCCGTCTGCCGTCCTCCTGAGTGGATTCCAACTCAAGCAGCTCGCACGGTTGAATTACGAATTGCTGCGGCTGCCGGAACACCGGTTCGATACACAGGCAAGCATCATCTCGCAGACCGGGACAATCTGGTCAAGCCCCGTGCATTCCTTCGAAAACCTTCAGGGCTCGGCGCTCGCTCATTGGTATCCCCAGATAACCGGTGACGACTACGCCGTGCAATGGCAGATCCGCTCCGCGAGAACCTACGGCAGCGTTCCCTTTGACGAACTGTTTATGTTGGGGATGGAACGCGATAACGACCTCTGGATGCGAGGGCACGTTGGTACACGCGACGGCCAGAAAGGCAGCGCTCCATTGGGCCGAAACTATTTCCTTTCGAACTGGGAAGTCGATAAGCGGGTCTATCACAACAGTTTTTTCAGTGTGAAGCTCAGCCCCTTTCTTGACACGGGCAAGGTCACCGACCCTTTGCCGGGATTGGGCTCGCGGGAGTGGCTCTGGGATACAGGAATTCAGGCGAAATTGCGGATGCTGGGTGTCGGCGTCACGTTCATTTACGGCAAGGATATGCGTTCCGGCCATAACGTGTTTTATGCGACAGCGCAGTAGAGCCCCAATACTCTAGCCTGACGGCTACCCACGACTCGAAGAATCTACCGGCCGACATAGTTGGCGGCCGTGCGAGCAATTGACGGCTCGCTGATGGGGACTTTAATGTTGACGTAAGAGGCGACGGGGAGATTCCCCCAGTGGGCAGGTTGGAAGGTCCAGCCGCGCACAGTTGCTTGCGCGGCTTCGAACTGCGATTTGTCCTTGGGCGATCCGCCCCAGTCGACCACCTTGCCCTTGTCATTCACCAGCAGACGCATTGAAACCGCATATCCTCCCTTCCCGTCCTCCGCGGGACGGACCACCTGGGGTTGTTTCACTTGGCGCTCGAAGGCTTGTTCTGCCTGCTGCGGCGTTAACGCTGCCCGCCAATCTGGCAAGACGAATTTTACCCCCACGGTGGTCATGAACCCTGACGGCCCCAACGGCGTCGCTAGTGGACGGTAGATCCATCCGCGAGCCGCTCTCAAGACCGACTCGGCGAGGACGGCGCTTCCGTCCAGCACTCGTGCTGTCACAACTTTCCCATTGCGGTCGACGGTGATTTCCAAATGCACGTGTCCTTCAACGTAGTTTACCTTGGCCAGAGGGGGGTATTCCGGCGTCGCTTGCACCCTGACCATCTTTGCCGCTTCCTTGGAGTCGAGGACGGGTAGCAGATTCGCCGATGCAGGAACGTAATTCTGCGCGCCGGCTGTTCCGGCTGCACACACGATTGCCAGCGCAAGGGAGGATAGGTGGTGCCGATAATGACGTCGCTTCATCATCGCCTTCGAAAATCCCCCGGCCAATTCGAGCGTTCATCCACCTAGATGACAGTCAACGTCGGATCGTTCGCCGCCGGCCTCAACAAAGGAGAATGTGCTTCCTTCCCCGGCAAAAGGCCCACAGGAGTCGGGTAGTAGCCGTACCTTGGAATCGAACGGAGGGCCTTTAGCCATCGCACGTCAGAGAAGCTTGACGCTTCTACCCGTGAACCGCCGAATCCGCTAGAATGGACGGTCTTTGCAGATGGCCCTGGAGCAACGGGAACTTTTGAGTCAGCGTCAATATATGCGCATCGGAGTGGATACAGGCGGCACGTTTACGGACTGCGTGATCTCAGCCGGCGGACAGGTCAAAATCCTCAAGGTCTTTTCCACTCCCGCCGATGCCAGCGGGGCCATCGTCGAAGGAGTTCTGCAGCTCGCAAACCTTGACGGTCCCCATACCGACCGCCGCGTGAAAGGACAGCAACGACGAGCGAAGGACCGGGAGCGGTCAGTGCTCGAAGTCATTCACGGGACCACGGTTGGCACCAACAGCCTGCTGGAACGCCGCGGCGCACGCGTGGCACTGGTCACGACGGCGGGCTTTGAGGACCTCCTGGAAATCGGCCGCCAGGCGCGTCCCCGCCTCTACGACTTGAATGTGCAGCGTGAGCCGCCGTTAGCGCCGCGCAATTTACGCTTCGGTATCAAGGAAAGAATAGCCGCCGGTGGCGAGGTCATTCACTCGGTCTCGGAGGCGGAAGTTCGCCAACTTCTGCGGAGGGTGAAGAAATCGGGTGCGGATTCGCTCGCGGTCTGCTTCCTGTTTGCCTTCGCCAATCCTGCGCACGAGCGGCGCGTGGCCGCGGCGTTGCGGAGCTTGGGATTACCCCTTTCCATCTCACACGAGATCCTGCCGGAGTTCCGGGAGTTCGAGCGTCTCTCGACCGTGGTCATCAACGCCTATCTTGCGCCGCGCATGGGCACATACCTGCGTAACCTGGAGCAGCGGATGTGTAACTCCGGCCCTCGCCGCGCGCGGATATACGTCATGCAGTCGAATGGTGGGATCACCACGGCGGCACGCGCGGCGCAGCAGCCCGTGAGGACGATACTCTCCGGACCGGCAGGCGGCGTGGTGGCCTCCGCATGGTTGGCAAAAGAGATCGGCCTCCGGTGCGCCATCAGCTTCGACATGGGGGGGACCTCGACGGACGTTTGCATGCTGGATGGCGCCCCGCGTACCACCAGTGAAACAACCCTCGCCGGTCTGCCCGTTGCGGTACCCGTTCTTGATGTCCATTCCGTGGGCGCGGGCGGCGGCTCCCTGGCGCGTATCGATGCGGGCGGCGCTCTGCGCGTGGGGCCGGAAAGCGCGGGCGCAAGCCCCGGGCCGATTTGCTACGCGCGCGGCGGTTCCGGCCTGACCGTGACCGACGCCAATTTGATCTTGGGTCGCCTCGACCCCGAGCATTTTCTGGGCGGAGCGTTTCATCTGGACGTATCAGCCGCCGAGCACGGGTTCGAGGAATTCCTGGCCGGCGCCGCGCGCGATTCGGGTTTCAAATCAGCGCACGCGCTCGCCGCCGGAATCGTGGCGGTCTCGAACGCCACCATGGAAAAAGCGCTACGGGTCATTTCCGTCGAGCGCGGATACGATCCCCGCGATTTCTCGCTGATCTGCTACGGGGGAGCGGGCGGGCTGCACGCTGCCGATTTGGCGCGGGCGCTCGGGCTGCCCTCGGTCGTCGTTCCCCAAAATCCGGGAGCTTTTTCCGCCTTGGGAATCCTGCTTTCCGATGTGGTACGAGACGTGTCGCAATCCGCTCTTTTGCCCGTACCCGCCGGGGGTCGATCGATGATAACAGAATTGCTTGCTGAGATTGACCTCCGCTTCGCACGGTTGCAAGTCACGACTCGAGCCGAACTTCGCCGTGAGGGGTTTGATGCCAATCGTGCTCGCCCTTCATACCGTTTGGACCTACGGTACCAGGGGCAATCTTATGAACTGTCAGTGCCCTTCACCGCAGGCTTTCGTCAGGCTTTTCACCGCGAACACGCCAAGGCTTACGGCTACGCTTATCCCGAGCGGCCTCTCGAAATCGTTAACCTAGGGCTGCGCATGGTGATCCCCACGCCCAAATCACGGAGCCGAGCCCAGAAATCCGGCGGGATGCGTTCTGCGGAACAAGCCATCATCAAAACCAAGCCTGTGTGGTTCGATTCGAAGCCGCAGCCCACGGGAATCTACGACCGCGAGCTTCTTGCCGCGGGCGCCGTGCTGCAAGGGCCCGCGGTGATTGTTGAATACAGCGCCACAACGGTAGTGCCGCCGGATTTCGCGTGCAAGGTTGATAAGCAACTGAACCTGGTGATTCATGGGCGTTGACGCCGCAGAACTCGAGATTTTCAAGAACCTCTTCCATTCGACCGCCGAGGAGATGGGCGCGGCCCTGCGCCGCTCAGCGTTCTCGCCCAACATCAAAGAACGCCGCGACTATTCCTGCGCAGTCTTCGATGGGCAGGGGCGAGTTGTCGCCATGGGCGATCACATGCCCGTACATCTGGGGTCGATGCCGATGTCCGTGGCCGCGGCACTCGACGCCCTGGAGCTTGGCCCCGGCGACATTGCCATGCTGAACGATCCATACGCGGGCGGTACGCACTTGCCGGACATCACGGTGGTGATGCCGGTGTGGGCCCTGCCGGAGGGCGCGGGGGCGAGCGGCGCTCGCCAGAAGGCCGAACGCCGTTCGGCCCTGCGAAAGCGAAGCATGCCCAGCTTCTACGTAGCCAACCGCGCCCACCACGCCGACGTGGGAGGCGCGCAACCCGCCTCCATGGGGCTTAGCGAGGAAATCTATCAGGAGGGCCTTCGCATCCCGCCCGTGGTACTCGCGCGCGGAGGAAAGATTCAGCGAGATATCCTCTCGATCCTCCTCGCCAACGTACGGACGCCCCGCGAACGCGAGGGCGATTTGATGGCTCAGGTGGCTGCTTGCCGATTAGGGGAGCGCCGCCTGCAAGAGTTGCTGCGGCGATATGGTGCAGCACCGACCGAATTTTACCTGGAGGCCTTGCAGACGTACTCCGCGCGGCTGATGCAAGAGGCGGTGGCAATGATTCCCGCCGGAACGTATACGGCGGAGGACTTTCTTGACGACGACGGGCATAGCCAAGAGCCCGTTCGTTTGCGCGTGTCCCTCAAGATCAACGGCGGAAAAGCCACCGTGGACTTCCAGGGCACTTCGCCTCAGTGCGGCGGCTGCGTGAATGCGGTCTTCGCCATCACCTATTCCGCAGTGTTTTATGTCTTCAGGTGTTTGCTGAATGAGAGCGTACCTGCCTGCGCCGGTTTGATGGCGCCCGTCGAGGTGCGCGTGCCGGAGGGGAGCGTGCTGAATGCTCGTCCTCCGGCTGCCGTGGCCGCGGGCAACGTTGAGACCTCGCAGCGAATTGTCGACGTTCTGCTGCGAGCCCTGGCGCAGGCCTTGCCCGATCGCATCCCTGCCGCCAGTTCCGGGACGATGAACAACTTCTCGTTTGGTGGCACCGACCCAAGCACGGGTGAGCCTTTCGCATATTACGAAACCATCGCCGGGGGCATGGGTGCGAGGCCTTCTGCGGACGGCCTCTCCGGCGTGCACACCCACATGACGAACTCGCTTAACACGCCCATCGAAGCGCTCGAGTCCGCCTACCCGGTGCGTGTACGCCGTTATTCCCTGCGGCGAGGGTCGGGAGGGAAGGGGAGGTTTCGCGGGGGCGAAGGCATCGTGCGGGAAATCGAGTTCCTAACGGATGTCCGCGGTAGTATCCTATCGGACCGCCGGCAGTTCGCCCCTTACGGCTTGGCGGGCGGCGGACAGGGGCGTCCGGGTTTAAATGAGCTCACGGTGCGAGATCGGAAGCGGAAGCTGCCCGGCAAGGTAGCCTTCAGCGCACCGCGCGGCAGTCTACTTAGAATTGAAACACCTGGTGGTGGCGGATGGGGAAAACCCGAAACTAGAAACTGGAAACTCGGGAATCGATACTGGAAACTGGAAACTCGAAACTCGAAAATCGAAAATCGTGATTAATTTCCAGTTTCGAGTTTCCAATTTCGAATTCCTAGTTTCGAGTTTCTCCTAAGGGGACCACATGGAACCGATTGATCGGCGCGATTTCATCAAGACCGTAGCGGGAGGTGCCGCATTCACCGCCTTGGAGGGCCATGCGGCGCCAGCAGCCTCGCCCGACGCTGGTCCGATTTTCCTTTCCACCTGGGCTCACGGCAAGCCCGCTAATGAACGCGCGGCTGAGATTTTCAGGAGCGGTGGAAGCCTGCTGGATGCAATTGAGAAGGGCATCAATGTAACCGAAAACGATCCCAACGTGACGACGGTGGGTTATGGCGGCGTTCCCAACGCCGAGGGGGTGGTGGAACTCGATGCGGCCATCATGGACGGGACTCGTCATCGGGCCGGCTCCGTGTGCAATCTGCACATGATCAAGAATCCCATTTCCGTGGCGAGACTGGTGCTGGAGAAAACGCGCCACACCACGCTTGCCGGTGAAGGGGCGTTTCGTTTTGCTTTAAAGATGGGATTTGACCCCCAAACCCTTCTCACTCCCCAGAGCCTGCAAAAATGGCAGGAATGGAAGGCCGACCCCCACCACCAGACGTATTGGGTAACGCCAGAGAATCACGACACGATCGGGATGGTGGGAACAGACGGAAAAGGACACGTCGTTGCAGGGTGCTCGACCTCCGGCCTCGCGTTTAAGATTCCCGGCCGCGTGGGAGACTCGCCCCTCGTGGGCTGCGGACTTTATGCTGACGATCATGTGGGTGCGGCGTCCGGCACCGGCGACGGCGATATGATGACCAATTACTGCACCAGCGTTTCGATTGTCCAACTCATGGCGCGCGGCGCCTCGCCCCAGGATGCCTGCATGGAGTTGTTGCAGCACATGGTGAAGACGGACCCACAAAACAAGAGCGCCGAGGTCGCGGTGATTGCCATCAATACGAAAGGCGAGATCGGAGCCGCGTGCATGAATGAAGGTTTTCACCTCAGGTACGCCCTCTGGCGGAACGGGGAGAGCCAGCTTCTGGACTCCGCCAAATTGTATTAGTGGGAAGGCGAGCGATTACCGGGGGTCAGTTGTCGCTCGTCCGTCAATAAGTGAGCACCCGTTCTGCAGGGCCACGTCAAAGTCCGCGAAGTTTCCTCAGCACAAGTGAAATGGAGGCGAAAGCAGCCAGGGTGCCGGAGAAAACACAGGAGCAACTCGTTTTTTCCGCTGATTATTGGGCAGTCTGTCGGCCTCGACGCCAGGTTTGGAGACAAAATTGCCAGCTTAATAGTTGGTCGAGTGAAATCGCGCACCTGCGGCGGGTGGGAAAAGTCGCTCGGCGGGGCGGGAAGTCACGAGAGGAAGAGACGAATTGACCGTTCGAAAGGCCGTACCAAGCGACATTTTATCGATATCAGTCAAGCCAACTCATCAAAATAAAAAAACATCAAAAATGAAGGTTGCTCCCAATAAGTTGATGAAAACAAACGGAAAAATATCGGACAAAACGGATCATCCCAATGAGTGTATGAAAATAAACGAGTTATACAAAATAGCCGACTAATTGCCGATTAATTATAGAAAGCAAAGCCAGTTAGGTCGATTTTCGACCCCAGAAACTCCCCGTTTTCCCATCTTATTTCCGCTATCCCAATAACTTGAAGAAAATAATGGTCTTATAATTCAAGCATTTCACCTATAGCCAATAAGTGTATGAAAAAAAGTCACTTGGAGCAGAGCCAAGTGCGCCGAGGTCCGAATGAGACCAGTGAGAACCTACTGCTGGCCCGCCTCGACCCCGCCCGATGACCACAGCATCCACGCCAGCACAATTGCCGAGGCCACTGCAAGCGCGACGCCGTTTTCCAGATAAAAGTGGTTCCCTTGCGTAAACAGAGCCACGAGCGGTTCCGCCACCTCCGTACAAAATAGAACCATCAGGTACGCCAGGATGTTATCGCGGAGAAAGAATCCTATCACCAAGGCGGAAACCACTAACGGGAGAACCCCCATGATCCAGCCGACGCCGAAAGCGGCGAGAGAGTGCGCATGGATAGGTCCGAGTGAAACCAGCACCAGTGCGAGGACCGCCCACAGCCACCACGCCCGGCGTCGCCAGCCCATGCGGACGATTAAGATGACCAGTCCCACCACGGCTGCTAGCAACAACGTGCGGGTAAGGACTGAAAGGAAAAAACCTGCCGCCGGCCACTGAGTGTCGAAGGTCGCGGAAAAGAGATCATCTCTAATGGGCGCATAGACGTGGAACACACTGGTGAGCAGCGCATCCGCACGCGCCAACCCCACCATGGCGGCGAGGCTCAGAATCACTGCCACCAGGGTATCGCGACGCCACACACGCCGCGCGGCTCCGCTAAATACCTTCCAGGCATCGGGGTAATAGCTGAGCGCGCAGCCGACCAGCAGCCATGCGAACAATCCCTCGAGGAGAGGAACCACGATCACCCCGACAGCCACCACCAATTTCCAGACGTTCAGAGGCATCGAGGTGACATAGCTGCGGTCGAATTGCGAAAGACTATTCAGGGACCCCAGAAGTCCCAGAACACCCAGCAAGACGCCAAATTTGGCCGACCGCTTCCACGGCATCTGCCCAGCCCGGACCTGATTGACGAAGAGAATCAGCCCCGCCCCCACCAGAGCGAGAAGCGCCAGAATCGAGACGACCCGCAGGATGTTGTTCATCAGGGTGAAGGCTTCCTCGGCGCGCTCCCATTCCTCCGGCAGCTTGAAGGACCGTGAGAATCCCACCACCTGGTCGCCGGCGATATCGACCCTCAACCGGTAATGCGCGTCGCCCACGTTGCGGGGATCGCCGGGTTTGGCTTGCCACACCAGGGAGTAGTCCTCGCGGGCTTTGCGCTTGGTCGCGTCGGAGCTTTGCAGTTCAAAATCCTCCAAGTGGTATCCATGGTCCCGAACCGTCTGTTCCGCCAGCGCCCGCGCTTGATCGGGCGAGAGCGAGGCGCCGGGGGCGTTCTCCTCCAAGACGTGGTTGAATCCGAAAAGCTCGCCGGAGTCCGGATCGACGAAAACCGTGTATTCCTCTTTCTGCAACGGACGGAAATAACGCACCGCCCACAAGGCGAGGCGCGTGGCCTGGCGGTAAATGTGGTCCGCCTGCTCGAGGGATTTTCGCTCTGCCAGGTAATGCAGGGCCGAGGCGTCAACGTTGCCGTTAATCCAGACCACATGGCGGTAGGTGGCCGGATCAATGTTGCGGTGCTTCATGAAATCGTCGGCAATCCGTAGCGCGTCCTGCGACGATTCGTGCAAAGCGACGCCCTTTCCAAACCGGTAGACGGGGATGAACGCCAAAGCCGCGAAGAACACCGCCAGCACGCCGGCGAAGATCAAGCGAGATTGGGAAAGGGGCTGGTACGCCAGCGGCATTTCGGCCGCGGCCGCTTCCTCCGGCAGGGGTTCAGGAGTGGCCTGGGTGGCGTTCAACAGCGGTTCTTCGTCGGAGAACGTTCCCGTCTTCAGGTAGGCGATTGCCGCCACGATGAGAGGGAGCAGCATGATGCCCGCGGAAACTCCGCCCGACACCATCAGATAGTGGTTGGGAGAACGCAATAAAAGGAAAGCCGTATAGAGTGCGTCCACGGAGTAATGCCAAATCAGTGTGGCCATAATTCCGAAGCGCAACATGACGAGGCCAATGATCACCCCGCCGCATCCTACTTCCACCCCGCGAATGAAGAAGGGTTGATTGGGATAAGTGGAGTGCAGAAATCCCCACATGAAGGCCGCGACCACAATGGCTAATGGACCCGATTTCAAAAACCGCCGCAGGAATGGAATGGCGAACGCACGGAATTGGATCTCTTCGGAAACGGCGGGAAAGAATCCCACAAACAGGACCATCACCCAGGGAAAGCGGGTATTGAGCAGATCGGAAAAGGGGACGTCCGCCGGCGCCCACGCTCCCAGTTTATCGGCCGCGAGGTAGAAAACCGTTTGGTAAGCAAAGAAGAAGAAGGTTAGGGTGATTCCCACCACGTTCGCCAGGAAAAACGAGCGCGTCCGCAGCCCCTGCCAACTGAAGTATCGGCGAATCGAAATGAAGCGCGGGAAAGCATCGCGATAGACCGGCTCCGAACTGGCCATCAGCAAAAATATGAGCGCGCCGAGTCCCAGGCCCGCCAGCAGGTTTTCCACCACGTAGCTGCTGACAAAGCTAGAATAGGAATCCGTGGTGTGATAGCCGAACTCCGCCTGCGAAAACATGTTCAACTGTCCGAGGAAATACAGCAGCGCGGCCACCAGCCCGAAGTACACGGCGAGATGGACGGGCACATCGCGTTTGCGCAGGCGCTGGATCAAGAGCGCCAGTCCGCCGATACACAACAGAATCCACGGGACCTCGTCCACTAGATTGGCGGCCTCATTGCGGGAGCGCAATTTCTGGTAGTCGCGCGTCCAATTCTCCGGAATCTTGACGAACTCCCGGTAGCCCGCCACATGATCGCCATCGACATCCACTCCCAGGCGTGAGCTGCCATCGCCGAGGTCGACGTTTTTGTTCTTCCAGGTGAAGGAATAATCCGTCCGTGCCGGACGCTTCACGCTTACCGAATCGACGAATTCCAGATCGCCGAGGTCGCGATGCATGACTTCCACAAGAAACTTCTCCGCCATGGCCCGCGCCGCGGATGTTTCCAGGTTCGCGCCGGGTGCGGATTCCAGTACCTCGCGGTCGAATCCCACGACCTCTCCCGCCGGTGTCACATCCACTCGGAATTCTTCCTTCTGTTGGGGCTTGAACCAGCGGTGCGACCAGTGCCACAAGCGGAGGGGCCCGCGCGTGAGGGTGTTCATGCGCGCGAGGCCCTGTGTGCGTTCGAGGTAAACCTTGGCATCGTCGTCGTAGTCAAATACCGCGGAATGCCGGTAGCCGTCGACGCTCCAGCCGCGATCGGCCAGAAATTTCGTTGCCAGAGGAGTGGAATCATCCCGGTTCACGCGGAATTCAATGGCGGCCTCGGGGAAAGCGTGGGAAAAGTATTTCACCCCAATGGCCAGGCAGATCCCCGCCACAATAACGGCAATCGCGATGACCCTGCGATCGGCAGAGGTCAGAGTGATGGACATGAGTTAGCCTTCCCTGAAAGACGTGAGCAAAACACAGCCGATTATACACTTAAAGTTTGTGAACCCGCGGTCCGGCGGGCCAACCCCCGATTGTTCCGAGAAGACCGCCTGCTCGCTTTTCACTTTTCAATCTGGTTCACCGCCCTCGCCCTGATGCGGCCCTTGCAAGAGCCACGAGAAAGTGGGACAATCCAACCACTGAGCTTGGTGAGCTCTGACTCTTGTCGGCGACCCCAGGAAAAAATTTGGCCTTGAAGTGCCTCAGCCGAAGCGAAGGCTAGCTGTCTTCAGAGTCACCAACGAGCCCCCTAACATCCCGTGCATGGAGGTTTCGTTATGGCCGTCGGTGGTGTAATTCGTGAGATCGATAAGCCGAAGTTTGCCGCAGCCGCTCAGCATATCGGCGTCTGGATCCTGGTTCGCGGCACGAATAAGAAGTCGATCGATTATATTGGTAAGATCGGCTTCACCCCCAAACCCATCGACTGCAAGGCCAAGACCGCGCAGCAGGGATTCAACGCCGGTCTCGTGGTCAATCCATATGAAGCGCAAGGTGCTTTTCCGCCGGACCAAGTCCCGGAGCTGAAGAGAAAATGGGATCGTGAATACAACCCACTTGCCTTCAGTCCTCGCAAAGACCACTATTCAATCGAGGCGACCGGCCAGCGCCAGGGCTGCGTCAAACTCGATGGCAAGTACATTTACGGCGACTACGATTTGAAAGCGATCGTCGTGCCCGGACATGAGTCCGCCATCGTTGCGCTCGTCACCGAGGTGCAGGGTGTACAAAACGCCCGGCGCGGTCCGAAGTTCTACGACGTGCAGCGCGAAGTGAACCGTGCGATCGGGGTCGAGATGGTGCAGCACGGCGCCGACGACGAGTTCACCGGCCACGCGTGCGAGACGATTTTTGTATTCAGTCCTTCGGGCGAACTTCCGCCTATCGAACTGAGTGGGCTCTCGGAAATTCAAAATTGGTACAGAGACGAATTTCAGGGCCGCGGGACCGCCAACGCCAAGGCTACCGGAGGCGTACCGGCAGGCGTCACGCCCGGCATTCGCGGTGTGGTCCAACCCGACGGTACCATCCGTCCGGTGAACCTGCGTAGGCGGTGATAGGCGCGGGTTAAGGTAGGTGTTAGATCGTAGGTCGAATATGGGGAAGCGGCAACCGACTCACTGAGGATTGCAAAACGTCGTGAAGAGCTCTTTTCGTAACCCGGGCGTCGCGCCCGCCGGAGCGTGGGCATCCTGCCCGCGCGCTGGCGGGAACGGGACGCGCCCGCGCTGCGCCCCTGATCATCACCATATTTTGCAATTCTCACCAGTAAGGAATAGTAGGTTCCAGGTGGACTGTGGGATTGGTGATATTCCCTTACATTCCGTCTATCATCTACCGTCTACTCGTTCCAGTCCAGGGGTTTTCCGGAGGTTGAAATGAAGCGTCAAGGAGTTATTACAACTCTTTTGTGGATCATCTTAGCGGCCCTGACCGTGGCGGCGCAGACCACCAGCAAGGCGCCAGAAAAGCCCCTGAACCGCGCGCAGATTCTGGCGCTACTGGGAGGCGACGTTCCCAGTTCCCGCGTATCGATGCTCGTTGCGCAGCGCGGAATCGATTTCACTCTCAACGCCTCTTTCCTGGCCCAAGTGCAAAAGGCCGGCGGTGAAGACGACCTTTCCAAGGCTCTTCTGTCGGCCCACGTGACGAATGCCACGAGCGCCACGACCGCCCCCGCCGCCCCGCCGAATGCCCCAAACACCCCGAGCGCTCCATCGACCTCCACAACGACAACCTCTCGCGTCACTCCGGCCACCGGTACCACGGCTGCCCCTGACGTCAAGCCCACTCCCAGTACCAAACAGGAGGAAGCAAGGCAAGAGGAGTTGGCGCAGCACGCGGCCCAGGGTGCTGAATTCCTTCAGGACCATCGCTACGTCAAGGCGGAGGAGGAGTATCGCGCGGCGGTTGAGCTGGACCCGCAGAATTCCTATTTGCACATGGCGCTATCCCGCGCGCTGAATTTTCAGAATAAAACGGACGAAGCGAGGAAGGAAGCGCGGTTGGCCATCCAACTGAATCCGGAGAGCGACATGGCGCACTTTGCCCTGGCCAATGCTTTGCGGTTACAGGAAGACTTTACCGGTGCGGCTGCCGAGTATCACGCGGCCCTGAAGCTGAACCCGGATTTCGATATGGCCCATAACAACCTGGGCCTGACCCTTGCGCGGCAGGGTGACAAAGACGGGGCGATTGCGGAATTCCGTGAGGCGCAGCGCCTGGGTCCGAGCAATGAAGTCATTGGTCTGAATCTCGGCAACGCGCTGGAGGGGAAGGGTGACATGGACGGGGCCCTTGCCGCCTTCCAGCAATTGGAGCGCGAGAGACCGCGGCTGGCCGTCGTACACTTCCGGATTGGACAAATCCTGGAGAAAAAGGGCGAGCCCCGCAAAGCGAAAAACCAGTTTCGCCAGGCAGTGGATCTGGCTCCGAACAATCCGCAGTTCCAAGCGGCCCTCGATCGAGCCCGGGACAATTAACCGAGCAAACGAATTCATTTCACGCCGTTGGGGCGGGCCCTGTGCCTGCCCACGCCGGGGCCCAGTCGGCCCCGGTGGGCGCCCACCAGGGGGGGCCTACGCCTATTCATTGGGTCCGAATCGCACGAGGGATATAGTGATGTCGTCTGACTGGGGAGCGGTGCCGACAAACTCGCGAATGCTTTCCAGGATCCGTGCCACCACTTCATCCAGTGTCAGGCCGGCGCAACCTTCGAGGAGGGAGAGCAGACGGGCATCCCCATAAAGCCCGCCAAGGGTATCGGTCGCTTCCGTGACGCCGTCGGAGGTGGTCACAATCAAATCACCGGGATAGATTTGGGCGTGATCGACCTCGAAAGAAACGTTGGGCAAGAGGCCCACGGGGAAATTCGAAGAATGGAGCTGCTCGACACCGCCCTCGGCACGCACCACCAGGGGCGGGATATGTCCCGCGTTGACGAATTCAAATCCACCCTGCCGGTCGAGCACTCCATAGAGAAGCGTGGCAAACATCTCGCGTGGCGTGCGCTCGCATAAGTATTCGTTCACGCGACGAAAGAGCTCGCTAAGGTCGGGCGCTCCGGCGGCGACGGCGCCGAATGCCCCCTGGAGGGTCGCCGCCATCAGCGCGGCAGGCAGGCCTTTGCCGGATACGTCGGCCAGCGCAAATCCGTAACGCCCGTCGGGAAGCGCCACCACGTCATAGTAGTCCCCTCCCACGGCGTCCGTAGGTGTGGTGATGCTGACGACCTGGAAGTAATCACTTTGCGGCAATTCACGCGGCAACAATCCCCGCTGGATATTCCGCGCCAAAAACATTTCGTGCTGGATGCGCTCCTGGTCGCGCGCCAGGCGAAACAGGCGGGCGT